>NZ_ASPX01000070.1:0-69859 GCF_000517965.1 Paenibacillus sp. FSL R7-277
AGTGGATGCCGTTAAAAAGAAGCTAAAAGAGCTATTCGAAACACGCTACCCCTCTTTGCCCACACCGGAAGAGGCGTAACAGAGAAATCCAGTTTCTGGGGGTCGGGGTTCCCCCTCCCCCCAGAAACACTACATCCCAATCCGTAACCCGGGGGAGGCACTTCTACTCTTTTACACAAACTTCTTGACGCTACCGCGAGTCAGCACAATGTATGCTGTTTTTGATATACATTCGGGCTATGCGACTGCGAGTCAGCACAATGTATGCTGTTTTTGACATACATTCGGGCTATGCGACTGCGAGCCTGCACAATGTATGCTGTTTTTGATATACATTCAGGCCATGCGCCCGCATGTGAGCAGAATGTATACTGTTTTTGATATACATTCAGGCTATGCACTACCCAAGCCAGCACGATGTATACTGTTCCCTCACATGCATACTGCCTTTACTGGTGAAATCAGATACACTCCTGCTCCTCCCGGCGATCCGTCAGCCACATTCAGCAACGACGAATCATTCTAAATAGAAGGATCATGTATAGCGTGCAGCATATAAATTCTATATTTGAACAAAAAGGTGAGCAAGAGGCGAGACTGTAGTCTCCTCTGTTGCTCACCGGATTTGGATTCTTATTGTGCAGAGTCTCCTGACAGATCCGACAGACCGGGCAGCTCCCTGTGCCGGTTCCTCGGATGCTCCGCAAGCATGGAATCGAGTAAGCCCCGAACCGCAGGATGAGAGGACTGCAGGAACTGCTCCTTGCTGTCGTTATATTCCACGATCTTGCCCTGATCCATGACAGCCAGTGCGTCTGAGATCATACAGGCGGCCTTAATATCATGGGTGATGAACAGATATGACAGACCGAACGCAACCCGCAGCTCCCCCAGCAACCGCAAAATATTCGCCTGGTTAATCATATCTAAACTACTAACCGCCTCATCCAATACAATGAGCTTAGGCTTCAGCGCAATCGCTCTGGCGATATTGATCCGCTGCAGCTGTCCTCCGCTGAACTGGTAGGGCTGCTTCTGCATGTCTTCCGCGCTTAGTCCGACACACTCCAGCAGCTCACCTACCGCCCGCTTCTGCTCCTGAACGCTCAAGGACTCGTAATTGGACAGCGGCTCACCAATAATCTGCTCTGCTGTCATCCGGGGATTCACGGCAGAATAACAATCCTGGAAGACCACCTGCAGATCGCGGCGGATGGTCCTGCGCGCCTGCGGGCTCAGCTTATACAGATCCTGGCCCTGAATCAGCACCTGGCCCGCGCGGGGCGGCTCCAGCCCGAGAATAACCCGGCCCAGTGTGCTTTTACCGGCTCCGCTTGATCCCAGCAGCCCCAGGCAGGTTCCCTCCTCTATATGAAGAGACACGCCGGACAACACATTATCCTGCTTCGCAGGACGCCTCCACCGGCGGGATGCAGCATAGGTATGGGTAACTTCCCTGACCTCAAGCATGTATTCTGCCGCTATTCCAGTCATAGCTGGCCCCCTAACTGCGGACTAAGCTGAAGCAGCGGCCTTGCTGCCAGCAGCTCCCGGGTGTATTCATGCCGGGGATGATCGAATAATTCGAATACATCGGCGGTCTCAACAATCCGCCCGTGCTGCATAACCGCAACTTCATCAGCCAGCTCCGCAATGACGCCGAGATCATGGGAGATCAGCAGAATAGCGGTCCCATGCTCCTGCCGCATCCGGTCCAGCTGCCGCAGCACCTGGAGCTGATTGGTCACATCCAGAGCCGTAGTAGGCTCATCGGCAATGATCACGGAGGGCTTCAGGCACAGGGTGAGCGCCAGCATCACCCGCTGGAGCATCCCGCCGCTCAGCTCATACGGATACTTTCCCAGCAGCGCTGCGGGATCGGGCAGATTCACATCAGCCAGGGAGCGGATGGCGCAGGCTCTGGCTTCTTTTTTTCCCAGCCTCACATGTGTACGGATCGACTCCACGAATTGCACGCCGATGGTGTACACCGGAGAGAAGGCTGTCATCGGATTCTGCATAATCAGCGCAAGACTACTTCCGCGAAGCCTACGCATGTCCTTCTCCGGGAGTCCGTTCAGCTCACGGGTATGCAGCCGGATACTGCCTTCGATCACACTCGTCTGCCGGTCCAGCATCTGGAGGAGCGCCAGCGATGTTACGGTTTTTCCGCTGCCGCTGCCTCCCACAAGACCCAGCACACGCCCCGGCTTCAGCTCCAGGTTAACATCCTCTATGAGGGGCAGAACTCCTGCCGCTGTCTCCACAGATACCTTCAGATCCTTCACCTGCAGCACAACTTCCGCTTGTTCCATGATTCGCTCATTCCTTCTTTCAGGAGCCTCGTTTGATCCCGTACCGTTCAGACAGCGCCTCGCCCAGCAGATTAAACGAAGCTACAACCATAATAATCATCAGGCCCGGATAGAGCATCAGCTCGGGATGATTGCGGATGAAGGATTTCCCTTCGTTCAGCATCGCCCCCCATTCCGGTGTAGGCGCCTGGACGCCCAGGCCCAGGAAGGACATCGCGGAGATATCCATAATCGCCCAGCCCATCTCAAGCGTCCCAATCACCACAATCGACGGCAGAATATTGGGAATAAGGTGCCTGCTCATGATCTGCCAGGGGGAAGAGCCGCTGATCCGCGCTGCCGTGATGAAATTCCGCTCCTTCAGGCTGACAATCATATTCCGGAACATCCGGGCGAAGTACACCCACTGCACCAGCATCAGAGCAATAACCAATTGAGACAGGCCCGGCCCCAGGATCCCAATCAGACCGAAGACCAGAATCATACTGGGAAAAGACATAATGCCATCGCACAACCGCATCAGCGCAGCATCCAGCCACCCGCCGCTGTACCCCGAAACCACTCCTGCGAGCAATCCCACCCCTAAGGAAGCGGCAAAAATAAGCGAGGCAAAGCCCAGCGAGATCCGTGTTCCATACAGCAGCCTGGATAGATTGTCCCGGCCCAGCTGATCTGTCCCCAGAAGATATTCCCACGAGGGCGGACTGAGCTTCGCTGCCAGGTTCACCCGTATCGGGTCATGCGGTGAGATCCACGGGGCCAACAGGCCAGCAAGACCAAACAGGATCAGCAGGCTGCCGCAGATCATGATCACTCTCTTGCCTTTTAAACGGCAGCTTAAGTTATTCATCCTTGGCTGGCCCTCCCTTTACGCGCAATTCGCGGGTCCAGGAACAGCTGCAGCAGATCGGCTATCAGATTGCTCCCGGCAATCACACAAACCGAGAGCATGACATAGCATTGAATCACCGGAATGTCACGGTTAATGATCGCTTCAATGAAGTACCGGCCGAAGCCCGGCCAGGAGAATACCTGCTCTACGATAATCGCTCCTGTCAGCAGCTTCCCCAGATTGATGCCCAGTCCTGTAATAAGCGGTGCTATGGCAATTCTCAGCACGTATTTATACAGAATCACACGTTCCTTAATCCCTCTTGCCCGGGCATACCGGACATAAGCCTCCTTCAACTCCTCCAGGACGGTCGTCCGCAGCAGGCGCGCGTAGATGGCAATCAGCCAGAGTGCCAGGGTAATGGACGGAAGAATCAGGTGCTGCACAGACCCTCTGCCCTCCACAGGCAGCCATTCCAGCTTAACCGAGATGAAGAACATCAGCAGATAGCCGATCCAGAAGACCGGAACACAGGCGCCAATATAGGCGAATACCCGGATCACATGATCTAACAGCCGGTTTTTGTAAATCGCCGCTAGCACCCCAAGCGGAATGCTAACCACCAGCGCCAGCACGATACTGGCGGACGCAAGCTGAAGCGTTGCGGGCAGCTTCTGGGCAACCTCTCCCCATACGGGCATATTGGACAGGTAGGAATGGCCGAAATCCAGCCGGAGCAGCCGGCCTACCGATTGAACATATTGCGTCAGCAGCGGCTGGTCCAGCCCGAATTCATGCCGCTTGGCGGCAAGTACTTCATCATCCGGCTGGATATGGGCCGCTGCCAGATAGGCTTCAGCCGGGTCCACCGGCCCCACCCGGATCATCACGAACATCAGCAATGAGGAGAACAGAATGATGGGGATGATCGCCAGCACTCTTTTTCCGATATATACGCCCACTTAGAACCCTCCTGCGTGACTACTACTTCTTCTCAATACCATGAAGCGGGTATTCATCCCGGTTGGACGGGAACTTGAATTCAGCCACATTGTCCCGGTACACTGCCATCTGCTTGATGTAGGAGATCGGAAGGATCGAAGACTGCTCCTGCAGCGTAGTGAGCACAGAGCCGAACAACCCGGTACGGGCTTTGTCATCTGTGGTAGCCATACCTTCCTTAATCTTCTTGTCGATCTCAGCCTTCATCGGCAAGGCCGCCAGAGTATCCGAGACCCCGTAGCCCGGCTGTACAACGGCAGTCATGAAGGAATGCGGGTCATACGGCGCACCAAACGTCGAGTAGAAATTCATGTCGAACTCATTGGCCTTTCTGCGCTGGATGTAGACGGTCAGCTCGACGCCGGTGATTTTCAGATTCACACCGATACCCGCCCATTCAGCTTGCAGAGTCTCCGCCATGGACTTCATCGTCAGATCCGCCTTGTCATACATCAGCTCCAGCTCAAGCTTCTGTCCATCCTTCTCCCGCACGCCCACACCTGAAGGCAGCTTCCAGCCCGCTTCATTCAGCAGCGCATTCGCCTGCTCCACATCATATTTCACCGGGCTCACCTTGATATCGGCATAAGGCAGATTCGGAGGCAGGATATTGTCCGCCTTCTCCTCCAGTCCCAGCGTCACCCCTTCGACCATCGCTTCCTTATTGAAGCCCATGCTAAGTGCCTGACGGACCTTAAGATCAGCGAGCTTCGCGTTCATGGTATTCAGCACCAGATTGCGGGTTGCGATCGGCTCAGACAGCTTAGTGACGTACTTCCCGGTGCTCTCAAGCTCCTTGTAAGCGTCATAGCTGATGAGACCTTCGCCGTAGATCAGGTCCAGATCCCCTTTTTCAAAAGACAGCACACGTGTCTCCGCATCCGGGATCACCTTCACCACCACCTTGTCCACCTTCGGCTTCTCGCCCCAGTAGTAAGGATTCGGTGTAAAGGTTGCCGATTCATCCTTCTTATACTCGCTTAGCACCCAAGGTCCGGTTCCAATCGGGCTACGAATGCCCTTGGACGTATCGCCATCCTCGGGGAAGCCCGCCTCGCCAAGGAAGCGTACCGGCCGCACCACCGCAAGATCGTACAGTGCCGGATAATACGACTCTGTCAGCGTGAGCCGGAACGTAGTGTCATCAACCGCTTCTGTCTTCTCAATCAGCGGGATCATGCCCAGCCATGTGTGCAGCTTCTTATTATGTAAGACCGCATCTATATTCTTCTTCACCAGCTGTGCGGTAAAAGCCGTTCCGTCCGAGAACTTGACGTTGCTGCGGATCTTGAACGTGTATACCTTGCCATCCTGCGACAGTGTCCAGGATTCAGCCAGAGCCGGAACAAGCTTCCCGTCCTGATAACTGACAAGCGGCTCATAGATCATAGACTGGGCTAACAGCTGGGACGGATTATATAAATGCGGATTCATCGGTCCGATATCCCGGGGCCACGCCATTGTAAGGGTCTTCGCAGCTTGCGCGTCTCCGGCAGCCGATGATTTCTCCGTAGTATTCGCTGAACAGCCTGCAGCGACCATGGATATAACCAATAATACGAGCAGGCCTTGCAGCAGCCTCTTACCTTTAGATGCGAACATAGCGTTGACTTCCTCTTTTCTAATCGAGAATGATTATCATTACATTTTAAAATGTTACTGCACCTGACACAATTCTGTCAATGGTAACGGTTGTATGCTCTGTACATACAAGTGGAAACGGCTTTGCCGTCCTTTTAAAGGACGGTACCGTTTCGGCGAGAAATAGAAGGATAATGTATAGCGTGAAACATATACATTCTTATATTTTCAAAAAACCACCCCAGAATCTGGAGTGGCGATGATGTCATACGGTATATGATTGTTTATCCCTGCTCTTGCCCTTCCTCTTCCGGCTCCCCGAATCCCTCATCCGGCCCGGGTCTGACGTAAGCCTGCAATACGGAATCCAGCAGTCCGGGGAACCGCTCGTCCAGATCTTCCGTCCGCAGGGACAGAATGCGCTGGGTACCCTGCACCCGGGTATGAATGACACCCGCTTCGCGCAGCGTCCGGGCATGGTGCGTCAGCGTGGACTTGGCAATCGGCACCTTGAAGCTGTTGCAGGACTGCGGGCCGTGGTTACAGATCTCCGACACTACATATAGACGGATCGGGTCGCTAAGCGCATAGAGCACCGAGGCGAGCTGAATGTCCTTGCGGTCCGGATGATGGAGCTGCTTCATGAATAAGACTCCTTCAGAGTATATAATAGTACTTCTTTTCACGATGATTTCCTAATTGCATTTTACATTAGCGCATGCTATATTTCAATAGTTCGTAAGTAATCGAACAATACAATAAAAGAATGAAGGAGTGGCTTTCTCATGACCTCATCACCTGCTTCTGAGGGCGATCAAGAGCATTCAATGGCTGCTCCGCAAGCGGCTCTTCCACGGGAAGGACTGTTAACTCTGCTATTCAGCGTTGCTGTCGTCCTCGTTATTATGAACACAGCGATGTTCAATCTGGCCCTGCCTGATGTAACCGAGACCTTCGGCATCACCGCAGCGTCCGCCTCCTGGATTGTAACCGGGTATTCCATCATGTTCTCTATTGCCTCCATCACATACAGCCGGCTCTCGGACTTCCTGCCGATCCGCCGGCTGCTGGTTATCGGGCTGCTCACCTTAGGGCTTGCTGCTGTGGCCGGATTCTTCAGCACCAGCTTCATTTTCCTGCTGATTGTGCGTATTCTGCAAGCCTCGGGGGCAGGCGCCGTGATGTCGCTGTCCCTTGTCCTGTTCACCCGCTACATTCCGCAGGCCCGGCGCGGCAAAGCCATGGCGACGATTATGTCGGCCGTCTCCCTGGGACTGGGTCTGGGTCCGGTAGCCGGCGGCTCCATTGTGGAATACCTCGGCTGGACCTGGCTGTTCGCAGTCACTGCCGCCATTCTGCTGCTGGTGCCGCTGTTCCTGATCCTGCTGCCCAAGGAAGTTCCGGCTCGCGGCTCATTCGACGTTCTGGGCGGGATCTTCCTCGGCGTGGGTACCACCGGTCTGCTCCTGTTCCTGACCAGCGGACTGTGGGTCGCGCTGATCGCCGGCATCGCCGCGATTGCCTTATTTGTAGGGCGTATCCGCACGACCCCTGATCCATTCGTGCTGCCAGCGCTGTTCAGCAACCGGCCATATCTGGTATTGGCGCTGATCGGGGTTGCCTCCTACCTGTGCAGCTTCGCTACCCTGTTCCTGCTGCCGCAGATTCTGACTCACCGCTTCGGCTTCAGCGCCAGCCATGCCGGGCTTGTCATCTTCCCGGGCTCACTGCTGGCCATCTTCGTCTCCCGCCTGGTCGGACGGATGATTGACCGCTACGGCAACACCGGAATTCTGCGCTTCGCACCGCTGCTAGTTCTGGCCGCCACCGTATTGTTCGCCCTATTCGCCGGACAATCCTGGATCGCTGTCATGCTAGTCTACATGATTATGAGCCTGTCATTCACTGTACTGTCGAGCAGTGTATCGAATGAAATCTCGCGTATCCTGCCTGCTTCGCAGATCGGCTCAGGGATGGGGCTCTTCCAGCTGCTGCAGTTCTTCAGCGGTGCCTTCAGCGTCGCGATGGCCGCCAGTGCCCTGGAATGGCAGCGCAGCCTGCCGCTTCAGGCCGCTTACTCCAACATCTACTGGGGATTGTCAGTTGCAGCAATCGTGGCGATCGGCTCCGCCTTCATCTACCTGCGGAGCAGTCAGCGCAGCCCGCTGGCCGAGATGGCGAAAGCCGCAGACTGCTAAATCCGCAACTGCACCATTCGCGCATACGCCGCACGCCAAAACACCCTGCAGCCTTCACGGCCACAGGGTGTTTCTTATTCCAACCGCCCTCAGACGACCAGATATTCCGCATTTCGTTCACATTCCGCACATTTCGCCGGCGGGTCCCAGTCCGAGAACTCCGTCTCCTTCAGATCGACTACATCTGGTGCATCCTCGTACTCGTCCACAAATTTGTCGATGGCCAGCTCTACGTGTTCCTTACAGACTACATACATTCAATCAAGCATCCCTTTCTGTGCCGCTGCGGCGTAGACTTATACTACTGTTCTACCACACTTCCCTGCAAAAAGGAACCTCACGCAGCGCAAAATACACTCTTATTCCCGCCCCGCAAACTTCCGGACATCCCCGGCAATGAATCCGAGCGCCTCCTGCCAGAAATCCAGGGAATGCACATCAATATCCATCAGCTTCGCAGCGTCTGCGATGCTCCGGGTACTGGTCGCTGAGAGGAACTGTTCATAACGGCTCACGAATGCCTGCCCCTGCTTTTGGTACTGGGCATACAGCCCCTTGGAGAACAGCAGCCCGAAGGAATACGGGAAGTTCAGGAACTCATTGCCTGCCATATAATACCCGGCCTTGCTAATCCACTGGTAAGGGTGAATGGACCCGGGCAGCACACTATCCCCGTAAGCGGCAGCCATCGATTCCAGCATCAGTGCGTTCAGCTCCTCTAATGGGAGGGGACCGGATAACCGGCGGGCATAGAGCGCGCTCTCGAAGCAGTACCTGGCATAGAAATCGACAATATAATACCCCGCATCCGAGAGACTACGTTCCAGGATCGCATCCGCTTCCTCCGCAGGCAGCGAGTTCAGGAGTTCAACATGAATCAGACTCTCGCAAAAAATCGACGCCGTCTCCGCAATCGGCACCGGATAATCCATGTTGACCATCGTATATCCTGCGAGGCGGCTGGTATGATATGCATGCCCAATCTCGTGAGCCAGCACACTCACATCTATATATTGGCCGTGAAAGCTTGTTATGATCCGGCTCTCTCCAATCGGGACGATATCGACACACATCCCGAAATTGCCTTTCCCGCTGCGCGGCTCGGCATCAATCCAGCGCTCCCCGAACACCTTGCGGGCGAACCCGCCCAGCTCGGGGCTGAATCTGCTGAACCCCGCGATAATCATCGCCTGGGCCTCAGCATAGGTGACGCGGATTGAAGATTCCGTGCCAATGGGCGCAAAAACATCCCAGAACGGCAGCTGTCCCCCCGAATGCCCCAGCCGCCCAGCCTTCTCGGCATAATACTCCCGGAAGACCGGCAGGCTCTCCCGGATGGCCTGAAGCATCACCTCCAGTGTCTCCTCATCCATCCGCGCTGCTTCCAGCACCTTATGCAGCGGGGAAGCATAGCCCCTCAGCTCATAGATGGCTGCCGCCTCACCGGAGACAGCATTGATACAGGCGGCGCTCTGCTCCGCTACGCTGCGGCAAGCCTCATGCTCTGCTTCAGCCGCCGCCCGCCGTACCGCAGGATCGGGGTCGTAGACCAGATTCCGCAGCTCCGCCAGTGTCACACTGCGGGTCACTCCGGCCAGCTCCAGATCGGTCCGCAGTGTAGACAGCGTCTGCATGTACAGCCGCTCCCACGCTTTGGAGCCTGTATTCTGCATCCGGGCAATCACCGCTTCGCCTTCTGCGCTGAGCATATGCTGCGATTTCCCCTGTAATCCGCGCAGATAGAAGCTATGCTGCTCCAGATAAGCGCTGAAACGGAGACTCCGCTCCAGTTCATCCGCGCTTACCCCTGCCAGCCATTTGCTGAAGCGGACCAGAGCTTCACCCGCCCCGCTGGTCACCTCTTCCAGCTCGTCCATCAGATTGACGGCTTCCTCACACTGGCTGTCCGCACTGAATCGCAGCTCCGCGTAGCTGAACAGACGCAAATATAGCTGTTGATACGCATTATATTGTTTAAGGAACTCTTCCATCAGTTCTGCAGGAGCCTGCCCGCTAACGGGCTGCGAGGCCGACCATGTATTCAGCTCCCCGGCAAGGCTCTCCACCTGCCGGCGGTCCTGCTGAAATCCCTCCGACTCGAACGAGGGATAGATCCGGTCCAGATTCCATGTTAATTCGCATGTTGTTGATTCCATTGATTAATCTCTCCTTATTTATAATCGCAGGAGCCCTCCGTTATCACATGCTTCCACCCCGTTCTAATTGAACCTGACAGGATCATCCAGTTAAGTGTACCTTAATTTCCGGGGTTTGTCCTATTCACCGGGCATGGACACGATTACATCCGGCCAGAACACCCAGCACTTTCGCCCAATGTGATCGGTTTTCCGATTACATCCGACCCGCACACCCCAGCACTCGCCCAATGTGATCGGTTTTCCGATTACATCCCGCCCGAACACCCAGCACTCGCCCAATGTGATCGGTTTTCCGATTACATTGGGCGCACGTGCAAAAAAAGCTCTTCCTGCCCCCAGCGGGACAGGAAGAGCTTTTACCTTTGTACTCACACACTTACCTCGGCTCTAATCCTAGCCTCTACACACCATCTGCCCCATTCAGATATTGACCCGGGCGGTCCAGCTCATAAAGCTTGCGGTAACGCGGCTGCCGCTCCATCAGCTCGGCATGGGTGCCGCGCATCTCCACTTGGCCGTTCTCCATGAAAATGACCTCGTCCATCTGCTCGGCGCCCACCAGATGATGCGTGACCCAGATCAGCGTCTTGCCGGCCATTGCCTCGAACATCGTGGCCAGCAGCTCGCGCTCCGTGCGCGGGTCGAGGCCAACGGTTGGCTCATCCAGCACAACCACCGGCGTATTCTGCAGCAGAATACGGGCCAAGGCCATCCGCTGGCGCTCTCCGCCGGAGAAGCGCTGCCCCGCCTCGCGTACCGGAGTATCATAGCCCTCCGGCAGCGAAGAGATCAGCGTATCCAGCTTCGCCAGGGCTGCCGCCTGCTGGACCGCTGCCTCCGAAGCCCCCGGGTCCCCGAGCCGGATATTGTTCGCCACCGTGGTGTCGAACAGATGCGGGCTCTGGTTCAGCACCGCGATGAGCTGCGGAATCCGCTCACCGTAAGCCGCAGCATCGATCCCGTTAATCGTCACGGAGCCGATGGTGGGCGCAATCACGCCCTGCACCAGCTTGAGCAGTGTCGATTTACCGGCTCCGCTGCGGCCGATCACTGCAACCTTCCGCCCCTGCGGCAGCGCAAGGTCCAATTGCTGAACAGAGAAGTCGTCACCTGCCGCATAGCGGTAGCCCGCCGACTTCAGTTCAATCTGAACCTGTCCGCTGGCCTTAGCCGCCTGCAGCGCAGCGGCAGCCTGAGCTTCCGCTCCGGTACTCCCAGCAGCAGTTCCCGCGCTAAGCGGTGCATCTCCCGCTGCGGCTTCCACGCCCTCCAGCCGCTCCAGTGAATTCCGGTATTGCGGAATTTTCTCCACAGCCTCGGATACGGGCAGGAAGGCATCTGCCACCGGGAAGACCACCAGCACGAACGCCGCAATGAGCGTTCCGGCAATCGCCCCTTCAGCATACTGTCCAGCCGCCCAGTATAACAAAGACAACACGGCCAGGCCAACAACGGCCTGCCCGATGAACATACGCAGCCGTGCCCAGCGCCGCAGCGAACCGTCTATGCGGGCAACCGCCTGCTCGTCCGCTTCGTACGTATCGACGAACTGGCTCTGCCGCCCGCTGATAACCCAGTCGCTTAAGCCGAGGACAGCATCGGTCAGCTTTTGATACAACCGGTTCCGCTCCTGCTTCACCTGACGCTGACGCTTCTGGGTCAACAAGAGGGAGATCAGCGGTAATACGACTACCAGCACCAGCATATAGAGTCCCATAAGCAGAGCAAAGGCCACATCGAACGTCCCGAGCGCAATCATTGCCGCTGCATAGATCAATAGCGCGATAATACTCGGAAAGACCGTACGCAGATACACATTCTGTAAATATTCGATATCATCGGCAAGCATACCGAGAATATCCCCGGTACGGAAGCGCGTGGATAAGAACAGTGCCTGCGGCTCCAGCATATGGTACAGCCGGACCCGCATCTTCGACAGAATGCGCAGAATCGTGTCATGTCCCACCAGCCGTTCCACATAGTGGATGACAGCCCGGCTGGTCCCGAAGGTACGCACACCAACAATGGGGACATAGATCATCAGTATATTTTCCGGCGGAATCGAGGCCTTCGAGATCAGGAAGCCGGACGTGTACATCAGCGAAGACGCTGAGAAGATCGTCAGCGCGCCCAGCAAGATAATTAACACGAACCGCCAGAAGTAGGCAGAGTAATAGGGAGCAAACCATCCTTCACGTTTCAATGGATTCCCTCCAATTGACTTTGAATAAGCTCATAATAAGCACCCCTCCGCGCAGTCAGCTCGTCGTGTGTGCCTATTTCAGCCACCCGTCCCTGCTGCATAACGACAATCAGATCCATGTCGATCATCCAGTGCAGGCGGTGTGTAGCCAGGAATACCAGCTTACCCTCGAACAGCGGCAGCATCGTCTCCTTCAGCTCATATTCCGTCTCAATGTCCAGATGGGCCGTCGGCTCATCCAGCAGCATGATGGGGCGGCTGCTCAGCAGAGCGCGGGCCAGAGCCACACGCTGCTCCTGTCCGCCGCTGAGCGAACGGCCGCCGCCGCCGATCATTTCGTTCAATCCCTCCGGCAGCGAGGACACCAGCTTCGATAAACCTGCCGACTCCAGCGCGGCAGCTACCGCTTCCTGCGAAGCCTCAGGATAATAGAACCGGACATTATCAGCCAGAGTGCCGCTGAAGATATACGGGCGCTGCGGAATATAAGCCGTCTGCTTCCGCCACCCCTCATCGGTCAGCGCACTGACCAGGCTTCCATTGATCGTAAGGCTTCCGGAGGTTGGATGAAGGAAGCCGCCCAGAATATCTACAAGCGTAGACTTGCCTGCCCCGCTCTCCCCGATAATACCGATTCTGGCATATCCCCTGAAGTCGAGATTCACCCCTTCGAGCGAGGATACACCGTCAGCTTCATATTGTACGCCCACCGCATGAAGCCGAAGTTCACTATCATTGTTCCACGTGAAAACGGCTCCCGGCAGTTCTCCTCCATCGCCCTTCACCGCTCCCTGCCCACCCGGCTCCAGCAGCTTCGCCTGGACCGTCTCACGGTCAATGATGCTCTTCATCGCTTCGCCAGCTTCCTTGCCGTCCAGTGTGGCATGGAAATCTGCACCCACCAGCCGCACCGGCAGGAAATATTCCGGGGCGAGAATCAGGATCGTCAGTCCGGTAACCAGCGTCATCTGCTCATTGACCAGACGCAGACCAAGACTTACCGCTACCGAAGCAACAGACAGCATGGTGAAGAAGTCCAGTGCGAACGATGACAGGAAGGCGACTCGCAACGTACGCATAGTTGCTGAACGGTAGCGGTCACTGACCTTAGCAATACTCTCACTGTGGCTGCGGCTGCGTCCAAGATATTTCAGCGTCTCCAGACCGCGCAGCGAATCCACGAAGTGATTCGATAAGGTACGGTAGGACTTCAGCTGACGGTCCATCTGCTTGCGGGCCGTCATCCCGATCAGGATCATGAATACAATAATGATCGGCATCGTTAAGGTAAGAATAACACCGCTGGACGTATCCAGGGTGAATACATAGATAAGCAGCAGAGCGGGTGTTACCGCCATACCGACCATCCGCGGAATAATCAGCTCCAGGTATGTGCGGAACTTCGTTACTCCTTCAAGCACTAATGTGACCATATTTCCGGTCCCCCGGTCGCCAGCCAGCCTTGGTCCCAGCTGGAACAGCTTGTCCATCATCTGTCTCCGCATGCTGCTGCCGGTCGCTTCCGCGAAGCGGTACGCCGCCCGGCTCATCAGCATAGCGCAGGCATGACGCACAAGAAACGCAAGAAGGAACAAGAGCGCTCTAGCCCCTTGTTCCTTCAGCGGTTCTCCCGCAAACAGCGCAGAGACAGCTTCTGCCAGCGACTTCGCCAGCAGAAGAATGGAGAAGCTTTGCACCAGGGTCAGGAAGCCAACCAGCAGAAAGACAGGCTTAACTCCTTTGTACCCAAGCAAATTTTTATCCATTAGTATTCAAGATGCTCCTTCTCATGAACCCGTTTGTGGAAGATGAAATAACTCCAGATTTGATAGCCCAGCACGAACGGCAGCAGGGTCAGCGCTACAATCGTCATCACCTTCAGCGAATATTGGCCGGAGGCCGCATTCGTAATCGTCAGGTTGAATGCCTGATCCAGCGAGCTGATCATCACCCGCGGGAACAGTCCGATGAAGATCGATGCAACAGACAGCGCCATCACAGCACCAGTCATCCCGAAGGCATAGCCGTCCTTCTTCTTAGTCATGAAATATCCGGCCAGCAGATAAGCGGCTACAGCGAGAACGACTACAATCCACAGCAGCGTTCCGCGTTTATCGAAGATATCCGTCATAGTATATGTCATTACAACGAAGGCTACCAAGAGCGCCGCCAGTGGAATCAGCAGCTTCTGGGCCAGCTTACGCGCCCGTTCCTGCAGATCTCCAAGCGTGCGGAGCGTAGTGAACATCAGCCCGTGCACCAGACACAGCAGGACAACCGTAATCCCTGCAACCACTGTATAAGCATTGACGATATCGAAGAATCCGGCATACATCTGCATATCCTTGTCGATCGGCAAGCCCTTGATGAAGCTAGCGAATACCACGGCGAGCAGGAACGGCGGCAGGAAGCTGCCGAAGAAGATGCAGACATCCCATGTTTTCTGCCAAGCCTTGGAATCGCGCTTGCCTCTGAATTCGAAGGCGACACCACGGGCGATTAGCGCCAGCAGAGCAAATACAAACGGAATATAGAAACCGCTGAACAGCGTAGCATACCAATGCGGGAAGGCCGCGAACATGGCACCGGCACCCGTAATCAGCCATACCTCATTCGCATCCCAGAACGGGCCGATCGAATTGATCAGTATCCGTCGCTCCGTATCATTCTTGGCCAGAATCTGCGTCTCCATCCCTACACCGAAGTCGAAGCCTTCCAGGAAGAAGAACCCGACGAACAGCACCGCAATCAGCAGAAACCATAATTCATTAAGTGACATAGGTTAGCCCTCCTTGTTATACGGATCGTGGGATTCACCGTGTTCGTTATCCATAGCATAAGGACCTTTTTTGATCACTTTGACGAACAGGCCGACTAGCACTGCACCCAATATGGCATAGATCGCGGTAAAAGAAATCACCGAGAACAGTACCTGTCCGCTGGTAATATTAGGTGATACACTGTCTTCTGTAGTCATAAGTCCGAATACAGTCCATGGCTGACGCCCGATCTCTGTCATAATCCAGCCGGCCGTGTTGGCAATCGGCGGAAGCAGCAGTCCCCAGAACATGAAGCGCATGAACCAGGTATTGGGTCTGTCCATCTTTTTACGCCACATCAGGTAGATCGCGTATACCCCAAACAGTATCATCAGCGAGCCTGCAGCCACCATGATCCGAAAGCTCCAGAAGGTTGTTTTGACCGGCGGAATATAATCTCCTGGCCCATAGGCCACTTCATACTCCTGCTGCAGCTCCAGCATCCCCTTCACTTCACCGGAGAATTTACTGTAGGACAGGAAGCTCAGCAGATACGGAACCTGAACTTCATTGCTGTTGGTCTGGTTCTTCACATCGATATTGGCAAACACCGTCCAAGGTGCCGGGTCGCCGCTCTCGCCCCACAGCGCTTCGGATGCGGCCATCTTCATTGGCTGTGTCTCTACCAGATATTGAGCCTGTGCATGTCCTGCAACCGCAACGCCGAAGGAAGAGATAACCCCTACAATTGCTGCAATCTCGAATGATTTTCGGAAAAAGGCAACGTCCTGCTTCTTAAGCAATTTGTATGCACTGATCCCTGTTACCAGGAAGGCGCCTGTAGCGTAAGCGGCAAGCACTGTATGCGGAAATTCCACCAGCAGCTGGCCGTTTGTAATCAGTGCGAAGATGTCATTCATCTCAGCACGGCCATTGTTCATCTGGAAGCCGACCGGATGCTGCATGAACGAGTTAGCCAGCAGAATCCAGAATGCCGACAGCATCGTTCCGAAGGCGACCAGCCAGATGGATAACAGATGAATCCGCTTGGATACCTTATCCCAGCCGAAGATCCAGATTCCGATGAACGTGGACTCCAGGAAGAAGGCCAACAAGGCTTCAATCGCAAGCGGAGCCCCGAACACATCACCGACGAAGCGCGAATAATCCGACCAGTTCATCCCGAACTGGAACTCCTGCAAGATCCCTGTTACTACACCTACTGCGAAGTTAATCAGGAATAGCTTCCCCCAGAATTGCGCCATTCTTTTGTACTCTTCATTGCCCTTTCTTACGTACATGGTCTCCATAATGGCAATTATGAGCGCAAGTCCGATCGATACTGGCACAAAGAAATAATGAAAAATTGTCGTCGACGCAAATTGTATACGCGACAGCAGTACTGTATCCATATTTCTCCCCTTCCTTCTCCCCATTTCGTTATGTCTATTTTGTCAAATTCCCATCACTCAAAGTGTGATAATTATCACATTATACGCCCCGTTTAGGCATAAAAAACAATAAATTTGTGACAAATATCACAATTTTGCATTTAAAAGCAAAAAAAATAAGACGGTTTCACCGTCTTGAAGATGTCCTGCATATATAGTTGTCTTGACTCATAAAGGTATTGGTCTAGGTAATGGAAATACCTTTCTTAAGCGATTTGAGATCGCCATTTGAATTAAGCAATTGCGGCAGCATCTTCATGCTACGAACCATTGGGGAATGACAGAGACGGCAGGAAGGCGCATGTTCAAATGCGAAATTATCCCTCATCCATCCATTGCAATCCTCATTGGTACAGGCCCAAATTGCGGTATTTTCTTCCGGTACTTCCTCCAAAGGCTTTTTCCGGTAGTTCATTGCCGTTCCTCCCTTCCTTTATGTTGCAAGCAAGTGATGATAAAAAAAGACCGTCCCAACTTTCACAAGCGGGGACGGTACCTTCTATTAATTACAGTTTTACAACGTTTTCGGCTTGTGGTCCGCGGTTGCCTTGAACAACGTTGAATTCAACGCGTTGGCCTTCGTCCAAAGTTTTGAAGCCGTCGCCAGTGATTGCGCTGAAGTGAACGAATACGTCGCTTCCGCCTTCAACTTCGATGAAACCGAATCCTTTTTCTGCGTTGAACCATTTAACTGTACCTGTTTGCATGTGTGTTACCTCCACAAATTTAAATTAATATGTTCTTTTTATCTTCAGACAAAGAAAAAATTCACACATTGAGAAAGGTTGTAGCTTTGGTTGACAGCCCTTTTCAATGCGAGAATAAGGTATCAATGTAAGAACAATTTCATGTTACCACACCTTAATAACAAAGGCAAGCTGTTCTATCCTAATTCCTCCGTTTTTTCCCTTATAAGGACTACTTCCCAATGTAAGGGCTACCAGTCATAATAAATTGTAATATTTATACCCATTGCTACCAATTACCCCATTTATTTATTCTTGAAACAGCCCCGCCCTCTTCTTTTTTTCCTGAAAAGGACGGCTTGAACTGTTTCCGTAATCGTGACTGCCTCATTATTATATACGGCCATTTCCAATTTTATTCCTCTGGCTTCTCAAGAAGCTGGACTGTGGTCTGCTTCACTTCACCATTGCGGTAGAAGGTAATCTTCAGCTTATCGCCGATCTTGGTATGATCGTACAGATATTTGCGCAGCGACAGCGTGGAGGTAATCGGCTTATCGTTGAACTTGGTAATCACATCGTTAAGCTGCAGACCCGCTTCCTTCGCCGGTCCCACAGCATCCAGAACCACAACCCCATCGGTCACTAGAGACGGAAGATTGAGCTCCTTACGCTGGTCATCGGCCAGCGGTACATAAGGATTATTCAGATCCACTGAATAGACGCCCAGGTATGAACGGGCTATCCGGCCTTTGGAGGTAAGCTCATTGGCTGTATCCACCACATGATTGGAGGGAATCGCAAAGCCCAGTCCCTCTACCCCCGTATCGGAGATCTTCATCGTATTGATACCAATCACCTTGCCATCCAGATCCACTAGTGCGCCCCCGCTGTTGCCCTCGTTAATGGCCGCATCCGTCTGGATCACTTCCTGCTCCCAATCGTACACGCCATCCTGGTTCAGTGACACCGGAATCGTCCGCTCTGTGTAGCTGACAATGCCGGAAGTCAGTGTATCTCCAAGCCCCAGCGGGTTGCCGATGGCAATGACAGTCTCACCCAGACGCAGCTTGGAGGAATCCCCGATCTCAGCAATCCGGTCGATTCCCTTGCCGTCAATGGAGAGCACAGCAATATCGCTCACCTTGTCGGCACCTACCAGCTCCGCCTTGTGTGTCACGCCGTCTACTGTAACCACTTCCAGCTTGCCGGCACCCTCAATGACATGATTATTCGTGATGATAAATGCCTTATTGTCATCCTTCTTATAGATAACTCCCGAGCCTAGCGCGGATTCATCGAGAATATTAAGTTCCTTATTGTCTTGTTTATGATTAATGATGCTCACTACCGCAGGGCGGATATGTGCAGCAGCCTGAATAATCCGGTCATACGGATCTGCGCTGCTCGCAGCCACCTTATCAATAACCACCGGAGCCTGAGCTCTCTCAGCGGCGAATTGTCCCGTTACCAGACTGAACAGCAGCACAGCCGCTACAGCACTGCAGACAGAGCTGATCAGCGAGATCTGCCAGGTTGCCAGCGACCGCTTCGATTTGCGGACAGCCCACTTGCCGTCAGCATATCCGCCGGTTGATTTAGATTTGCCGCTTTTGCGCCGTGACACCTTGGTTGAATAGAAATCATCATCAAATAATCCCATGTTACACTCTCTCCCCTCTATTGCCACCGCATTCACGACCTGAACGCCAAGCAACCACGCCCGAGCTTAACCGCTATATCTCTTAGACTTCATGAAGTACTAAAAGGTTTCACTTGATTTATTCACCACATTCCAGTGGGTTCTAAGCGCAAGGGATGTCTATTATTCTAATAAGCTACTAAAAAGTTTAACAGCTTGTATCCGGAATATTTTGCAACTTAAAAGACTACAATAGGATTAGAACGCTCTATATGATTGTATCACAGGCAGCCGCGCTGCCCACATGTTTTCTATGTTAAATAAATGTAAATTATTCACAGCTTCAATACTATCCATTTCACAAGGAGGGCCGGACTATGGAGTCTTTTTCAACAAGTAAGGATCTGGTGCAATTCATTGGCAAGCTGGGGGACCTGAAGGATGAGCATTATCAGCTGATTCTTGTCCAGCATGCAATAATTGAGCTGTTAATTGATAAAGGGCTATTCTCCCGCCAGGAGCTGGAGCACAAGATTACCGAGGTTGACCGTCTTATGACTGGCTCACCTTATCCCATGGCGTAGGCCGGTCATAGTAGGTGTCGCAGAGCCTGAACTCACTGTCTTTGTAAAAGCAGCCCCGGTCCTCCATCGCCCCGCGCACGGACATCTTCGCCAGATCCATCATATTATGGTCTCTGCTCAGATGTGCCAGATAGGCGCGCTTGGTCCGCCCGCTCAGAATCTCGCTGAGCGCTGCGCCTGCCGCCTCATTGGACAGATGCCCCAGATCGCCGAGAATCCGCCGCTTCGTATTCCAGGGATAACGCCCCATCCGCAGCATTTCGATATCATGATTCGACTCCAGCACCAGTACATCGGCATCCGATATGGCCGTTCTCACCTTGTCGCTGACATACCCGAGGTCTGTCGCAACACACAGCTTCTCCTTGCCGTCATAGAAATTGTAAGCTACCGGCTCTGCGGCATCATGGGAGATGGCGAAGGATTCCACCCGCATACTGCCGAAATCCCGGTGCTGCCCGGTCTCCATAATGACCCGGTTATGCTCCTCAATCTTGCCAATCCCCTTCTCAATCGCTCCCCAGGTGTTCGAATTCGCATAGATCGGAAGATTATACTTGCGGGCCATCGCGCCCAGCCCCTTAATATGATCCGAATGCTCGTGGGTCACAAGAATTCCGTCCAGCTCCGCTCCCGTCAGTTCGCGCATGGCCAGCAGCTCGTCAATCCGCTTCGCGCTCAGACCCGCATCGATCATAAGTGTGGTCTCGCCGTTACGCACCACTGTCACATTCCCGGTAGAACCGCTGGACAGTACTGTAAATGAAATCCCCATATCTCTCCTGCTCCTTCTACTCTGTTGTCTTCGGACTGATAATGTCCGCACTGATCGCATCCATATAATAAGCGCTGCCGTCCTCCAGCATGAACCGCCACATCGGCGAAGCCACCTGGCTCTCGGAGTTGAACAGCTCGCCATAATAGCCCAGCTCAATCTCCTTCACTGCGGCATCCGCAGGAAAATACTTCTCGATCAGACTGCTAAGCGCCTGCGATGCCGGGAGCACCTTCTGCAAATCCTCGCTCCGGCTTGCCCCGATCTCAATCTTCGGCCAGCGGTAAGCCACAATCTTCTGGTCACTGTTAATCAGCTCCAGCCGCACTCTGAAGAGAGACCACTTGTTATCCACCAGCGGATGCAGGACGAACTTGCCGACCTCACTCTCCTGTGAATCGAACCGGTAATTGGCAATGTCGGGAATCTGGCTCTTCAGCAGATTGCTCAGCTCCGAGAACGAGGAGTACATCAGCTTGCTGTCGATCGGCTCCTTAAGCTTCACAGGCAGTTCATTCTGCTCTTCGGCCGAATAACGGTACGTGATATCAGGCAGCTGCGGAGTAGCAGCCGGAATCGGGCATAGCAGCCGGATGTTCTTCTCCTCCATCACCGCCTGAGTCTCTGCGGACAGGGAAGTGAAGTCAAGTCCCGCACTGACCTGATCGCGCACATCGATCCATAGCTGATAGCACAGCAGCAGATTCAGCACCAGAAAGGCATATATCAATACACTCTTGGCCCTTCCCCAGTCCATAACGTCCCTCCTCGAATCGGTATTCTGTCCGCTTGGCTTAACTCCGCCCTAATTCAATGTAAGCTCACTGCCATCGCTAAGCGTAACCCGCCAGACGGGATGAAGCTGCAGCTTCTCCCCGGCCAGCGCAGGCATATAAGCAGGCGTAAGCTCAATAATCCGCAAGGAGCTGCCGATCTGCGCCAGCCGCTGCTTCAGCAGTTCGCCGCCGGGCAGCTCGACAATGGTCTTCTCAGACTTGTCCTCATTCGTATACATCAGGGAGCGCTCATAGGAAGAGACCGTTCCCTGCTGGAGCTCCAGATGGATTACCCCATACTGAAGCTGCGGGTTGCTCATAATTGGATAGGAGCCGGACGGATAAGCGCCATAATATTGCTGAAAAGAAACCTTGCGGTCCTGCCGGCCCTCCTCCGTAGCAGCCAGCCTGTAGGTTCCGTTCCAGCCACCGTGCCGGTTCACGAAATCCACCGCCTCCAGCGCATCTTTTGCCGGTGTACTGTCGCCATCCGGAAGTGCAGCCGGGTCGCTATAGCTCATCCAGTTCTGTTCCTGGTCTACCTGCAGGCTGCGCTTGCTGTCCGTATAAATCTTGGAGCCATCCTTCTCCGGAATGTATCTGGTGCTGCCCGCATCGAAGAACAGATTGCTCTGCATTTGCTCAATGGTATACATACCCGCAGGCATCACAACTTTAACCAGCGGAACATCCGCCTCAGGAACATAATACTCACCGTTCACGGATGTATACAGAGTCAGATTCTTGCCGAAGTCCACATGCTGCTGCACATCCTGGACCGTAAGGTCCGCCTTGGCCGCCTCGTACACAATATCCCCGCGTGTGCTGAAGAAGATGGCATGGGCTTTGGAGTCATTTTTGATATTATAGATCCAGATCCGGTCAATGCTCTCCCCCTCGAACAGCGAATCCGGTGAGATCTGCATGACCCGCTGCAGCAGCGTTACCGGAATGCCTGCCCCGAACGACAGCTCAATGCCCGAATTCTCGCTGCGGATCTTGTCCCAGTCGAAGTCCTGTACGGACCGCCGCTGGAAGCTCTCGAAGCTGCGGCCCTTCAGGCGGTTCATAATCAGATTATAGAAGGTGGAGCTGGGGTAGAACAGCGTATGCTTGTCCCCGCCCATATGAATAATCATTTTATCGGGGTAGAGCAGGTTCTCCACCTTCTCCTCCGGCCCCATATTATCCGTCTTCACATATAAGGTCTTCGACAACACTGCCGAATCACTGCCGGGCAGCCTGTAGATCAGGTAATAGCTCTCCACGAGACTTCCGAGTATAAGCAGGACCAGCATCCATGACTTGATTCTCTCCTTCACGCCTCACTCCCCCTTTGCTTCATCAAAGGCAGTGTGAACGTGACCAGCGAGCCCTCATTCAGCTCCGATTGCAGGGAGATGGAGCCGCCGTGGGCTTTGACAATTTCCCGGGCAATGGACAGCCCCAGACCTGTTCCGCCCATGTTCCGCGAGCGTGCCTTATCCACCCGGTAGAAGCGTTCAAAGATGCGCTCAATATCCTTCTTTGGAATCCCTATACCGGAGTCGCGGACAGACACGGCCAGCATGCCGTCCTCGCTCTTATGCGCCTCCAGCTGGATCGTCCCGCCCTCCGGCGTATACTTGAGGGCATTGGAGACCAGATTGCCCAGCACCTGATCAATCTGGTCGCGGTCCAGCCAGGCTGTAGCGACATCCTTACGCACCCTGGTGCTGATGTGAATCCGCTTCTGGCGGATCTGGAAGGAGAAGCGGTCCGCCACATCCTCCAGCATCTCGGTGATATCCGTCTGCTGGATGCGCAGGCTGGATTCCTTGGAATCCAGCCGCGACAGATGCAGCAGATCCGTAACCAGCCGGATCATGCGCTCCGTCTCATTGCGGATAACGCCGACGAACCGCACGGCAAGCTGCGGATCTTCAAGTGCGCCGTCATCCAGCGCCTCCGCATAGCTTTTGATCGTCGTAAGCGGCGTCCGCAGCTCATGCGACACATTCGCCACGAACTCCCGGCGGGACTCCTCCAGATTCTCCTGCTCCGTAACATCCTGCAGCACTGCAATCGTCCCGGCGATCCGTCCGCCTTCGCGGCGGTGAATCGGGGTGAAGGTCACACGCACAATATTGGGATCCTCGCCGACCATAGGAGACAGATGGAGCATAGCAGACTGGGGAACGCCCTGGGTCACCGAGACAGACTGCTCAGGCTCCAGACCCAACAGCCCGCCAAGCGAGGCTCCTGCCGGAAGCGGTCCTTCCGCGCCCAGCATCAGGGCAGCGCGCGTATTCATCAGAATCACCGCGCCGCTCTCGTCTGTGGCTACGACACCGTCACTCATATTAGCGAGAATGGACGACAGCTTCTCCTTCTCCTCTTCGTTCTGCAGCAGCGCCTCGCGCAGCCGGTCCGTCATATAGTTGAAGGCCTGGCTCAGCTGGCCAATCTCATCATTGCCGAACACAGGTACCTTCCGGTTGAAGCGCCCTTCGGCCACAGCCGTGGCATGCTTGGTCATCTCCTTAATCGGATGTGTGATCGTATGGGCCAGAATGACACCCAGTACGGCCGTCAACGCCAGCGCCAGCAGCAGCCCCGAGAGGAACACACTGTTAATCCGGCTCATGGTGGCATATAAGTCTTTCATATCGGCAGCTATATAGATGGCGCCTACCACCTTATCACCGGAAATTACCGGCTTCGCTACTACCTTCTTGCGCACATTATCATCAGCGATGATATATTCCTCATTATCGCTGATCCCCTGCAAGGCGCGGCTGACCACGGTCTGCGTGTTCCGCTGGCCGACATAGTCATTCTGAGAAGGGATCGAGGTGGTAATAATCTTGCCGCTCGCATCCAGCACCTGAATTTCTGCACCATTGATATACAGATTATTCACCATGCCGCGCAGGCTCTCCACCGCCGACTCCTCATCGGCTGTTCCTGTCTCACTGCCGAATTTGTCAGCGGTGAGGATCGAGAGCATCTCGGCCCGGGCCTTCAGATCCTTGGTGAAGTTATCCGTCAGCGAGTTCTTCATCGAGCTGACAAAGTATACGCCGATCAGCTGCATCGCAATCAGAATCAGCAGCACGTAGATTACGATAAGCCTGGCCTGAATCGTCCGGAAAAAGGACAGTGCCTTCATTACAACCCTCCGTTTTTGGGGCTATGCATCAAATAACCGAGTCCGCGCCGGGTATGAATATACTCCGGCTTGCTGGGATTCTCCTCAATTTTTTCTCTGAGCCGGCGGATGGTCACATCCACCGTCCGCACATCGCCGAAATATTCGAAGCCCCACACAGCCTGCAGCAGATGCTCCCGGGTCATTACCTTGCCCGCATGGCGGATCATATAATAGAGCAGCTCATATTCACGATGTGTCAGATCCAGCGGCTCACTATCCTTGTAGACCATATACATATCCGTATCAATGAATAATCCGAAATGATAGACACCCTGCTTGCTCTCCACTGTCTCACTCGGCGCTTCCGACGGGGACGGCTTATGCTGGCGCCGCATTTGGGCCTTAACCCTGGCCAGCAGCTCACGTGTACTGAACGGCTTGGTCACATAATCATCCGCACCAAGCTCCAGACCCAGCACTTTATCAATCTCCCCATCCTTGGCGGTAAGCATAATGATAGGAATATCCAGATGGGCAGAGCGAACCTCACGGCAGACATCCATTCCGTCCTTGCCTGGCAGCATGAGATCCAGCAGCATCAGATCGGGGCGTTTGGACAGAGCCAGCTCCACCGCACTGTTGCCGTCGAAGGCGCAGATGACCTCGTAGCCCTCTTTTTCCAGATTGAATTTCAATATATCAGCAATAGGTTGTTCATCATCCACTACAAGAATCGTTCCCATTTGCATATGCTCAGCTTCACCTTTCTAACGATACTCGAAACCCTGATTCCTTTATTTTAACATACCTGCCTTAGCGTCACATCTATATAAGATGCCAGTTCAAAGAGAAATAAAAACCGCCCGAAATGATCCGGACGGCAGAGAAGAATTATAGAATGGTGGTCTAGCTCTTATCCATTACTTCAGGTATTTCATTGGATTGATGGCCGTCCCGTTCTTGCGGATCTCGAAATGCAGATGCGTCCCCGTCGAGCGCCCGGTGCTGCCCATAATTCCGATGGGGCTGCCCTGTCCCAGCTTCTGTCCGGTAGAGACCGAAATACTGCTTAAATGCCCATAGTACGTAACGTATCCGTTGTTATGGTTAACGATCACCACATTGCCGTACCCGTTCTGCACACCAGCGAAGCTGACCGTCCCAGCATCCGCAGCCTTGATCGTGCGGTTGCCCGATACCAGATCGACTCCCTTGTGTGTGCGTCCCCAACGCTCGCCGTAGCTGCTGGAGATCATCGCTCCGCTAACCGGCCAGGCGAACATTCCTGTTCCTTCACCTACAACCTTGGTGCCGGAATAGACCACTTCAGGCAGAGAAGCCTTCACTACGCTCTGGCCCAGCCACTCCTCCTGAACCACCTGTCCGTTCTCTTTGGTCAGCCTGTACTTCATCGTTTTGAGCCCGGTTTGTCCGGGGCGGACTACCTTCCGCTTGCCTGCCGGCAGCTGGTCACTCTTGCGGATAATAACCTCAGGCTCCGTGACCACCTCTTCAGTTACCTGTTCTACGGTCACGACCGTTAGGTCAGGCTGTGGCACTGTTAGCTGCAATTCATCCCCAATCTGCAGACTAAGCTCCTTCACCTCGGGATTATTGCGGAAAATCTCCGCCTGAGTGATATTGAACCGGGAAGCAATAGCGGAGACTGTGTCGCCTTCTTGAACCGCATAGCGCAGCGGCGCCTCCCTGCCTTCGGTCAGCACCTTCACTGCCTCTTCTACACTAAGCACCTTATTGGGATCTGCCTTCACCGGAACAATATTAACTTCCTCCCGGATCTTGACTGACTCCACCTGATCATTGGCGGCTGAACCAGCCGCTCCCGCCTTGGCCGCTGTCTTCTTCAGCTTCGCACCCGGAGCTGCCGCCTTCTGCGGAGCGTAATGCGACTTAACGGCCTGAAGCACCGCCGCCGCCGTCTCCTGATCCTTCACAATCCCGAGTGGTTCCCCGTCCACAGCCAGTTGTACGCCTACGGCATAAGCCTTGAGCATACCATCCAGCTTGTCCAGTGTAGCCTCGCTGTTAATCTCCGGCTTGTAAGCCCGCTGGGCCTCGGTCGTAATACCGCCGGTCTGTAGCACCATCACAGAGTCAGGATACTTGAGCTGATATTCCCGTCTCTTCTCCTCGAACAGCTTGTTCAAATCCGCCTGCTGGTTCAGCGCTCCAATCTCCTCACCGTTCACCAGCACTTTGTAATAGGTTACTGTATTCGCTGCTACCTGCTTCTTCTGTGCCCCCACCAGGAAGGTGGTCAGCAGAACCAGACCGGCAGAAGCCAGTATCCATGAACGCCGGCGGCGGGATTTCATCTCCGGCTGAAAGACACGGGGTTCACCCGAAGTTATTGCATCCTTACCTTGTTCACCTGCAGCACCAGATCCTGCGGATGCTTCTGCACGGTTCCGCAGGTTCCCCATCTGGCGTATAAACTTAAATCCTTTCATGAAACTCTCCCTTTCGGCTGTAAAAACAAGAATGTATATGCTTCGTGCATCCGATTTGCATGAGTACGAATATGACTGTATGACGCATACGATAAAGGTTACAAAATATTAACCCTTATTAGTCCTTTTTTACTGTACCATAGCCTGAAGAAAAATTTCAACTTTGCTCCCATAGCAAAACCCGCCAATTTCGCGGGTTTATTCCCAAAATATGCGTTTTAAACGGCGAATTCGTGTCCAAAAAATGACAATTTTTAATTCTGATTCGTCCCTCCGCTATCTGGTGTAAGCATTTTCATCAGCGCCTTATATTCATCCTCATCTACGTACTTCGCAATGATACCCTGCAGTTCCGTTACTTCGCTCTCTGTCAAGCCGCCTTCCAGGGCAGCGGAGATCTTGATCATCTCCTCCTGGGGAAGCTTATTCATCAGAATATTGAAGATATTGGATTTCGCATTAGCGGGCAGGTTCTCCTTTAGATCATTCATAGCCTCCGGCGTCATCACCAGATTCTGGTCCAGCCCCTGCTCACTCTGTTCTTCTCCCGAAGCGGCTTGTCCCATCACAGGCAGTGCATTATCCGGCACCGTCTCGTCTACCGATTTCTCTTGAAGATTCCCGGCTTTTCCGCCACTGTTGTCCTTCTTCTCTACCTCCGTCTTGCTTGAATCAGCCTCCTTAGTGGAGTTTTTAGTCTCGTTTGAGGCCGCTTTGGAATTCTCCTTGGGGGCAGCCCCGCTGCCTCCCATACCGGTCAGACTCTTCACGAAGCCGCCGATTCCCGGCCCCGGCCCGTCCAGCTTGATATCGAAGCTGGCCAGCACCGACTGGATATACGTATTCACCACATAGGCCGTTGTCAGCATGGACAGGCCGCTCGCCAGCACCACAATCAGGCAGATGCTCAGCGCACGCTTCACTATTTTCACCAACATCACTCCCTTACACCCTGCTCTATTCAACCTCAGAAGAATCGGTTCGCTATGATCCCATTCTCACAGTATTGACTAGAACAACGTCCGGGAAACGTCCCGAAGCACATTAAAGCTGATTACCTGCTGAACAATAATCCTGACAAAACAGAAACAGGAGCCTCACCGAGGCCCCTGCTTCTATACGTATCTATTTAGTTCTGCTTCAGTCTAGATATAGATTGGCAGTACTTGATTAGTCTGTTCACGGTTGCGGCCCACAGAGAAGATCGAGATTGGAATCCCCGTCAGCTCCGATACACGTTCCACGTATTTGCGTGTGTTGGCCGGCAGATCCTCCAGCGTCTTCGCCCCAGTGATGTCTTCGCTCCAGCCTGGAAGCTCCTCGTAGACCGCTTCACACTCTGCCAGCATTTTCAGGCTTGCCGGGTAATGTGTGATAATATCTCCACGGTACTTGTAGCCGGTGCAGATCTTCACAGTCTCAAGACCGCTCAGGACATCCAGCGAGTTCAGCGATAGGCCGGTGATTCCGCTAACGCGGCGGGCGTGACGCACAACCACACTGTCGAACCAGCCCACGCGGCGGGCGCGTCCGGTTACGGTTCCGTACTCATGCCCGGTCTCGCGAATATAATCACCGGTCGCATCGTTCAGCTCTGTAGGGAACGGGCCGTCTCCTACGCGGGTAGTGTAAGACTTCGCCACACCGATAACCTGCTTGATCTTGGACGGGCCCACGCCCGAACCGATGCAGACGCCGCCAGCCGAAGGATTCGATGAAGTAACGAACGGATAAGTTCCCTGGTCGATATCGAGCATCACGCCCTGCGCACCTTCGAACAGCACCCGGGAATCCGCATCAATCGCATCATTCAGTACCACCGAAGTATCGGTTACATAGCCGCGCAGCACTTCTGCATACTCCAGATATTTGGTCAGAATCTCTTCCACATTCAGCGGCTCAGCGCCGTATACCTGAGTGATTACCTGATTCTTCTCTTCCATCAATGGACGAAGTCTCAGCTCGAATTCCTCAGCGTCCATCAGATCGGCAATCCGGATGCCGTTGCGGGCAGCCTTATCCATGTAGCACGGGCCGATCCCCTTACGTGTTGTACCGATTTTGTTCGGGCCTTTGCGGTCTTCCTCAAGCGCATCCAGCACCATATGATAAGGCATAATGACATGCGCACGATCGCTGATTACCAGATTCCTCGTATCGAAGCCATTGTCATGAATATAATTAATTTCTTGGATCAGCGCTTCCGGGTTAATGACCATTCCGTTGCCGATAACACAAGTCTTCTCTTTATAAAATACACCAGATGGAATCAAGCTCAGCTTGAACTTCTTTCCGTCAATCAGAATCGTGTGACCGGCATTGTTACCCCCTTGATACCGGGCGACCACATCTGCACTTTCCGCCAGAAAATCCGTGATCTTGCCTTTGCCTTCGTCTCCCCATTGTGTTCCCACGACGACTACCGTTGACATGTACATTCCTCCGTAGGTGCTAGCAAGCACCATTATTTTTCCGCTTATCATAGGGGCTCTGTACGCGCTTCATCTTGTACGCAGCCCTCCGGACACCAGGCGGGCAGGCCGCCAAAGCACAATAATCAGTGTAACAGCGGCACTTTTTAAAGTCAAATAAAAACGAACGATCACAGACTGAAATGTGCGATCGTTCGTGTATTGTGCGAAGTTTGCCTAACCTGCAAACGGTTCTGCATGGGCCCGCTCGTAGTTGACGAACTTGTTGAAGTTCTTGAGGAACACAAGCTCCACCGTCCCTACCGGACCGTTACGCTGCTTGGCAATAATAATTTCGATAATGTTCTTCTTCTCGGTATCCTGATTGTAATAATCATCACGGTACAGGAAGGCTACGATATCGGCATCCTGCTCGATAGAGCCTGATTCACGAAGGTCACTCATCATCGGCCGTTTGTCCTGGCGCTGCTCCACACCGCGGCTGAGCTGGGACAAGGCAATAACCGGAACGTCAAGCTCACGGGCGATCTGCTTTAGGGTACGGGAGATTTCCGATACCTCCTGCTGGCGGTTCTCGCCGGCCTTGCCCCGGCCCTGGATCAGCTGCAGGTAGTCGATGACAATCATTCCGAGTCCCTTTTCCTTCTTGAGCCGGCGGCATTTCGCCCGGATATCGGTAACTGTGATGCCCGGAGTATCGTCGATGTAGATTTCGGACTCGGACAGCGACTGGATGCCCATCGTGAGCTTGGACCAGTCATCATCGCTCTTGAAATCACCGGTACGCATAATATTGGCGTCCAGATTGGCCTCTGCGCAGATCATACGCTGAACCAGCTGGGGCGCCGACATTTCCAGACTGAAGATGGCTACCGTCTCCTTCGCCCGCACCGCCACATTCTGCGCGATATTCAGAGCGAAGGCCGTCTTCCCGACGGAGGGACGGGCCGCCACAATAATTAAGTCATTGCGCTGAAAGCCGTTCGTCATATGGTCCAGGTCAACGAACCCGGTTGGAATCCCCGAGGTTCCGCCTTTATTCTGATGGAGCAGCTCGACCCGGTCAAATACCTGCATGAGCACATCGCGGATGGCAATGAACCCGCTGCCGCTGCGGCGGTTCGAGATCTCCAGGATTCGCCGCTCGGCGTCACTCAGCATAATGCCTACGTCTTCGCCGCCGGTATAGCCTTCGCTGACAATCTGCGTGGCTGTGCGGATCAGCCGCCGCAGCATCGCCTTCTCCTCAATAATCTGGGCGTAATAATCGACGTTGGCCGCAGTCGGCACCGCATGCGCCAGCTTCGCCAGATAGCTGACACCGCCGATATCCTCAAGCTCCCCCTTATCCTGGAGCCGGGATGTCAATGTAATCAGGTCAATCGGCTGGCTCTCTTCTCCGAGCTGCACCATCGCCTCAAATATCATCTGATGCGGTTTGTCGTAGAAGTCTTCGGTATTCACCCGCTCCATCGCGGTAATTAGCGCCTCATCCGACAGTAGAACTGCACCCAGTACGGCCTGTTCTGCCTCCAGATTCTGCGGGGGAACCCGATCGAAAAAGAGATCTCCACCCATCCTACTCCTCCGTTACCTGAACCGTGAGGTTAGCCTTTACTTCAGTATGCAGCTTAACTGTTGCCTGGAACGTGCCTACATGGCGGATCGAATCGCTCAGCTCAATTTTGCGCTTGTCGATGACGATGCCCTGAGTAGCTGCCAGTGTCTCGCCGATCTGCTTGCTGGTGATAGCGCCGAAGAGACGGCCGCCTTCGCCTGCTTTGGCCTTCAGGGTCAGGGTCAACTCATCCAGCTTCTTGCCCAGCTGTACCGCTTCCTCCTTCTCCTGGTCCTTGCGGCGCTGTTCGGCTGCCGCCTGGTTCTCCAGTGTCTTCACATTACCGTCTGTAGCCGGACGAACCAGCCCGCGCGGCAGCAGGAAATTGGCTGCATAGCCCTCCGACACCTCTTTAACCTGCCCCTTCTTGCCTTGACCCTTAACATCCTTCAAGAATATGACCTTCATTCAAATAACCCCTCTTTCGCTTCAATTTCGGCCAGCACTGCGAGCAGTCTGGCTTCCGCTTCTTTGGTTGTTCCTTCAAGCTGTACAGCCGCGTTGGACAGATGTCCGCCGCCGCCCAGCTTCTCCATGACTACCTGCACATTCATCCGACCCAGAGAACGGGCGCTGATGCCGATCAGGCCGTCAGGACGTTCACTGATGACGAAGGACGCCACCACATTCGTCATCCCCAGCAGCGTATCCGCCGTCTGGGCGATCAGCAGCTGCGGGATCTTCATCCCGGGCTGTGTGACCACCAGTGCTATCTGGTCATACACCATACGCGCATGCTTGATGATCTCCGCCTTCGAGATGTACTCCTGCAGATCCTCCTTCAGCATGCGCTGAATGAGAATCGTATCCGCCCCGACCCGGCGCAGGAACCCGGCGGCCTCGAAGGTCCGCGAGCCTGTATGCAGCGCGAAATGCTTCGTATCGACCGTGATCCCGGCCAGCAGCATCGTGGCCTCCAGCGGGCTGAGCTTAATCTTGTCATGAATGTACTGCAGCAGCTCCGTCACCAGCTCACAGGTAGATGACGCATACGGCTCCAGATACACGAGCACAGCGTCATTGATGAACTCCTCACCCCGGCGGTGATGGTCAACCACCACAATCCGGCTGGCTACCTGCACCAGCCTCGGCTCCATAGTCATGGAAGCCTTGTGTGTATCCACAACAATGAGCAGCGTATGCTCCGTCATCATCTGGAGAGCCTGCTCTGGCGTGATGAAGGTCTTGTAGAGCGCCTCATCCTTGCGGATCTCCTCCAACATCCGGGTAATCGAAGGATTCGGCGTCTCCATCACAATGCTGGCTTCCACATTGTACATCTGTGCCGCCTTAAGCAGGCCAATCGCCGCTCCCACCGCGTCAATATCCGGTATCCGGTGCCCCATAATCAGCACCCGGTCGCTCTCCTGCATCAGATCCCGCAGGGCGTGGGCGATCACCCGCGCCCGGACGCGGGTGCGTTTCTCGGCGGCATTGGTCTTGCCGCCGTAGAAGGAGAGCCGCTGGCCCGCCTTCACAGCGGCCTGGTCCCCGCCTCTGCCGAGCGCCATGTCCAGACTCGACTGGGCAAGCGCTCCCAGCTCACTGGCCGATTCCGAGCCGTAGGCAAGGCCTATGCTCAGCGTCATCGGCACCTTGAGGTCTGCCGTCATCTCACGGACCTCATCCAGCACCACGAACCTGCTCTCCTCCAGGGCCTGAAGGCTGCGGTGATTCAGCAGCATCAAGTACCGCTCGGAAGACAACCTGCGCAGATATACCTCGAATTGCTTGCTCCACTCGGTAATCTCACTGGCAACCTTGGCGATTAGCGAAGTACGCTGCTGATCATCCATCCCCTGGGCGGCCTCATCCAGATTATCCATCATGACAATTCCAATCGCCAGCTTCTCTTCCTCATACCGCTCACGCAGCACCACAAGCTCGGTAATATCGAATAAATACAGCAGCCTTTCGCTTGGAATCACTACAACCTCATAATAACGGTCATCCACCGTAAGCTCATGGCGCTGCTCCTTCAATACCCCTTCCTTAACCGGTTCCCGCTTGGACGGCAGATTCTGCAGAGAAGCCATAACCACCGGCATCAGCTCCTGCATATCTTCACCCACAAGCGACTTGCGGGAGAAGATCTGGCCGGCATTCCGGTTATGCCATTCCACCGCCCGGTCCTCACTGTACAGGATAATCCCGAGCGGAAGCATGCTTACAGCCTCCCCCTCCACCCGCTTGATGCGGAAGGACAGGCCGTTGATATAATCTACAAGGTTGCGGCGGAACGACAGCTCGGCCTGCAGCATGGTGAAACACAATGTGCCGGCCAGGAAGAGACTGGCAACACCGAGGACCCAGTTATAGATACTGACTACTATAATCAGGACCAGCAGCAGTAAGAACGCCCACACGGTATGATAGCCGTGCCAGCGTCTTTGCAGAAATTTTGGCATGAGCCCTCACCCTATCGTTTCGATTTCTTCACAAGCTCCCGCAGCGGAAACGCCAGGTCCACCACACCAATAATCCAGAATCCCGGCAGAGCAATAACAGGGATTGCCAGCAGAAGAGCGATGATCTTGCTCCACTTCCGTTCATGCACCAGGAAGAAGAGGAAGCCGATGGTCTGGATCTTGAACGCAATCTGCAGCAGCGGCAGCAGATTGGCCGAGACCATTAGCATGAAGCCGCTGTCGGCACCGCCGAACAGCAGGCTGATGACCACGCCAAGCAGATAATACCAGATGAACGATCTGGCCAGTCTCCATTCCCGCGCCGGCTTCAGCTTAGGCACCGCATATTCCATACTGTTCAGAATAGGGCGGACAATGGAATGGGTAATGACCGCAATCACGAACGCACTGAGGATCAGCGTCATCGGTATCGCTTGGATCGTCAGCCAGCTCATCTGGCCAATCTGATCAGAGGAGAGGGCGATCTCGGACAGCAGCGGATTGCTTGCCCCCATACTTGCCAGCCAGTCTGCATAGGTCTTCAGAACATCATAGACGTAGTCGTACAAATTGAACTTAAGGAACGTCGTACTGATCAGCAGGATCAGCAGGAATTCAGCTAGTATAGCGACCATACCGGCAATCAGTGTAGAAATCGCTGAAGCACGCTTCTTGTACCATCGTCCCATCACAAGGGCCGGGATTAAGAAATAAGCCGCAATCAGGATATACATCGGGGTAATCAGGCCCACAATCAGCAGAACCGGTAACAGATGCAGAATGAACTGCTTGGTGTTAAGGGTCGTAAAGAGCACTATGGCCGGAATAATCATAAAGAATGTTGTAATAATTAGCAGCGGGGTTGACAGGGATAACAGCAGCAACAGATAAGCTACGCTCCAAGCCACAGATGTCCAGCGAAATTTCAACAGTATTCACCTCTTACGCATATGTTCTTCTAATGCAGATATATCCTGGTACCATTCTTCGAGCTGATGGCCCTCCTGCCTGTGCTTTCGCAGCTTCTCCAGCAGTAAATCATCCAGCTCGCGATAAGGAATACCGAGTCTGCGCCCCAAGATGTACGAGCTCATAATCAGGCTGGCCAGACTGTCGCCGACACGCGTGGTACTGCCTTCCCACAGCGCTTTAAATAACCTTGAGACTTGATCAATAACTTCCGTCTTTAACCACTCAATTACCTTGGCGCGTTTGGCCACATCCAGATCCTTCGGCACATTGGGCACTGTCTCTCTACCTCCGGCAAAAAGCATTATTCTCCATTATAGCATAAAAATTTCCGAGCCACACGGACGCCTGCCGCCCCTGAATACCGCCTTCCATCTTTTAAAAAAGGCCCGCATTCCGCTTCGCCGGAAATACAGGCCTTGGTACCTTATAACGATTCGAGCGATTGCCGTGAGACAAATTTCTCGCAGTATTCAATAATCTGGCTCCGGCGTACAATGCCGATGAACCGCTTCATGTCGTCGACCACCGGTACAAAGTTCTGGACCTTGGCCAAATTAATCAGATCTTCCATATCCGCATCAATCGAGACCGCCAGATTGTTCATCCGCAGCGGGACATCCTTAAGCAGAAATTTGGAAGCATTCTCAAAGGTGACCGCGCCGCCCGACTCCTTCATATACCAGAGCAAATCACCTTCAGTAACCGTTCCCGCATATTCTCCGTTGCGGTTCAGGATCGGCACTGCTGTATAGCGGTGAAACTCCATCCGTTCCAGGGTCTGCCGCAGCGTCGAATCCATGGTAACACAAGCGACCTCCTGCTTCGGAAGTAAAAAAAACGCAATGTTCATCTCTTAATCCTCCTCAAAGAATTCCGAAGGAATGCTACTTTACCTTCCTTGCACTAAAGCCCACCGTAGTTATACGTCTGCCCTCAGCAATAAGTTCCATTCCATTATAGCATGAAGACAGTAAACAGCAGCCATTAACCTTGAGGGAATGGCTGCTGTTTTTATAACGGGTCAAGAAAATCGGTTCTGATCCTTATTGTACTGCAGGTGTGGCCGAAGGCTCAAGCGCATTGCCGGCCTTGCCTGGCTCAATCAGCTGGTCAACCGGTGTGCTGGGGTTCATCCAGTTGTCGATCAGCGCCTTGGCTTTATTCAGATCCTCTTCGTTCACTATATCGTAGTAGACCCCGTCCATCCGTTTGCCTTCCCCCATCACCGTGAAGCTGGAGATATCCATGTCCTTGCCGCCCATGAACTTCTTGGCGAGACTGATGATCATCGAGGGCTGAATATCCGTTTTGAAGTTGTCGCCCATGATATCCAGCAGCTCAGGAATATTGCCGATCTGGCTGATCGATAACATTTTATTCGCTACGACATCAATAAAGACCTGTTGACGTTTGGTACGGTTGAAGTCGCTATCCTCACGGTAGCGGGTATAGTTAAGTGCCTCTTCGCCGCTATAATTCGACTTATTGGCCTTAATGGTGAATTTCTCATGGTCTTTGCCTTTGTTGACAATATCCTTCTTGATCGGGAGCGGCACACCGCCAATGGCATCGACAGCATCCTTCAGCCCCTGAAAGTTGATGGTGGCATAATATTGAATATCATGGCCGAGGAGCGCTTCCAGTGTGTCCTTAGACATTTGCTGCCCGCCGAATGCATACGCATGTGTAATTTTATCCTTCTTATTGTCCTTGTATCCGATAATTTCCGTGTAGGTATCCCGGGGAACGGAGATCAGCAGAATTTTATAATCCTCCGGCCGGATCACCGCATACATCATGGTATCTGAGCGTGCGGTTTCATTCTTCCGCTGATCTGTACCAAGAAGCATCAGAGAGAACGGGTCGCTTTTGAGTGCCACGGGTTCAGCCTTAACGGAAGTCGGTGTCTTGCTGGTGTTATTCTCCAGAGGCACATAGGATGCATCCGTCAGCTTCTGCTCCACCTGATCGGATAAAAAGAGGTCGAATGCCAGCACAGCCAGCGGCTTCTGGAACAGAAACCCTCCGGCTGCAATCACCAGTACCAGAATGAGCGCAATGTATCTTTTTTTTATTTTTTTAAGCTTATTCATCATTTTTGATTCCTTCTTTATGGTGGAATGTACATATTATGAACGTAATCTATTTACAATGGCCGCCTGGGCTTCCAAGGCAGTCATGAGTGGGCTGTTCTAGCTGCTGTACGCCGCCCTGCTTCAGATGGTATTATTCCCCCTTTCCGGGATTCGGGTCGTTCTAATTGTAGAATAAACCTGGAAAACGGCTTTGACACATAAACAATATTTCTATTGTAATCACTTCACCACTAAAAAGAAACAACAAATAACGACAACTTTGACACTTAGGCCGCTTATATTCCATAAAGTATATGACGCAGCAAACGGCGTTTTGATTCTTTTTCAGCCAAAAAAAATAAAAAAAGACAGTCTGTTCAGCCACTTAACACAGCAGATCAGACCGTCCTCTTAGCCTATTCAGTATCCTTAATCCACCAGCTCTGCGGATTGATGATATTGCTTAAAGCGTTCATTGTTACCCCTTGCAGGCGCTTATTCACCGCAGTAATATCCGAGCGTTCAGCGAAAAAGATCATTGGAACCTCATCATTGATCAGCTTCTGCCATTCATAGTAGATTTCCTTCCGGAAGTCCTTATCATACGCCTTCAGGCTAACCCCTTCCCGGATCAGGTCCTCACTGCGCTTCGACGTCCACCGGGGGTAATTCCACGAATCGGTAGCGCGCCATAAGCCCGAAGGATCAGGGTCGCTGGCCAGTCCCCACACGCCGTTGAACAGCTCCACTGCCGGATCATCCGACTCCACAGCTTCATAAAAGGTATTCAGCTCCTTGAGGCTTCCTCCGCTGAGCCGCACATCCAGCCCGACATCACGCCAATTCTGGAGAATGGCTGCCGTCCGGGCCTCAGCTGTCTTGCTGCCGCTCATCGCATCATAGTGAATAACGAGCTTCTTGCCGCCGGGATCTTCGCGGAGTCCATCCCCGTCTAGATCCAGATACCCGGCCTCATCCAGCAGCTGCCCAGCCTTTTCCGGAGAATAGGGATAGGTGTCGATCTCCTCATCCGCGATCTTGGCCCAGCTGGAGCTGGGGATAGGTGTCTCGATAAGCGTCCCAAGGCCATAGGAATATTTATCTAGAATCCCTTGCCGGTCAAGTGCATAATACATTGCCTTACGCAGTCGTTTATCCTTGAACTTGGGATTATCCATTACCACCTGACCGTCTGTCTCATCCCAGTGTCCAAACTTGAACCCGATATATTCAAACGACATTCCTGGTGTGACCCTAATCTCTACGTTATCCAATTGCCCTGCGGCCTCATAGGCATCACGCGGCAAAGCCGCCATATCGACAGTTCCTGCTTCAAGCAGAGAGGTAATATCCTTGCTGTCGATCGCCTTATAAGTAATCCCGTCCAGAAGCGCTCCGCCCTTGTAATAATTATCGAACCGTTTCATTTCCACCGTCTGGCCCGGCACAATGCTGGTTACCATGAACGGACCCGTGCCAATTGGCCGCTTGCGCACCTGATCGCTGTCCAGCATATCCTTAACTGCCACTCCCGCGAAGTACCGCTTGTTCATCGGGTAGGCCCACAGATTATCAATCACGTTCACACGTGCTGAATTCATTGTAATGCGCAGCGTATACGGGTCCATCACCTTAAGCCCTGTAATTTCCTTCGCCTGGCCCTGGTGGTACGCTTCTGCGCCCTTGATCATCTCAACGCTATAATATCTGGAACCCGTATACTCCGGGCTGGCGATAGTCTCCAGAGCAAACTTCCAATCCTCCACGGTCAGCTCATCCCCGTTATGCCAGCGGACCCCGGGCTTAATGGTGAATGTGAACACCGTATGATCCTCGGACTCCTGCCAGCTGGCGATATTAGGAGCGGTGGACAAATCATCCTTCACAGTGAACATCGCCTCAGTGGTGAACTCCAGCACATTGGAATCATCTTCTCCTTCGAAGAATGCCGGTTCAAAGATCCCTTGAAAAGCGGACGGGTAGCCGAAGGTCACAGTCCCGCCTGTAATGGGTTCATCGGCTGTTTGGCTAAGGCGCGCCACAACATTCTTGACGGCCGGGCTTGGCCCGCTGCATGCCGACAATGCCACCAAGAGCGCAAGCGGTAGCATCAGTCTGCCGATGAGTCGGTTTGACATATATTTCTTCCCTCCCGGGTTGGATCACACAGTAATGTAAGCGGTTTCTACACTAGATTTTACTGTAATGCCTATTATGCAGATTATGGACAAATAATTATTCCACATTATAGAGGATATACAATATTCACTGTAAAGTGAAGTCTTTAATTTATTTCGGGGCAGCCCAGAACCCTTCCGATGTTGAAAAAAGCCTGCCCTAACGGGCAGACTTCAGCTACAGCAGCGCCTTAATTTTCCTCTCCCGGGTGGATGATGCTAAGGCCCTCCACATGCTTTTTCCGCATCAGCTTACGCTTCTTCCGGGTCTCCTTGCTCTCAAAAATAATATCAAAATCATAATCCTCGGGATACAGCTCCTCCTTGGACAGATAAGGCTTCAGCCGTTTGTGGTTAATGCTCAGCTTCTGCTTCTGAATCATCACTCCGACCCTACCCCGGCTGTCCTTCCTCTCATAGACAATTCCAGTGCGCCCCAGAGAGCTGACATAGACAGCATCCCCTACCGCAAATTCAGGTACTGGAGTATGCGCCTCCTGTGATTCAACGTTTCCCTGCTGTCCTTCAGCCGTTCTATCCGCTTTTGCAGTTATTTCAGCCTCCGCTGCTTTAGCCCTCTGAGCAGCTCTGATAGCGTCCTTCCACGGGCTGTGGCCGCCTCTGTGTCCCTGTTGCTCTGTCACAAGCTGTTTGGCCCGCTCGATAACGGAATGGACAATACCCAGCTTCTCGGCGATCTGCAGCGCGTAGCTCTCGCCAGCTTCGCCAATCGTTAGCTTATACAGCGGCTGCAGCGTGTTCTTATCGAACTCCATCCGAGCATTCTCGAAGCCCGCCGTTGCCGCCGCGAAGGCCTTCAGCTCATTGAAGTGGGTCGTTACCACGATATTAGCCCCCTTCCGGTTCAACTCCTCCAGAATCGCGATGGACAGCGCGAACCCTTCACCAGGGTCTGTGCCGGCAGCCAGCTCATCAATCAGCAGCAGCACGCCTCTGCCGGCATCATAGAGCATTCCTTCAATACTCTTCATCTGTGCCGAGAAGGTGCTTAGGGACTGTGTCAGGCTCTGTCCGTCTCCGATTACACTCATTACATTAGTGAAGACCGCGAAGTCACTGCCGGGATCAACCGGTACCAGCAGGCCGGACTGTGCCATTAATACGAGCAGGCCCAGGGTTTTGAGCACCACCGTCTTGCCGCCTGTATTCGGCCCGGTCACGATCAGCGATTTATACCCCTGACCCAGCTCCAGACTGACTGGCACCATATCCTTCAGCAGGGGGTGACGGCCTCCATTCATCCTCACATAACCGCGTTCGTTCAGAGCAACCGGCCCCGCATCCATTACCCGGGCAACCTTCCCTTTGGCGAAAATAAAGTCATACATGCCCGTCACCTCAATATTAAGCCGGATAGCGGCCTGCTCCTGCTCTATCAGCCCAGTCAGCATGCTCAGGATTATTCCTTCCTCGCGGGCCTCGTCAGCAGTCAGGAGCTCGATCTCTCCCTGTAACGAGGCCACCTCATCCGGCTCCACGAATACCGTCTGCCCGCTGGTGGACTGGTCCAGCACCGAGCCCCTAATTTGCTTGTGATACTCCCGTTTCACCGGAATGACATACCGCCCGCCGCGCATACTGACCAGACTTTCCTGTAAAATGGATTTGTGGCGGTTCATGATACTCTCCAGCTTCCGGTGCAGGCGCTCCTTGGCGACTGCCAGCCGTTTGCGGACCCGTTCCAGCCCTTTGCTGGCCTGGTCATCGATGACCCCCAGCCGGATACACCGTTCAATCTCGTCCCGGACCCCATTCAGCTCCTGAAGGGATGCCCCGTATGCGGCAATGCGCGGCGCTATCTGCTCTTTGGCGGCCATGTACTTCCTGAGCTGCCCGCAGCTGTTCAGAAACAGCGAGACTGCGGTGAAATCCTGCTCATTGTACATATAGCCGGTCCCGAGCAGTGACAGCACCCATTCAATGCCCTCCAGCGAGGGAATCGGCACACTGGCTCCGCGCTCCAGCAGCTCCTTCGCTTCTTGCGCCTCCTCAAGCGCCCGGTGTATCGCCGGCAGGTAGATCATTGGCTGAAGCTCTCTGACAACCCTTCTTCCCTCATAAGATACCGCATGACGCATCAATTCCTGCTTAATTGTCTCATATTCCAATGTGTGCAGACTTTGCAGATTCAACTTGAGTTCCTCCTTGTATACAAGTATATTTCTTATCCCAATCCACTACGCATAACGCAAAAAGAGGGCAAAGAACCGCCACCACGGCAGTCTTCGCCCTCTTTTTGCTGCTGCTGCTTCTCTTTGGCCTCAGAGTCCCGCCCCTTACGGGAAGACGACTGAAAACAGAAAAAACCGTGCTGCAAGAGCACGGTTAATCACAAAGAGAACAATAGCCGGATCAAGAGGCCATCATGACGCTTCGCGTGTGTTCTTAACTAAATCATTCATTCCAGCAGCCTGCGGTCTACTCCCTCAGAGATGTCATCAGGACAGACTCCAACAAGACATGCCCCCGGCAAAATCAGAGCATGCGGCGGCTAACAGCCGGAACGATATGAAATTGCTTAGTTAAGAACGCTCACCAACATCAAAATTTCCCCTTTAGTTATAGGATACCTGTAATTTACTACACCTGGAATCCGTTTGTCAATTATGGGTTATCCCATACAAAAAGCAGCCGGCTAAGCCGGCTGCTTCATAAAACGTCCTATTCTGTTGTGTAAGGCAGCAGCGCGATTTGACGCGAGCGCTTTACAGCAATAGTCAGAGCGCGTTGGTATTTTGCACTTGTACCAGTTACACGACGCGGCAAGATCTTTCCGCGTTCGCTGATGAACTTCTTAAGAAGCTCAGTGTCTTTATAATCAATGTGAGTAATCTTGTTCACAGTGAAATAGCACACTTTTTTACGCTTGTTGCGTCCACCACGACGTGCCGGTCTTTTGTCGTTGTCCGCACCTTCTCTTGGTTTGAAAGCCATGTTCAGTTCAGTCCTTCCTTATTAAAATGGCAAATCATCGTCCGATATATCGATCGGTTTTCCATCGCCCGAAAAAGGATCTTGGGTATTGTTGTTACGCGAGAAATTATTGTTGTTGCCATTTCCGCGAGCACTGTTCCCGCCGTTACCGCCGCCACCGAAGGCTGGCTCTTCAGGCATACTTCCACCACTTGATGCATTTCCGCCTTCACGGCTCTGCGCGGATTCCAGGAAACGGACATTATCGGCAATAACTTCAGTAACGTATACACGTTTGCCTTCGTTATTCTCGTAATTCCGTACTTGGATGCGTCCTTCCACGGCTGCCAGTCTTCCTTTGCGCAAATAATTGGCACAGGTCTCAGCCAGCTGTCTCCAGGTTACTACCGGGATAAAGTCCGCCTCGCGTTCACCATTCTGGCCCGTAAAGTTACGGTCTACGGCAAGCGTAAACTGTGTTACGGCAACACCAGCAGGAGTATAACGAAGTTCCGGGTCACGGGTCAACCGACCGATCAGAATGATACGGTTCAACAATTAGGTCCCCTCCTTAATAGCGCGATTCGTTACAAAGCTTGTCAATATCTTAGGCAACGTCGTTCGTAATGAGATAACGAATTACTTCGTCAGAAATCTTCATGATACGCTCAAGCTCAGTAACTACTGCAGGTTCTGCATTGAAGTTAACCAAAACAAAAACGCCATCACGATGTTTCTTGATCTCATACGCAAGACGGCGTTTACCTTGCACATCGTGCTTTGTAATTTCTCCGCCGTTGGAGATGATGCCTTGGAATTTTTCGACTGCTGCTTGAACGGCTTCTTGTTCAATGTCAGGACGAATAATGTACATGACTTCATATTTGCGCATAATTTTCACCTCCTTATGGTCTGCGGCCCCTGATCAGGTCAGGAGCAAGGAACGAGCACAAACATAGACTCGCACCAAATTAATATACCAAACCCAGCAGAGGATTGCAAGTTTTATTAATACGTACCAGATGCTGGACCCCCAAAAAATGTTGGCGGATTCCGAAAGAACCTCTGAGTAATCCCTCATCGTCAAGGCCACAATATAACAGCTTCATCATTCGATAACAGGAGGTTATTCACCAATGGGCGAACAGACGGAGTATGAAAAGGGCGACAAAGCCCCCAACCCGGGCGTTTACACCGAGGTAGGCGAAGCGCGGAGCTTCCACACGGAGATTCAGAATCCGAAGCGGATTACAATGGAGAAAGGCGACACCTTCCCGGAGACCAGCAACCAGAACCGCAAGTGGAAAAAAGTGGAGAAGGCCCGTGTCCATTAATTTCAGCAGCCAGGTATAAAACCTTGAAGGCTGCGCATACTAGACCCAGGCAGTACAAAAGAGAGGTGTGGTTCCGTTGAACGTCGCAGACGAACACGATCACAGGGATTCTGAATTCAGCAGCTATCGTACCCGGGGAGAGTGAAGCTGGCTCTGTAAAAAGGAGTAACAGCTTTGGCATTACCCAATCACAGTAGTAGCTATAGACAGAGATTTCCGAACATCATTGATGTACTGCCTCTGGAAGAGAGACCTGCGAAGGTCTCTCTTTTTGCGTTGAAGATCAACAAACACAAAATCACCCTAAAGGATGACAGATGCTGTTGTCTTATCCCCGTACATCCGACATATGCACCTTTTTGGCTGCTGATTGTATTCGGTTTTCCGCATACATCGATGCCACTTGCCTAATTATAGTCTTCCGTATAAAACCGTTATTTCCCCACAATACACGGAAACTATACTTTCTTATATAACAAAAAAGCCCCCGTATCAGAACGGAGGTCTCATAAATTAAGAATATAATTGCTGAAGTGGCGGAGAGGGTGGGATTCGAACCCACGCACGCTTTGACACGCCTAACTGATTTCGAGTCAGCCCCCTTGGGCCTCTTGGGTACCTCTCCGCAGCAAGAATTATCATATCATGCTAATCGCACAATTGCAAGCGTTATTCATTTGCGTTTCGCTTCCTGCGCCAGCTTAATTATTCTCTGCTCCACTATCCGCTGAATGCAGGACCTTCTTCAGATTCTTTTCGAATTTGGCGCGGGGAATGAGGACACTGTGCTGACAGCCGGTGCACTTAATCCGGATATCCATCCCCATACGGATAATCTCCATCTCGTTACTTCCGCAGGGATGCTGCTTTTTCATCTGCACAATATCACCCAGCCCGAATACCTTGCGTTCCATTACTCTTCCCCCTCCTCTGCCTCTTGCGCAGCAGCTGCCTGCCTTCTTGGGCTAGCCTCTTGCTCCTCACGGGCTCTACGGGCTTCCTCTATGCGTTCCTGCTCACGGGCCGCCTCAGCCTCTCTTGCCTCCCTCTCCGCCTGCTCACGCGCCTCCTGCTCGGCCTTAGCAGCCTCCAGGGCGCTCTGCTTCTCCAGAGCATGCTTGATATCATTCTGAATCTGCCGCTCGGCAGCATCTCTGGCATTAGGCAGGCAATTCGCCGCTATGCGGATGACATACTCTGAGGTGCTCATCGACTGGATTCCCAGAATATTAGGGTAGGCAATGACACTGGAGCTGCGTTCCTCGATGCCCTGAAGCGCCTCGCCGATCAGTGCCAGGGTGGCTTCGAGCCCGCGTTCGATTTTAACCGGAACATCTACTACAGCCAGTGCATTCGCCAGCGAATAATTCGTCACATTAACAATCGTGCCGTTAGGAATGATGTGTACCTCGCCCGTAGCACTTAACAGTCTGGTCGTCCTCAGGCCAATCATCTCTACCGTTCCCTTATAGGTTCCGCTCTGGATAACATCCCCGACTGCAAACTGGTCCTCAAAAATAATAAAGAAGCCCGTAATCACATCTTTGACCAAACTTTGTGCGCCGAACCCTATAGCCAGCCCGACTACCCCTGCTCCGGCGAGCAGCGGCTTCAGATCGAAGTTGAACTCCGACAGAACCAGCAGAATCATGGTGAAGTTACAGAAGAAGGTAACCACATTCTTCATCAGTCCGCCGACCGTGGAGAAGCGCCGGTTATTGACTAATGTCCTCCCTCTCGTCTCCCGCTCAAGCGACCGGTCAATCACATTGGAGACCACCTTGATAATCACCCGGGTCAGAATGAAAATTATGAGAATTCTGATTCCCGAAAACAGGACCGTGGCCCACATATCAGTATTGGTGAACCAGTCCCATAATTTATCTTTGAAGCGGACGGCATCATTAACAACACCGTCAACGCCGTCGGCCGCCAGTAAGCTGTTAATCATCGAACCCCTCCTTCTCCGTTATTTCCACATACCCTGCACCCTCAACGGCCTTGGCGAAGATCCCCCGGATCTCTACGTTCTGCTCTTCGACCAGGACCCTTACCTCATCCAGCGCACTCCGGTAGAATTGGATCGACATCGCACAGCCGGCGGTGATCTCCTTGGGCGTAGGGAAGATATCGATTTCAATCTCCGCATATTCAAGCAGCATCTCGGCGCGCAGCGCCTGCTGGGTCGAATCAAACGCTAGCAGCAGTTCCTCCTCCACACTCCACGCCTCCTCTGGGCTATTGGTCCTATCTATTGCCGCCATAGTATAAAAAACCACTTCCATCCATATACTAGGATCATCAGAACACGCTCCCGCGGACGTAAGCCTTGCATAATCAGCAGCCTGGCAGCCTGACTGCTTTTTCAGCTGATTTTCCCGTGATTTGCAGTCGCCGCCTCAGAAAGGACGATTATATGAATTTCTCTTCCAAAGCTCCACCGCTGCAAGAACCATCCTGTTTAAAAATATCACATGCCGACCCCAATATCTATTCTGCCATTACCCACCGTCTGCTGTTCCACTTTTCGCGCACCCGTCCGGATACGCCCATTGTCATTATCTGCGTGGGCACGGACCGCTCGACCGGCGATTCTCTTGGCCCCCTGGTCGGCACGACACTGGCCCGCTTTCACAGCCCGCTGTTCCATCTCTACGGAACGCTGGAGGAGCCGGTACATGCCATTAACCTGGAAGAGACAGTTAGCCTTGTGTACCAAAAGCATGCCAACCCGTTCATCATCGCCATTGACGCCTGTCTCGGCCAGTCCACCAGCGTCGGCTGCATTCAGGTGGTTGAAGGTCCGCTGCGTCCTGGCGCAGGGGTCAACAAGCAGCTTCCCCCCGTTGGCGATATCCATTTGACCGGCATCGTTAATGTGGGAGGATTCATGGAATATTTCGTATTGCAGAACACCAGATTAAGCCTGGTGATGCGCTTGTCGGATATTATTTCATCCAGCCTCTACTCTGCCTTGAAGCAGTGGAACCTGCATGCTAGATCTGCTGCAACGCGAGAGCAATAACTTCCTTCTCCTCCGGTGACAGAGCATACTGGCTCTCTCCCTGTTCAATCGGCTTAGCATAGATATATGAGTTCTCGCGGTTGTGCAGACTGCTCAGCACAATCCCGCTGTGGTTGTCATCCAGAATGGCAAGCGAGAAACTCAGGTCATTACCGCGTTCTCCAAAAGCATTATAGCGCTTCATGGCCACCTTCGACTTCATGCCGCGCATTTTGGTATGTGCCGCTTCAAGCAGCGTCTTCTGCTCCAACTGGACCTCCTCCAGCATATCCCCCTGATTTTTCAGGTTGACCAGCAGATTCTCCAGATCCTCTATGCCATTCCCGCCCATCATGGCTTCGTACCGGCTCCGCATTCTGCGAAGCCTGGCACCCTGGACGATCATCATAATGGCCATCAGTATGATTACCCCGGCAAAGCCCATGATGAACGCCGATAAATACTCGCTTATGATTTCATTTAACTCCGACATGTTGAATCATCCTTTATACAAAAATAAGAATTCCCACGCTGTAACGACACCGACCTGTATAATCCACCTGAATCCTTATCCACTTATTAGCTTGAACGCTATACGCCGTACATTTCGTCCATGGCTAACAGCAGCCGCTGAACATCCGCTTCCGTGGAACTCACTCCCACACTCGCCCTTACCGCTCCGCTAGCCAGAGTATCCGCTGCTTGATGGGCCAACGGTGTACAGTGCATTCCTGCCCGCACAGCAATCTGGTATTCGCGGTCCAGCCGGTGGGCAATATGCGCCGACTCCTGCCCCTCTACAACAAAAGCCACAATTCCGCTGCGTGGAGCGCCCGGTGCCGGGCCCAGAATCCGCATGCCCGGAATAGCAGCCAAGCCCTCCATCAACAGCTGTGTCAACTTCCATTCCTGCATATGAATCTGTTCCACTCCCAGCGCCTTAACCGCCTTCACGCCAGCCAGCAGACCAGCTATTCCGACGGCATTCTGTGTCCCTGCCTCATAACGGTCCGGGCGAACACTTGGCTGCTCGCTGTTCTCCGACTGACTGCCAGTCCCTCCATGCATCAGCGGTTCCAGATCCAGCCCAGGAGAGATATACAGCCCCCCGGTCCCTTGCGGACCGAGCAGCCCTTTATGTCCCGGAAATGCCAGCAGATCAATATTCATAGCCGCCACATTAATATTAAGCGCCCCTGCACTTTGAGCGGCATCTACCAGGAACACAGCCCCATGCGATTTCACTATGTCACCGATATCCCCAATCGGCAGAATACTTCCCAGCAGATTGGAGCTATGATTGCAGATCACCATCCGGGTGTTAGGACGCAGAGAACGCTGAAGCTCGTGCAGATTGATTTGGCCCTCGCGGTCCGCCTGTATATAATCCACTTCAATCCCGATGCTCCGGCGCAAATACTCCAAGGGTCTGCGCACTGAGTTATGCTCTGTCATCGTCGAAACGACATGATCCCCTGGTTGAAGTGTACCCTTAATAGCCATATTTAGCCCCATAGTTGTGTTATGGGTGAACGCAATATCCTGAGCATTCGCTATACCAAACAACTCTGCCAGCAGCATTCGTGCACGAACTAATACCCGCCCCGTCCCGATAGCCAGTGAGTGGTTGCCCCGCCCGGCATTGGCCCCTGACTGTTCCAAGGCCTCCACCATAGCTGCAGCCACCTCCGGCGGCTTGGGCCACGAAGTAGCTGCGTGATCGAGATATACCAGCCTCTCCATCTTCCACCCTCCCTCTTTTCGATTTAAAAAACATACCCCTCCATATCCGTATTAAGGATATCTCAGGATATGTCTTCGGTACAAATATCCAAATCAGTTCCCCAGCAGTTCCAGCAATCTTTCCAGGTCTTGGGCACTGTAATAGTTTAATTCGATTTTCCCTTTTTCCTTGCCTTGTTTAATTTTGACTGTTGTCTTGAATCGCTCCCGTAATACTTCCTCTACATTATCAATATAAGGATCACGTTTCACAACCTTGGCCTTAATTCCATTAGCCGGTTTGCGGTCGAGATTCTTCACTACCTCTTCCAGTTCTCTAACACTCCACTGAAGCTCCACACACTGGGCAGCCAATTGCTTGATGACCTCCGGATCTTTCAGAGCCACAATTGCCCGGGCATGCCCCATCGAAATTGTTCCACGTGAAACATAATCCTTCACTTCTTCCGGCAAGCTAAGCAGCCGCAAAAAGTTGGCGATATGCGATCTGGACTTTCCGACTTTAAGAGAAAGCTCTTCCTGAGTTAGTGAGAATTGATCCATCAGTCCTTGATAAGCAACCGCTATTTCCATCGCGTTAAGATTCTCACGCTGCAGGTTCTCGATCAGGGCAATCTCCATCACCTGCTGATCACTGAGGCTGCGGACCACTGCCGGAATCGTAGCTTTGCCGCAATATTGCGAGGCCCTGAATCTGCGTTCCCCGGCAATAATCTCATACCCTTTCAAAACACTGCGAACAATGATCGGCTGGATCACACCATGCTGTCTTATGGATTCTGCAAGCTCCTGAATGGCCTCTTCATTGAAATCCTTGCGCGGCTGATAAGGATTGGCTCTAAGCTGCGTCAACGGAATCTCTACTACCTTATCGTCTTCATTGATCGACAGAGAAGGTATTAATGCATCCAAGCCTTTCCCCAAACGCTTACTCATAAGAGATCACTTCCTTTGCCAACTCTAAATATACTTCCGCTCCCTTGGAACGGGAATCGTAGGTAATAATTGACTGTCCATGTGAAGGGGCTTCGCTTAGGCGTACATTACGCGGGATAATCGTTCTGTATACCTTTTCCTGGAAATATTTTTTTACTTCTTCGATAACCTGAATCCCGAGATTCGTCCGGGCATCCAGCATCGTGAGCAATACTCCCTCTATTTTGAGATGCGGATTAAGATTCTTCTGAACCAGTCTTACAGTGTTGAGCAGCTGGCTTAATCCTTCAAGCGCATAATATTCGCATTGTATAGGGATAATCACTGAGTCAGCAGCCGTTAGAGAGTTAATGGTAAGAATCCCTAATGATGGCGGGCAATCTATGATGATGTAATCATAATTCGCCTTCACTGCATTCAGTGCCTTCTTCAGCTTCAGTTCCCGCGATATCGTAGAGACCAGCTCGATCTCTGCTCCTGCCAGCTGAATGGTTGCCGGAATAATATGAAGGCCCTCAATCCGGGTCTCCTGTATTGTATCCTGCGGATCCACTTCATTAATAAGAATATCGTAAATGCAATTTTCTACATCCGCTTTGTTGACGCCAACGCCGCTCGTAGTGTTGCCTTGCGGATCAATATCAACAAGCAGCACTCTCTTCCCCAGAGTAGCCATGCTGGCACCCAGGTTCACAGAGGTTGTTGTTTTACCTACCCCGCCTTTTTGATTTGCTATGGCAATAATCTTGGACACTTATTTCACCTCGAATTGTTTAGAAAGAATCATCTTGTAGTTCTTAGCTGTTAACGGCATAATAATCTGGATCTACGGCATCACGTTTGCGGAGATGTAGGTAAATAAGCAAATAGACAACAACTTATCCTTAGAGTGTATATGTGATAACGTTCGGAGCTAGTCATAGAAAAGGCGGCCAACACCTCAGGGCCGCCTTCAGCTTTTGTTGCCATTATCGTTTTGGAATTTGGATCACAATCTCATAATGATCTCCGCGGTCATTCTCGGAGGTCTTAATCTCCATTCCTGAGCCGGTCACCATGTCTATAGATTGACGAATTGTATTAAGAGCGAGACGGACATCTTTGGTATAGGAGGTCCGTTTTGATTTTTTGGTCTGGGTAACGGCCTTGTAGAAGGCGATACGTGCTTCTGTTTGTTTTACATTCAATTCCTTGGAAATAACCTCAGCCAGAACCTTAAGCTGCATCTCCTCAGTGTCCAGCGACAAGAGCGAGCGTGCATGACGCTCGGTGATTTTCCTTTCCATTAAAGCAGTTTTGACCTGTTCAGGCAAATTCAGCAAGCGGATTTTGTTGGCAATGGTGGATTGGCTTTTGCCAAGCCGCTGAGCCAGACTCTCCTGGGTCAATTGATGCAAGTCAATCAGCTTCTGATACGCGATCGCCTCTTCAATAGAGGTTAAGCCCTCACGCTGCAAGTTCTCTATCAGTGCGATCGATGCAGCCTGTGAATCATTGAATTCGCGGACAAGTGCCGGAATGGTGTCCATGCCCAGCTTTTTAACTGCCCGCCAGCGTCTTTCGCCTGCAATAATCTCATACTGGGAATCACGCATACGCACAACGATCGGCTGGATCACGCCATGAGTTTTGATAGTCTGACACAACTCGTCGATCTTCTCATCATCGAAAATAGTCCGTGGCTGATACGGACTGCTGATGACCTCATGAACCGGGATTTGTTTGATCTCTTCTCCGCTGCTCCGCTCGGTAAATCCAAAAAGCTTGGTGAATTGTTCTTTCATTCCGTTCATAACCACCTAATTTCGTTATAGTACGATCATCTTAACCTTTCATGCGAAAAGCTTATCGTACAGCGTAAGAAAAGTATCCCTAAGTCATTCTGAGCCACTTCTCTTAAAAGACGGCCTGGCATTTATTCTGATCTTATCTATTAAAAGTCTTACTATATTATTCTATCACTTTTCTGCTAATAATCCTATTCTCCATAATGACCTATTTTTCCTGCACACCAGCCTGAACAGACCCTGCTTTCCATAAAAATAACCCCACAAAGTGGGGCTTTGGCTTCGAAGATAACTCAGGTACTTTGTAGAGGCCCCAAAAATATAAATTCTTATCTTACAAGTGGAAACGGCTTTGCCGTCCTTTTAAAGAACGGTACCGTTTCAGCGAGAAATAGAAGGATAATGGATAGCGTGAAACCTATACATTCTTATATTTAAAAAAAGACCAAGCTCATCAAAGATGAGCTTGATCCACTATAACAGAAGACTGTCAAATGTTGTTTCACGTGAAACAATTAGATGAGTGGCGACTTCGCAGGTACGCCGGGCTTGCGCGGATACTTGGACGGTGTGGCCCCAGTCTTACGTACAAGAATGATATGCCGGGAAGATTCTTCCACCGGCAGACTGAAGGATTCTACCTTGTGCAGTTCAGCACGCAGCTCCTTGAAGCTGCGCTTGGCTTCTTGCAGTTCCTCCGTCGGATCGCTCCCCTTCATGGCAGCGAAGATGCCTTCCTTGCGGGTGAATGGCAGACAGAATTCATTCAGAAGCGATAAACGAGCCACCGCACGGGCAGTAACTACATCATAAGCATCCCGGTGAACAAACTGTCTGGCCACATCCTCTGCCCGGCCGTGAATGAGCTGTACACCCTTCAACCCCAGGGTATCACAGACATGCTGCAGGAAGGTGATCCGTTTGCTAAGTGAATCCACAATCGTCAGCTTAAGATCCGGGAAGCATATTTTTAGCGGAATACCAGGGAACCCTGCCCCTGAACCAATATCAGCAAGACTCTTCGTCTCCTGCATATTCACGTAGAAGGCTAAAGATAAAGAATCATAGAAGTGCTTGGTATATACCTGGCTCCGCTCTGTGATCCCGGTTAGATTCATCTTCTCATTCCAGGAGACCAGCTCCTGATAATAGAGTTCAAATTGTTCAAGCTGCTTCATTGAGAGTTCCAGCCCATGCTCCTTGAGCAGGTCGGTGAACTCAGCTACCGTTGTATCCATAGGTTATCCTTTCGCCGCTGTTACACGGTTATAGTGCTCCAGATAGACCAGCAGAATCGAGATATCTGCCGGGGTAACGCCTCCGATACGCGAAGCCTGCCCAATGGAGATGGGAGCGATTTTGGTCAGCTTTTGCCGGGCCTCCATTGCCAGTCCATGAATCTCATTATAGTTGATGTCGTCTGGAATCTTCTTCTTCTCCATCTTCTGAAGCTTCTCCACATGCAGAAGCTGTTTCTCAATATAGCCGGCATACTTAATCTGAATCTCCACCTGCTCCTTCATCTCTTCATCCAGCTCTTCTGGAGAAGGAGAGATCAGATCCACGAAGCTGTAGGCTAGCTCAGGGCGGCGCATTAAGGTCAGCAGATTGCTTCCGTCAACAATCGGTGCAGATCCATAACTGGCTAGCGCTTCATTCACTTGAACCGGTTTGACCTTTGTCTCCTGCAGACGGATAATCTCACGGTCGACCCGGCCCTTCTTATCAAGGAAGGCTTCATAGCGCTGCTCTGTAATCAGCCCAATATCATAGCCGATTGGCGTCAGGCGGAGATCCGCATTATCATGACGGAGCAGCAGCCGGTATTCCGCACGGGAAGTCAGCAGGCGATAAGGCTCATTCGTTCCCTTAGTGACAAGATCATCGATCAGAACGCCAATATAACCCTGTGAACGATCCAGCACGACCGGCTCTTTCTCCTGTACTTTACGCGCTGCATTGATACCGGCAATAACCCCCTGCCCTGCCGCTTCTTCATAGCCGGAGGTACCGTTGATTTGTCCCGCAGTGAATAGTCCCGGCAGACGTTTGGTTTCCAGAGACGGCCAGAGCTGCGTCGGAACCATGGCATCATATTCAATGGCATAGCCGTTGCGCATCATCTCTACCTTCTCCATACCGGGAATAGACCGCAGGACCGCCAATTGCACATCCTCAGGAAGACTTGTCGACAGACCCTGTACATAGTATTCCGATGTGTTTTTACCTTCCGGCTCCAGGAAGATCTGATGCTGTGATTTATCACTGAACCGGACAACCTTATCTTCAATGGAAGGGCAATAACGCGGACCCGTTCCTTCAATAATACCCGTGAACATCGGCGCCCGGTGCAGATTGTCATTAATGATCTGGTGAGTAACCGGGGAGGTGTAGGTCAGCCAACAAGGCAACTGCTCATTATCCGAGGATTTGGTTTCAAAAGAGAAGAATTTCAGCTTCTCATCGCCCGGCTGGATTTCTGTCTTGGAGAAATCAATCGAATCCTTGTGGACACGCGGCGGCGTTCCGGTCTTGAAGCGGACCAAATCGAACCCCAGTTCGCGCAAATTCTCGGACAGGCGTACGGACGGCTGCTGATTATTTGGTCCGCTCTCATATGTCAGCTCACCCATGATCACTTTGCCGCGCAGATAGGTTCCCGTTGTCAGAATAACGGTCTTGCTGTGATACACCGTCCCTGTCTTCGTCACCACTCCGGCGCAGCGTCCGTCTTCGACGATCAGCTCCTCCACCATCCCCTGGCGCAGAGTCAGGTTAGGAGTCTTTTCCATCGTTTCTTTCATTGCGTGCTGATAGAGGAACTTGTCGGCTTGTGCACGCAGAGCATGAACCGCAGGCCCCTTGCCTGTATTAAGCATTCGCAGTTGAATGAAGGTCTTGTCTATATTGCGGCCCATTTCTCCGCCGAGTGCATCAATTTCACGCACCACATGGCCCTTGGCGGGTCCGCCAATCGATGGATTACATGGCATGAAGGCCACCATATCCAGGTTAATTGTGATCATCAGTGTGCGGCAGCCCATCCGTGCAGCAGCCAGAGCTGCTTCGCAGCCGGCATGACCGGCGCCGATGACGATAACATCATAGCTGCCTCCATCATAATTCATAACGGTTCCTCCTTCTTATTTGCCCAAACAGAATTGCGAGAAGATCTGGTCCAGCAGCGAATCAGCCGCCGTATCTCCAATAATCTCCCCGAGCTGCTCCCAGGCTAGACGTACATCAATCTGTATCATATCTATAGGAATCAGCATCTCCGCTGCTTCATAGGCATCCTGTAGTGATTTATGTGCCTTCTTAAGCAAGGCTATATGCCTTACATTGCTTACATAAGTCAGATCGCCAGATTCCAGCTTGCCTCCGAAGAATAGTGCGGAGATCGCCTCTTCCAATCTATCGAGTCCTTCCTCTTCCAGCACCGACATCGGTACAATACTCGCTTCAGCGAAAAAGGAGCGCAGCTTCTCCGTGTCCAGACGGGACGGTAAGTCCATTTTATTCATGATGACCAGCGCTTGTCTACCGTGGATTTGTTCCATCAGTGCCAGTTCATCCTCATGAAGCTCCTCATTGGCATTCAGCACCAGTAGAATCAGATCCGCATCGCTGAAAGCCGCCTTCGAGCGTTCCACACCGATTCTCTCCACCACATCCATCGTCTCACGGATACCTGCAGTATCCAGCAGCTTCAGCGGGATATTATTAATCGTTACATACTCTTCTATCACATCACGCGTTGTTCCCGGAATGTCGGTCACAATCGCCTTGTTGTCGCGGGCAAGCGCGTTCAGCAGTGAGGACTTCCCGACATTGGGCCTGCCCACAATAGCTGTCGTAATCCCTTCGCGCAGAATCTTTCCTTCATTGGCGGTTCGAAGCAGCTTATCTATGCCTTGCATAACCTCTTGACTCTTATCCTTGATGAAATCGGCAGTTAAGGATTCCACATCATGCTCGGGGTAATCAATATTCACTTCTATATGGGCCAGTGTCTCAATTAGCGTGTGCCGAAGCTCATGAATACGTGCGGATAACGAGCCGCTAACCTGCTTGAGGGCAACCGAGAAGGCCCGGTCCGACTTGGAACGAATCAGATCAATTACGGCCTCGGCCTGCGAGAGATCAATCCGTCCGCCCAAAAAGGCACGCTTTGTGAACTCTCCCGGCTCGGCCAGCCGGATGTCCTGCTGCAGCAGCAGATCCATTACTCTTCTTACAGAGATTACACCGCCATGGGCGCTGATCTCCACCACATCCTCCGTGGTAAAGGAGCGTGGTCCCTTCATGACGGTTACCAGTACCTCTTCCAGCTGTTCCCCGTCCTGCAGACTTACGATATGTCCATAATGCACCGTATGAGAATCAGCTTCCGTAAGGGGGATACGGCTTTTGAACAAAGGGGCCACTTGGGGGATTGCCTGCGGTCCGCTAACCCGGATGATGGCAATACCGCCCTCGCCCAAGGCTGTCGATACAGCGGCAATAGTATCACTAAGCATGTTTTTAATTCACCTCTGGTTTTGGTCTCTTCAAAAAAACAATGACTCCTCGCATAGGTCAAGGAGTCATTGCGGCATATGGTTCTACTTCAAAGTTATAACGACGCGGCGGTTCGGCTCTTCACCCTTGCTGAGGGTGTTCACCTGCTTGTGATCCTGTAATCTGGAATGGATGATCTTTCGTTCCTGCGGGGACATGGGCTCAAGGACCACCTCTTTGCGGGTCCTCACCACACGCCCGGCCAGACGGTCAGCCAGCTCCTCCAGTGTCTTCTTGCGGCGCTCCCGGAAGTTCTCCGCATCCAGCACGAGCCGGATGAAGCTGTCAGAATACCGGTTGGCCACAATATTAGCCAAATACTGCAAAGCATCGAGAGTTTGTCCTCTTCTGCCAATCAGCAGCCCAAGCTCCGGACCGGAAATTTGCAGAACAGTTGATTCCTTGGCATGAACGATTTCAACTTCCACCTCAAGCCCCATGCTCTTGGCGACATCTACAATGAAATGAACGGCCTGACCGTATGCTTCTTCTACCGGGTGTCCGGAATCCTGGCGCGGTACACCGCTGATCGCCTCTGTATTGCTCTCTCTTGTTGTCTGCTGAGACAGTAGCGGAGCACTCGCCGCTGATGCCGGTGCGGCTTCCGGGATTAAGGTCAATTCCACCTTGGCACCCTTCGCACCGATCAATCCAAGGAATCCTTTTGACGGCTGTTCAAGTACGTTGACCGTTACCCGGTCCTTGTGAACTCCAAGCTGATTAAGTCCCCGTTCTACAGCTTCTTCAATGGTTTTCCCTGTCGCGACGACTTTGCTCATTTTGACTTTTTGACCCCCTTCTTCCCATTGCTTCCGTTTCCTTTAGCAGCAGGAGTTACATCTTTGCGGGCGTTAGAGTTGCTGTTCTTGCTTTTCGTCAGGTTAACATCCTTGGCCTTGCTGTTGCCTGCATTGGCCGTAGCATTGGCAGCAACAAGTGCTGCTTTGTGCTTATCATTGTTGCGGTACAGGAAGTAGTTCTGGACAATGGTGTAAATATTGCTGTATACCCAGTACAGAGGCAGAGCAGCCGGGAAGTTGTAGGACATGATGAAGATCAGAACCGGATAGACCATCATCATGAACTGCATTGGACCCTGCTGTTGGACCGGGTTCATCTTGGTCATCATGCGGGTCTGAATGAAGGTGGTTGCGGCAGCGAGAACCGGCAGAATGAACAGGTGGTCGGGCTTGCCAAGCTGCAGCCACAAGAAGTCATGCAATCTGAGATCCGGGTTGTAGTAGATGGAATTGTATAGGGCAATAAAGATTGGCATTTGCACGATCAGCGGCAGACAGCCCGCCATTGGATTAACCTTGTTCTCCTGGAACAGCCGCATCGTTTCCTGCTGTACCTTTTCGGGCTCATCTTTATATTTCTTCTTAATCTTCTCAAGTTCCGGCTGAATCGCCTGCATGGCGCGCGAGCTCTTCACCTGCTTAATCGTAAGCGGGAGAATCAGCGTGCGGACAATAATCACCATCACGAGAACGGCAAAGCCGTATTGGCCGTTGAACCACTTGGCGAAAGTATCCAGGGCTAAGGCGAAATAATAGACAACATTACTCTGCCAGAAGCCTCCATTTTTCAAATCCTCCGTAGTGTGCGTCACTGTTGTCGCAGACGGAGAGCATCCCGACAGAACAGCGATCATTAGAACCATTAACCCGAGGAGAAGAAACATTTTTCCTCGCTTAGTCTTCATTAGAGACACTTCAAAACCCCTCTCATAAACATTCCATTGCACCGTAAATCATAACATAATTATGGATACAAATAAACAAGCCCTCTTCAGGCTCTTTTACTTGCGTAAAGCCTTGAGTAGCTTGGCTTTGCGCAGCACATGCAGCACGCTTTTCTCCAGCTCGGCGTAATCCTTGGAGAGCGCTCCTTTTCTGACAATGAAAACGATATCCAGATTGCCGGCAATTTCCGCCTCGTGGTGACGGACAATCTCCTTGACCAGCCTTCTCATCCGGTTGCGGACTACGGCATTCCCGACCTTCTTGCTGACGGATATGCCCACCCGGAATCGTTCCACTTCTCTTCTGGGGAACCAATAAACCACATACTGATGATTCGCAAATGACTTCCCATGGCGGTATACGCGGCTGAAGTCGGCACGGTTTCGTAATCGTAAACTTTTGTGCACGGAAATCTCCTATTCAAATACCGGAATTGCTCCAGGCTCCGGAATTTCATCTTCTAATTAGTATTGTCATTCAAGGGAGACCATAAACAGTTACTGCGGCGGCCCTGGAGATCCCCTGCCAACAAACATAGACAGCTTGTGGAAGCTACACTCTAGTGAAATTGAATTCTTATATCTTCAAGTGGAAACGGCTTCGCCGTCCTTTTAAATGAGGGTACCGTTTCAGCGAGAAATAGAAAGGATAGGTTATCGTGTGCAACCTATAAATTCTTATATCTTTAAAAAAAGCCCCGCAGTAGCGTTAATATCCCCTGCAGAGCCTATCATTTATTGTTGCAGCAGCAGAAGTAATGCGTGGGTTTCTGCTCACTGAGCATCATCCCATTCTGCGCTATATATAGAAGAGAAATAAAAACAGCTGATGCATTCTGCAAATAAAGCGTAAAAAAGGACCACAGCAGTGGTCCCAAAGTGGCCTATCTTACGCACTCAAAACTTTTCTGCCTTTCAAGCGGCGGGCTGCCAGCACTTTGCGGCCGTTTTTCGTGCTCATTCTTTTGCGGAAACCATGCACCTTTTTGCGTTTACTCACATTTGGTCTGAACGTCGGTCTCATGTATTGCACCTCCCTTACAGGAACATAATTACTGTCATATAAGCAGAAACGGACTAAGCCGTCCTTAAAGTAGGGACAGTATCTACAAGTATTATCAATTTAATTTGGAGACATATCCTCACAGAAAACACCTTTATATATTTAAACACATTAATGCGCCAAAAGTCAACCATGTCTCTTTCTCCCTCTTTTTCCGGCTGCTCCACTTGTGCCCCCGTTTTTTGGGACCAGCCGGAATCCGGAATCTTATCCCCAGCGTGTCCCGCCTCTTCACTAATCCTAACCCCAACCGCTTATCCACAAAGGAACACATCCAAAAAAATAATCCACAGGCTTGTCCAGTTATCCACCTGTGATTAATTCCGGGCGGATTTTGCTCACAGGTGAGCACAACCTGTGTATAAAAAAATTGCCGTAGTCGCGGAAATTGTCGAACGGTAAACAAATTATCAACAATATGTAGTGGTGTGCCTAAAAATTATACACAAGTGATTGAATTTGTGGATAAAATGGCGTCGCTCATTGAAAAATAAGGGGCGTTTTGCTATGATAGTATTACTTTTGAATGTGAATAGATTTGTTTGTTCAATAAATTATCAACAAGCTGTGGATAAAGTTGTGAACAATTCAAATTTATCCATATTTTTTTGTCTCTTGAAGTTGCATACTGGGGATAAGATTAATCGCCAACCCATTTTCTTCGACATTTCCACTTCATGGCTGATGCCACATTTGGAAGATTTAAAGGAGTGACAGTCTGTGGACAGCCATACTTCCGAATTATGGCAGCAAATATTATCGATTATTCAAACCAAACTAAGCAAGCCGAGCTTCGATACCTGGTTCAAGGCCACCAAGGCCACGACATTCAATTCCCAGGCTCTTATCATCTCGGCGCCTACAACCTTTGCCGTAGAATGGCTGGAAAGTCGCTATACCAAACTGGTAGGAGCAACGGTATATGAAGTTACCGGACAGCAGGTGGAAGTCAAATTTGTCATTGAGGAGAACAAGCCCTCTGAGCCTGTGGTTCAGCAAAGTGCGCCTACTCCCGTTGTTTCGCGCGAAGAGGCACAGACTCATTTGCTCAATCCCAAATACACCTTCGACACATTCGTGATCGGTTCAGGCAACCGTTTTGCGCATGCAGCCTCCCTTGCTGTAGCCGAAGCGCCGGCCAAAGCCTATAACCCTCTGTTTCTGTATGGAGGCGTAGGTCTCGGAAAAACTCACCTTATGCATGCGATCGGCCATTATGTGCTGGAGCATAACCCCAACAACAAGGTGATTTACATCTCCTCCGAGAAGTTCACGAATGAATTCATCAACTCCATCCGTGATAACCGCGGCGAAAGCTTCCGCAACAAGTACCGCAATGTTGACATTTTGCTGATTGACGACATCCAATTCCTGGCCGGCAAGGAGTCCACGCAGGAGGAATTTTTCCATACGTTCAATGCTCTTCACGAAGAACGCAAGCAAATTATCATCTCTAGCGACCGGCCTCCCAAGGAAATTCCTACTCTGGAAGAACGGCTGCGTTCCCGGTTCGAATGGGGACTGATCACAGATATCCAGCCCCCCGATCTTGAGACGCGGATTGCCATTCTACGCAAGAAGGCCAAGGCGGAGAACCTGGATATCCCGAACGAAGCCATGATGTACATTGCCAACCAGATCGACACGAATATCCGGGAGCTTGAAGGCGCGCTGATCCGTGTAGTGGCTTATTCTTCCCTGACGAACCAGGATGTGACGACACATCTGGCAGCCGAAGCGCTGAAGGATATCATCCCTTCGAGCCGTCCGAAGATGATCACCATTAACGATATTCAGCAAAAAGTCGGTGAATACTACAATTTGCGCATGGAGGACTTCAAAGCGCGGAAACGCACGAAGGCTGTGGCTTTTCCAAGGCAGATTGCCATGTATCTCTCCCGCGAGCTGACGGATTATTCGCTTCCTAAGATCGGCGAGGCCTTCGGAGGACGCGATCATACGACCGTTATCCATGCCCATGAGAAGATTACGCAGCAATTAAAGGTGGACCAGGAGCTCTATAAAGTGGTAAATAATCTTTCGGAGAAAATTAAAAATCCTTCCTAAGAGGAACAAAGAGCCTATACACAATCTATACACATGTGGGTAGGCTTAATTTTATGCTGTTTAGCCACTTATCCACATAAACGGAGCCCCTACTACTAATACTATTAAATAACTATAATAATTCATCTTCTAAGAGCAGGTTTCAAAGAGCATTTACGTACACCCATTTCCCAATTTTTCAGCTAGGAGTGAAATCATGAAAATCAGCATTCTCAAAAACGAGCTTAACGAATCCATCGGCCATGTCTCCAAGGCAATCTCCAGCAGAACAACTATCCCTATTCTGACCGGTATTAAGTTTGAGGTTAGCCATCAGGGCGTTACACTGACTGCAAGTGATACGGATATTTCAATTCAGTCCTTCATCCCTGCCGAGAATGACAGCCAGACGATCGTCAAGGTAGAGCAGCCGGGCAGCGTAGTGCTTCCCGCCAAATTTTTCGTAGAGATTATCAAGAAGCTTCCCTCCAAAGAAATTCACATGGAAGTCAAGGAAGGCTTCCAGACCTACATCTCCTCCGGCTCTACGGAGATTCAGATTGTGGGCCTCGATCCTGAAGAATTCCCTGTTCTGCCAAGCATTGAAGAGAATGAAACCATCTCCATGCCCGGTGATTTGCTGAAGAATATGATCAAGCAGACTGCCTTCTCCATCTCCACCCAAGAGACCACACCGATCCTGACAGGCATTCTGTGGAATCTGGCCGACAATGAATTCAAGTTCACGGCTACCGACCGCCACCGGCTCGCAACCAGAGCTGCACACCTGGAAGGCACAGAGAATATCCAGTTCGCGAATATTGTCATTGCCGGCAAAACGCTGAACGAGCTGAGCAAAATTATCCCTGATCAGAATATGCTGGTGGATATTGTCGTCGCCGATAACCAGGTGCTGTTCAAAATCGACAAAGTGCTGTTCTATTCGCGGATTCTGGATGGCATTTATCCGGATACTTCTAGAATTATTCCAACCACCTACAAAACAGAACTAACTTTGGACACAAAAAAATTAAGCGAATCGATTGACCGTGCTTATTTGCTGTCCCGCGAAGAGAAAACGAACATCGTCAGGATGCAGACCCTGGAAAACGGTGATGTGGAGATCTCTTCCAGCTCCTCCGAGCTGGGGAAGGTTCGTGAAGAGCTGGAAGTTATCGATTTCAAAGGCGAGCCGCTGCGCATCTCCTTCAACTCCAAATATATGCTCGATGTGCTGAAGGTGGTGGAGAGTGAGCAACTCGTGATCGCCTTCACCGGCATGATGAGCCCGATTATTCTCAGACCGCTCGATGAGAGCCGCAGCCTGTATGTGATTCTGCCGTACCGGACAACTAATTAACGCCCTGTTCATGAACATGTGGATAAGTGGCTGAGAGGATCAAAAACATGAAAAAAATAGTTATCCACAGTGGATATATTAAGCTCGACCAGTTCCTGAAGCTCTCCGATTGTGTATCCACAGGGGGGATGGCTAAGGCACTGCTGCAGGAAGGGCATGTGCAGGTGAACGGTGAGGTAGAAGAACGGCGTGGCCGGAAGCTCTACCCGGGTGATACAATCGAGGTACAGGATAACGGCGTCTTTGAAGTTGAGGGCGGCGGCGTCAAGGAGGAGTAACCCTAAGGAGGAACAGGCTCTTGTTTGTCAAAAATATCGGACTGCAGGATTACCGCAACTATGGGCTGCTGCGTCTTGAGCATCTGGGCGATGTGAATCTCATTCTCGGACAGAACGCCCAGGGCAAAACCAATCTCATGGAGGCTTTGTTTGTCCTTGCGATGACCAAAAGCCACCGGACCTCCAAGGACAAGGAGCTGATCTCCTTCGATGCCCCGGCGGGCTCCGCACAGATTGTTGCTGAAGTAGAGCGCAAATACGGGGATCTTAAGCTGGAGCTGACCCTGTCCCCGCAGGGCAAGAAGGCCAGAATTAACGGACTGGAGCAACGGCGGCTCAGTGAATTCGTAGGCTCGCTGAACGTTGTAATGTTTGCTCCGGAGGATCTGGAGATTGTTAAAGGCACCCCGGGCATCCGGCGCCGGTTCCTTGACATGGAGATTGGCCAGGTTCAGCCGAGCTACCTGTTTCATCTGCAGCAGTACCAGAAAATCCTCCTCCAGCGGGGCAATTTGCTGAAGCAGTTATGGGGCAAGGAGGCTGGCGGCCGGGAGCTTCTGGACATCTGGGATGCCCAACTTGTAGAACATGGTGTTAAAATCGTCAAAAAAAGGAAACAATTCATAAAGAAGCTGCAGATATGGGCAGAAAGCATCCACCGGGGCATCACAAACGGCGGAGAAGAGCTCAAGCTGCTCTATGTCCCCTCCTTTGGTGAGCGTGAAGAGGAAGATGAAGCTGTCTTATTGGACAAATTTATGTTAAAGTTATCACAAACAAGAGATCAGGAAATCAGGCGCGGCATGACGCTGACGGGTCCCCATCGGGATGACCTGTCCTTTTTTATCAACGGAAGAGAAGCTCAGGTCTACGGTTCCCAAGGGCAGCAACGTACGGCAGCTTTATCGCTCAAGCTGGCGGAAATTGAACTGATCCATGAGGAGATCGGAGAATACCCTGTGCTGCTTCTTGATGATGTTTTGTCCGAACTTGATCCCTATCGTCAGACCCAGCTTATCGAAACCTTTCAGAGCAAGGTGCAGACCTTCATCACTGCCACCGGTGTTGAGGGACTGAACGCTGATAAACTAAAGGGTGCAATCCTGTATCATGTTCATGGCGGCAAAGTGGGGTTATAAAGAGCGGAGGAAGACCATGTATATTCATTTGGGCGGAGAAAAAATTATTCGATCCTCAGAGCTGATTGCTATATTTGATATATCGATTGAGAAGTCCTCCAAGGTATCGAAGCAGTTTATGACTCATTCCCAGCAGGATAAGAAGCTGGAACGCATTGGTGAAGAGGAAGCGAAGTCTATTGTCGTGACCAGGAATACTGTCTACTACTCCCCGATCTCCTCCTCCACTCTCAAAAAAAGAGCCAAGATCTTGTTAGAAATATAGGTTTCGTAAGTTACAAGAGATAATCTGAAAGAAGTAGGTGAAGGCATGTCAATGAATCAACCGACATATGATGAGAGCCAGATTCAGGTACTGGAAGGGCTGGAAGCAGTTCGGAAACGTCCCGGCATGTACATTGGCTCCACCAGCTCAAAAGGTCTGCATCATTTGGTCTGGGAAGTTGTCGATAATAGTATCGATGAGGCGCTGGCAGGTTTTTGCGACCGGATTCAAGTCATAATTACTGAAAATAATAGTGTGACTGTTATTGACAACGGGCGGGGAATTCCTGTCGGTGAGAACGTCAAGCTGAAGAAGTCCACGCTTGAAGTGGTCATGACTGTCCTGCATGCAGGCGGTAAGTTCGGCGGCGGGGGCTACAAGGTGTCCGGCGGTCTTCACGGCGTGGGGATCTCTGTGGTTAACGCTTTGTCCGAGAAGGTAGTAGTGACCGTCAAGCGTGACGGGCATGTCTATCAGCAGGAGTACAACCGCGGCGTGCCGCAATATGACATCAGAGTGATCGGGGATACAGAGGAGACGGGGACCACCACCACCTTCCACCCGGACCCGGATATTTTTACCGAAACCACTACTTTTGAATACTCCACGCTCCTTACCCGTATCCGAGAGCTGGCCTTCCTGAACAAGGGCATTGAGCTGTCACTGCTGGATGAACGGACCGGAGTCAACAATACGTTCAAGTATGAAGGCGGTATTGTGGAGTATGTGAAATACCTTAACGAGAAAAAAGAAGCTCTTCATGAGGAACCGATCTACGTGGAAGGCTCACGGGATATGATCGCGGTTGAAGTAGCTCTCCAATATAACGATTCATATACAGAGAATATCTATTCATTCGCCAACAATATCAATACCCACGAGGGCGGAACGCATGAATCCGGCTTCAAGAGCGCTTTGACGCGGATCATTAATGATTACGCACGCAAGGCCGGCGTGATCAAGGATAGCAGCCAGAATCTGACCGGTGATGATGTCCGTGAAGGTCTGACGGCGATTATTTCCGTCAAAATCCCTGAGCCGCAGTTCGAAGGCCAAACCAAGACCAAGCTCGGCAACAGTGAAGTCCGCGGGATTGTAGAATCACTGTTCGGCGAGAAGCTGCAGGAGTTCTTGGAAGAGAATCCTGCCGTCTCACGTAAGGTGCTGGAGAAGTCATTGCAGGCTTCCCGTGCCCGTGAAGCAGCCAAAAAGGCCCGTGAGCTGACCCGCCGCAAAAGTGCGCTTGAAGTCAGCGCGCTGCCGGGTAAGCTGGCGGACTGCTCCTCCAAGGATGCATCGATCAGTGAGCTGTACATCGTCGAAGGTGACTCGGCCGGCGGATCTGCCAAGCAGGGCCGGGACCGTCACTTCCAGGCGATCCTGCCGCTGCGCGGCAAGATTCTGAACGTCGAGAAGGCCCGGCTGGACCGGATCTTGTCCAATGCGGAAATCCGGGCGATTATCACCGCACTCGGAACCGGGATTAGCGATGATTTCGACCTCTCGAAGGCGCGTTACCACAAGGTTGTCATTATGACGGATGCGGACGTCGACGGCGCCCATATCCGAACACTGCTGCTGACCTTCTTCTACCGCTACATGCGGAAGATTGTTGACGCAGGGTATATCTATATCGCCCAGCCGCCGCTCTTCAAGATCGAGCGCAACAAGGTTGTGCGCTATGCACAGACCGAGAAGGAGCGCGATGAGATCATTGCTGCCTTCGGTGAGAACGTGAAGGTTAATGTTCAGCGCTACAAAGGTCTGGGTGAGATGAACGCCGCTCAGCTGTGGGACACGACGATGGACCCTGAGAGCCGCACCATGCTGCAGGTGACCATTGAGGATGCCATGCTGGCGGACAGCATCTTTGATACCCTGATGGGTGACAATGTCGAACCTCGCCGTGAATTCATTCAGGAGCATGCGCAATCGGTTAAGAACCTGGATATTTAAGCCGCACATAGCGAACCTCCGGATTATCCCTTGCGGATGAAGCCGGAGGTTTTTTAGTAATACAGAGGGGTATATAGCCTGCCGTTTGAATACATAGAGCTAGAAGTTCGATATTCGCTTGCGGCGGCTGGTCACGGACTTCCGGTTAGGCTTCAACCGTCCATAGGCCACAGCGTAACGGTGGATTTTGCGGTAAATTGCTTTGTTCGGGAACAATTTGAAGACAATGATGGAGGGTAAGGTGTTTACTTCAAGCAGCCATAGATCGTGATGCTGGTCCATGGCGACATCAAGCCCCAGCTCCTTAAGGCCTGGATAAGCCGTTTCGAGCTGCGCGCCGATTCGGACGCCCAGCGATTTGAGCTGCTGGGTAGTTGCAGACATTTCGTCAGAGGTCATATGCTCCTTGAACAGGGTATCTACCGGAAAAACACTGCCCCCGCTGTGATAATTCGTGATCACCTTCTGCGGTGCGGCGACCCGGCCAAGCATGCCTGTAGTCTCCCAGCTGCCCTGGGGGTTCTTCTGGGTAAGCACCCGCAGGTCGAAGGGACGGTCCTGATGCTGCAGCAGATCAATGCCCTGCTGGACCAGATAGCTGCGGTCTTTAATCCGGGGCACCAGTGCGGCATGAAGCTCTTCAGGGCTATTAAAGACCTCGGCGTCCTTCGCATACCTGAGAATATACATCAGCTTCGGCTCTGCCGGTACTTCTGCTTCAATGCCTGCAGCTGCTGTCTCCGGTTCACGGGTCTCCGGCTGCTGCCCGCTGGGACTTAAGTGTACAACCCTCTGCTCGGCTCTCATCACTCCGCTGCCATAGGTGCCGCGGTCGGGCTTTATATATACCGTGCCATGCAGATGCAGCATTTCTTTCAGATCCTCCAGGCCGTATTTGCGCGTTTCCGGAATATAGACCGAGAGCTGACGGTTTTGCAGAATGACTTTCGTTTTTGCCCATTTGCTGGACACGCGTTGAATCTTCATGTTCTGCCTCCGTTTCTTTACGCATAGCGAATTTTCAGGACAAGAAAGCAAAATAATGTTATAATATAAGGATATGAGATTATGCTTTTTGGGACGAAAACAGGGGCATGAAGCCAATTCTCTTGTCTCTACAGTCTATGTACTGAAGACAGCAGCGGAGAGGGCGTATACCCTTATCCGTACTAAAAGAAAATCAATATAGACGATAACAGGCTATCATGTTTAATTGTGCTGGTTTTGTGAAAGTAATATAATATAGGGTAGCGGTTTTTAACTGAAGGAGGTCCACCAACTCATGGCTGAACAAAATAACCCGCAAGTCAAAGATCGGGACATTGGCGTGGAAATGCGCGAATCCTTTATGGATTACGCAATGAGCATCATTGTAAGCCGGGCTTTGCCGGATGTGCGGGATGGACTTAAGCCTGTTCACCGACGCATTTTGTTTGCAATGTCGGAACTTGGTATGTCCTCGGATAAGCCACATAAGAAGTCAGCGAGAATCGTCGGTGAGGTTATCGGTAAGTATCACCCACACGGTGACTCAGCAGTCTATGAAACAATGGTACGTATGGCACAGGACTTTTCCATGCGCTATATGCTTGTAGACGGTCATGGTAACTTCGGTTCCATAGACGGAGACATGGCGGCTGCAATGCGTTATACAGAAGCACGTTTGTCCAAAATTGCCGGAGAAATGCTCCGTGACCTGAACAAGGAGACCGTTGACTTCGCGCCCAACTATGACGGTGAAGAGAACGAGCCTGTAGTCTTGCCGGCGCGTTATCCCAATCTGCTGGTCAATGGTGTAGGCGGGATTGCGGTGGGGATGGCAACCAACATTCCTCCGCATAACCTCGGTGAGGTTATTGACGGTGTGCAGGCGATGATCAAGAATCCTGATATTACGCCTATGGAGCTTATGGAATATATTCAAGGCCCGGATTTCCCGACGGCCGGATATATTCTGGGCCGTGAAGGCATCCGTCAGGCCTACCGCACTGGACGCGGATCGGTTACCATGCGTGCCAAGGCGACAATTGAAGAGAATAACGGCAAGGCCCGGATTATTGTGCATGAGCTTCCTTACCAGGTCAACAAAGCCCGGCTCGTGGAGAAGATTGCGGAGCTGGTGCGTGAGAAGCGCATCGAGGGAATTACGGATCTGCGTGATGAGTCTGACCGTAATGGAATGCGCGTAGTGGTTGAAATGAGACGGGATGTGAATCCGAGTGTGGTACTCAACAATCTCTACAAGCATACTTCTATGCAGTCCACCTTCGGGATCAACATGCTGGCTATTGTCAACAATGAACCGAAGACTCTGAATCTGCGCGATGTGCTATATCACTATCTGCAGCATCAGATCGAAGTCATCCGCCGCCGGACGATCTTCGACCTTAAGAAGGCGGAAGCACGGGCGCATATTCTGGAAGGTCTGCGTATTGCCCTGGATCATCTGGATGAGGTCATTGCCCTGATCCGCGCTTCACGCACTACCGACATTGCCCGGGAAGGTCTGATGGAGACCTTCAGTCTAAGCGTAGAGCAGGCCCAGGCGATCCTCGATATGCGGATGCAGCGCCTGACCGGTCTGGAACGCGAGAAGATCGAGAACGAATATAACGAGCTTTTGGCCAAAATTGCCGAATACCGTGAGATTCTGGCCAATGAGCATCTTGTGCTGGATATTATCAGCAATGAGCTGCAGGAGATCCGGGATAAGTACTCCGATGACCGCCGTACAGAAATTACCGTTGGGGAAGAAAGCATCCTTGACGAGGATCTGATTCCGCGTGAAGAGGTTGTTATCACGATTACCCACACCGGTTACATCAAACGTCTTCCGGTCAACACCTACCGCAGCCAGAAGCGCGGCGGACGCGGTGTCATCGGGATGGACACCAAGGACCAGGACTTTGTGGAGCATCTCTTCGTGAGCAACTCTCATAACTACCTGATGTTCTTCACTGATAAGGGTAAGGTGTACCGGATTAAGGCCTATGAGATTCCGGAGCTTGGACGGACTGCCCGGGGAACGCCGATCATCAACCTGATTCAAATTGAGCAGGGCGAGAAGATCAGCGCGGTCATCCAGGTAGAGGAAGCGGACAGTGACAAGTACCTGTTCTTCGCTACCCGCGAGGGAATTGTGAAGAAGACGCCTCTGGAAGATTACAACAACATCCGTAAGGGTGGCCTGATTGCAATCAATCTCCGTGAGGAGGATTCACTGATTGAGGTGAAGCTGACAGACGGTGAGCAGAATCTGATTATCGGTACTGCACGCGGAATGTCGATTACCTTCTCGGAGAATGATGTGCGTTCCATGGGCCGCAGCGCTACCGGGGTTAAGGGAATCACGCTTGATTCCAATGACCATGTTATTGGCATGGACTGCGTAGACCAGGAGCTTGAGGTGCTGATCGTAACCACCAAGGGCTATGGTAAGCGGACACCTGCTGCTGACTACCGGTCCCAGACCCGCGGCGGTAAAGGCATCAAGACCATTAACCTTACGGATAAGAACGGGCCGGTTGTCGGGCTGAAGGTCGTCAAGCAGGACGAGGATCTGATGATTATTACGACCAGCGGTACCCTGATACGTACCAGCATGGACGGAATATCCACCATGGGCCGTTATGCGCAGGGCGTTAAGCTGATTAATATCCGTGAGGATGATGCTGTAGCTACACTGTGCAGAGCGGACAAAGAGGATGAAGAGCTGTCTGAGCATGAGGATGGCGAAGACATTCAAGGAGTTCCTGTAGAAGACGAAGGCGAGATGGAAGCTAGCCAGTCTGAAGCGGATGCCGTGAACGAAGACGATAGCCTCGAATAAGGATGGCAGGAGAGCATGGGTTTCTGATGTATAGAAATCCATGCTCTTTTTTTATATTCTATTAACTGATGAACGGGGAATTCTCTATCTAGCCGCTTCCCGGGTTCCATACTATAATTAGAGCATCATAGGTGTCACCGACATAAAGGGGCTTGGGCTAATGCCAAACATATCCGTTGGAGAGATTAAAGCGGGTTCAAAGATTATAAAGGATGTAATTACTCCTTTAGGAGGAGTATTGTTCGGGAAGGGCAAAATCATTCTCCCCCGGGATATTGAGATTTTGCAGGCTTTTTTGATCGGACAGGTTGAGATTGAAGGGGCACAAGGGGAAGACAAATCGGCAGAGAGCGCTAAACCGGCAGTGAAGCAGCAAGCGGCTAAGGCGGGTGCTCTGATTAATGAGTCGGTGCTAGCCAAGAGTAATTCTCCGCTTCACGATGAGTATGAGAAAATGCTGGTGCTTATCAAGCAAAGCTACCGTGCAGCGGCTGCAGCGGCTCTTCCGATCTTCGAACTGCGGAGTCAACTGGAGCTGCTGATTACCCATTTGAAGGATTATCATGTCTTAAAGTTTGCGCCGCGTGTGCTGATTGACCAGGAATATAACTATCATAATGCGGTCTTGTCTGCCCTAACCTCCTATCGAATTGCCCAGTGGTGCGGATATCCGCAGAAGGACTGGATGCAGGCTGCTTTTGCCGGCTTGCTGCACGATATAGGTAACATTAAGGTAGACGAAGCGCTGCTGCAGAAGCCAACCCCTCTAAGCGGTGCAGAGATTGACGAAGTACGCAGGCACACTACATACGGTTATCAGCTGCTGCGCAATGTTACAGCCATTAACGAAGGGGTTAGACTCGCCGCCCTGCAGCACCATGAGAAGATAGATGGTTCAGGGTATCCACTTAGGCTGGATGGCAGCCAGATTCATTTCTACGCCAAGATTGTGGCAGTCGCCGATATCTTTCATGCCATGACGCTGGGAAAAGCCTACAGAAAGGCACAGTCGCCTTATCTGGTATTGGAGCAGCTGCAGAAGGAGAGCTTCGGAAAGCTCGATCCGGTAATCGTACAGACCTTCATTCAAAAGACGACAGACCTATATAACGGTACACGGATACGGCTCAGCGATGGGCGTCATGGGGAAATCATCTTTACCGATCGTAACAACCCGACAAGACCCATGGTTCAGGTTGAAGGAAACATCGTTAATCTGATCAATGAACGGGAGCTTCATATTCAAGAAATTATTGCTTAAGCACGCGGACAGAGGAGTAGAGCTATGCTAACTTGCTTGCCGGGTTAGGGCCGGTTAGGGGAAGCGTAGCTTTAGATAATGATTTAGAAATAATGCTTGCATTGAATCTCTATCCGTGATATATTCTATTTCTGGCCGCGAAACATCAACGCCTGGCTCGAAAAGAAGTTGAAAAAAGAGCTTGCATTGATCGGCTGGATGTGATATATTATAAGAGTTGCTGGTGACGAGATAATCGACACTGACAACGAGCTTGATCTTTGAAAACTGAACAACGAGTGAGTATCGGAGAACGCTTCGGCGAGATCCAAAAATGAGAATGTAAATTCTCGTCAGATGTTTCAAAATGAGCAATCGCTCTTTCTAAATAC
>NZ_ASPX01000071.1:0-147838 GCF_000517965.1 Paenibacillus sp. FSL R7-277
AAAACAGCATACATTGTGGCAGCACGCAGGCGCATGGGCCGAATGTATGCGAAAAACAGCATACATTGTGGCGGCGCGCAGGCGTATGGGCCAAATGTATACGGAAAACAGCATACATTGTGGTGGCGCGCAGGCGCATGGGCCAAATGTATGTTGAAAACAGCATACATTGTGGCGGCGCGCAGGCGTATTTGGCCAAATGTATGTTGAAAACAGCATACATTGTGGCGGCACGCAGGCGCATGGGCCAAATGTATGTTGAAAACAGCATATATTGTGGCGGCACGCTAGTGAGCCCGTTCATGTGATAGGATGGGCAATGATTTATCTTGACAAAACTCCCGGGGTTTGGAGAATAGAGTTGGAAACGCTGCCAACGAAAGAGGGAATTCTGATGCTTCAGAGATTCAGAGAGCTCAACACACTGCGCAATCAGATATTCATCGGTTTTTTGCTGGTGATGCTCATTATTATTCTGGTGTCCGGGGCATTTGTGTATGACCGTGTCTCGATTCTGCTCAAAAATAATGCCGAGCGGCATATCCAGCAGACGGCGGTTCAGGCCAACGGAAGGCTGGATGCGCTGACCGGCCAGATTGACGGTCTGATGGAGCAGGTGGCCAATCATCCTACCGTTCAACAGCTGCTGCTGGAGGAGCTGGACGGCAATGAGGTGTCCTTCAATCAGCGCCAGTCGCTGCTGCAAATTGTCTCCAGCTATCAGGCGTACATGCCGAGTGTAGGCTCGCTGGAGCTATATACCGCTGATTACAGGCTGCTGTTCCCGATTAAGGAAGGCAGCCTGGAGAGCAGGATTAACGAGCAGCATATCAGTGAGGCTAATGCCCAGAAGGGGAGGCTGGTCTGGATCGGCGTTGATCCGCATGATGATCAGAGCCTGCTGGCGATCCGCCAGGTCAGCCTGATGGACCGCTGGTTCTCGCGGGGTGGCTACCTGATGGCCCGCATCCAACGCAGCTACTTCCAGCTCGACGATCCGTTCTCAGGCAGTGACAGCGGGGAGTCTGTGCTGCTTGTGAATGATGAAGGACAGCTCCTCGGGAGCAGCGGAACGCCGCAGGAGGATCTGCTGCCGCTGCTGGAGAGCGGGGATCAGACGGTGAGCTTCCGGGGCAAGGAGTATGTGCAGGTCAAGCTGCGCTCGGACAAGACCTCCTGGACGCTGCTGGTGCTGACACCTGTCAGCTATGTCACCAAGGGACTGTCCGTGCTGCGGACGGTGCTGCTGGTGTCAGGCGGAATCGGAACCCTGCTGTTCCTGATTATATCCTTTCTGTTGTCGACAATGATTACCCGGCCGATTATTCACCTGATCCGGGCGATGCGCAAATCCCGTATGGGGGTGCTGACCCCCAATTCGCAGAAGGTATCGACCATGGAGCTCCGGGAGCTGAATAATACCTACAACGGTATGGTGGCTAATATTAATGATTTGATCAGGGTGGTCTATGAGAAGGAGGTCCTGCAGAGCCGGACCGAGCTTAAAGCCTTGCAGGCGCAGATCAATCCCCATTTCCTGTTCAATACGCTGGAGGCCTTCAACTGGTCACTGGAGGAGAAGGGAGAGGAGGAGCTGGCCGGATTAGTGGTCATGATGTCCAGGCTATTCCGCTACATTATGGGCAGCCCGCACAACAAGGATGAATGGGTCACGCTGAGTGAAGAGGTGGAGCAGATCAGGCGGTATCTGCGGATTATGGAGATGCGGATGGGAGAGCGGCTGTCCTGGGACATCAGGCTTGACCCGCATGAGGCTGCTGTACCGGTACCTAAGCTGCTGATTCAGCCGATTGTCGAGAACGCAATTCTCCATGGAGTAGAGAGTCGAGTCGGCAAGGGCGTGATTGAAGTAATCATCACCCCCTCCTCCCGCAAGGGTTGGACCTCAGTGGAGGTGTCGGACAACGGGCCGGGTATGGATGAGGCCACGCTGCTGGCGCTGCGTGATGCGCTGGATGGCGGGCCCCCGGTCTCTGCCAAGGGCAGCGGAGTCGGGCTGGTGAATGTGCAGCGGCGGCTGAAGCTGTACTATGCGGAAGCGGGCATGAAGACGGAGGGGCTGATCGTAGAGAGCCGGCGGTCTGAAGGGACTGTAATAAGGTTTGAGATTCCAAGCAATGGAGGAGATACCTATGAGTCTGGGCAACAAGACGATTCTAATCGTAGATGATGAACCAAGAACGCGTCAGGGGATTAAGCAGACGCTGGAAGTATGGGCGGCAGGCCGGTATATCGTGGAGACCTGCGACAACGGGGTGGAAGCGCGCGAGCGGCTGCGGCAGGAGCGCGTCCATCTGCTGATCACAGATGTGCGCATGCCGGAGGTGAGCGGGCTGGATCTGATCCATTCGCTGCAGGAAGCTCCCCGGAAGCCGGTGATCATTGTCATCTCCGGCTATGCGGAGTTCGATTATGTGCAGCAGGCGATGCGGCTGGGGGCAGTCAATTATCTGCTGAAGCCGCTGGACAAGTCCGAGCTGCTGACAGTGGTCGAGGATGCGCTGAAGCGGGAGGAGGAGCAGCAGCGCCATGTGAAGCTGGAGAAGCTGGTGGATCACAAGCTGCTGGAGATTGACCCGGAGCAGGCCGGGATGGGGCAGCCGGTTAAGGAGGCCATTGCCTATGTGGAGCAGCATTTGCACGAACAGCTGACGATGGCTGAGGTAGCGGGGATGATTCACCTGAATGCCAGCTATTTCAGCGTGCTGTTCAAGGAGCAGGCCGGGGTCTCCTTCACTGAATATCTGTCCCGTCTGCGGATTCAGCGGGCGAAGGAGTTATTGCTCCAGACCGCGCTGCCGGTCGGGGAGATTGGAGAGCGTGTAGGGTATCGGACGGATAAATATTTCATTAAGGTTTTCAAGTCCTTGGAGGCGATAAGCCCGAGCCGGTACCGTCAGCAGATGAAGGGCGGAGCGCAGGAAATCCAATAGATGTGGTATTTTAGCCAATAAATGTGCCCTTATCTGCCTCAGAGTACGATGCTAGAATTTGAATGATAGCGATTACATGGATAATTACGGCCTTTTGCAATGTGAGATGGGGAGGCAATGGCAATGCGAAGGAATCACATGACCAAGGGGCTGCTCCTGGCCTGCATCTGGCTGCTTGTTCTGACAGGCTGCGGCTCTGCGGGAGAGAATAATAGTGAGCTTGCAGCTACCGGTGCCTCTTCCCCCAAAATAACCATTCATATGATGCACATCTGGCCCGCCGGACTCTCCGCGCAGCAGTATAAGCTGGTCAGCCAGATTATCGCAGAATATGAGAAGGAGCATCCGGGTATTATCATCAGGCAGGATGTGCTGGAGAATGAGCAGTATAAAAGCAAGCTCAAGGTGCTCTCCGCTTCCAATGACCTTCCCGATGTGGGCATAACCTGGGCAGCCGGCTTCATGGAGCCTTATGTAAGAGGCGGATTATTCGCTCCGCTGGATGACATCCTGCATGGCGGGCAGCTTAAGGATAAGTTCCTGAAGAGCACTACTGAGTCTTATGTTGTCGATAACAAGACCTATGCGCTGCCTCTGGAGATGAACATCTCACCGATCTTTTATAATAAAGAGATCTTTGCCCAATATAATCTTCAGGTGCCAACAACATATGAGGAGTTCAAGGCAGTTGTGAGAGCGCTCTCCAGTCATGGTGTGCCTCCGGTGGGGCTGGGTAATAAGGACCGGTGGACAGGCTCGCTGTGGTATATGTATCTGGCGGACCGTATTGCCGGAAGTGAGACGCTCAAGCGGGCAACGAAGGGGACGGGCTATTTCGATGATCCCGGACTGGTGCAGGCAGCAGCGGAAGTGCAGAACCTCGTCGATATGAACGCCTTCAACAACGGCTTCAACGGCTTGTCGTATGATGAGGGCAAATCGGAATTCATGGAAGAAAAGGCGGCCATGTACCTGACCGGTACCTGGGAGTTGCCCAACTTCACGACCAACCCGGAGATTCCGCAGGCCTTCAAGGACAAGGTCGGCTTCTTCAAATTCCCTACGGTGGAAGGCGGGAAGGGGAATTCGGGCGACTGGGTAGGCGGTCCGGGTGTCGGACTGTTCGTAGCGGAATCGTCCAGGGTGAAGGAGGAGGCCAAGGCTTTTGTCGAATACTTCGTCTTCAAATGGGGCGAGGCTTCAGTGACGAGTGCGGGGGTGATTCCGGCGACCAAGGTCGATACCACGAATGAGGAGCTGCCGCAGCTATACGTGGATCTGCTGAATGAATTGAACAATGCCAGCAGTATTACCCTGTTCGCGGATGTGCAGATGAAGCCGCATGCTGCCCAGGTCCATCTGGATATGATCCAGGCGCTGTTCGGCAAAGCAGTCACGCCGGAGCAGTTCGCAGCCAGACATAAGGTTGCAGTAGCCAAGGGGAACTGAGCAGGGGATAAGCTTACAACAAAGGGATGCTAATCAGCCGTATTTCCGGTGGCTGATTAGCATCCCTTATTGGTGTGGCGAGCCGGCCTGAGGAGCTGCCGCAGAATTAGTGCGCCGGAGCCGCCGGAGCGGCTTCCGGCGGTTCGTGCTGGATCAGGCCATGCTTCTCCCACGCTCGGCTCTTCCAGCGGAAGTACATAATGACTGCCCGCACCCATTCGTCGAACGCTGTGGCCAGCCATACCCCGGCCAGACCCAGATCAAGTGTGAACACCAGGAAGTAGCCCAGCGGCAGACTCATGCACACCATGGAGATCATGCCCATGTAGACCGGGAACTTGGCATCGCCCGACGCGCGCAGCGAGTTGATAATGACCAGATTGCAGGTCCGTCCGGTCTCCAGGAAGAAGCTGAGCAGGATGACCTGGGCGCCCATAGCGATAATCAGCTCATTATCCGTGAACAGACCCAGCAGCGGCTTCCGGAACAGAATGACGATCAGGTCCATGATGACTGTGACCAGCAGCGCCCACTTCACACTGGTGAACACCCGTGAGTAAGCCTCCTGCGTCCGTCTTGCACCTACAAGGTGCCCGACAATAATCGAGGTCCCCATCGCTACCGCTACGCTGAACAGGAAGATGTAGTTCGAGATATTAACCGCATACTGGCGGGTAGCCATGGCCTCGGCTCCCAAATAGGTGATGTACAGGGTGAAGACGAGCTGGCAGCACTGGTACATTACGGATTCGAAGGCGGACGGAATACCGATTTTGAGAATCTGCAGCACGTATTTCTTGGAGAGGTGAACGTAATAGCTCCATTTCACGCGTACCTCCATAATCCGGTAGAGCAGCAGGAAGAAGATCAAGAGAGCGATGGAGCGGCTGATTACGGTTGACACGGCCGCACCCTCCACGCCTAGCGCAGGCAGTCCGAAATGGCCGAAGATCAGCAGATAGTTACCGCCGACATGGATAACGTTCATCAGCAGCGATACCGCCATCGTCTGCTTGGTGAAGCCATGGGTCCGGATGGTGGCGGCCAGCGCGTTGATGAGGGCCTGCAGGAAGATCGCGCCTCCGACAATGTTGATATACGAGCGGGCGTAGGCGAGAATGTCACCCTTCACGTTCAGCGCCTGCAGCAGGTGGCCTCCGAGCAGCAGCATCACTGTACTAAGTATGATCCCTACCGCAAGATTCAGGGTAACTGCATTGCCGATCACTCTGGCGGCTTCTTTGGGCTGCTTGGAGCCGAGGTATTGCGACACGACGATCGCCGCGCCGTTCCCGATGACACTAAGCGCCAGAATGGCTATGGCAATAATCTGATTGGCCGCGCCGACACCGGAGACCGCATCATCGGACACCGAGCTGATCATGAAGGTATCCATACTGCCCATCAGCATGAACAGGAACAGTTCCAGGAAGATCGGCCAGGTCAGCTTCATTAAGTTGAATGTCTTGGGCTTGCTTGTTTCCATCATACACCTTCTTATTAGGATTCCCTCGCGGCTGTGAATCTTTGAATCAAATGTATGGTAGCACAGCTGTTGTGAAAATGCAGTAGGATTTCAGACATGCTGCCTGAAAATCCGCCGGCGTCACCCAATAGTATCCTCCAGGTGACTACCTCACTTTAAAGTGCCTACTTCCCTAATCGGCAGTATATCCCTAAACTGAGAAGCAGCACTTCCTAAAATATATTACGGATAAGGAGAACTTACACATATGAAATTACAGTTAGCACTCGATCTGGTGGATATTGCCGGAGCCAAGGCGGTTGTTGCAGAGGTTGCCGAATCTATAGATATCGTTGAGATTGGAACACCGGTCGTTATTAATGAGGGGCTGCATGCGGTGAAAGCGATCAAGGAAGCTTTTCCGGCGCTTACGGTGCTGGCCGATCTCAAAATCATGGATGCGGGCGGATATGAGGTCATGAAGGCAGTGGAAGCAGGCGCGGGCATCGTAACTGTGCTGGGTGTATCTGATGATTCAACGATCCGAGGTGCGGTGGAGGAAGCGAAGAAGACAGGTGCAGAGATCCTGGTCGATCTGATTAACGTGAAGGATCTCAAGGCCAGAGCCGCTGAAGTGGATGCGCTGGGCGTGGATTATGTCTGCGTGCATTCCGGCTATGACCATCAGGCTGAGGGCAAGAATTCCTTCGCAGATCTGAGAGATATTAAGAGCGTGGTTACCCGGGCCAAAACTGCAATTGCCGGCGGCATTAAGCTGAGTACGCTGCCTGAAGTGATTGCTGCGCAGCCTGATTTGGTAATCGTGGGCGGCGGTATTACTAGCGAAGCCGACATGAAGGCAACTGCTGCGGAAATGAAGCGCCTTGTAAGCCAGGCTTAAGCAGCCATGGACACGCAGAATTATGCACAGGAAATTGTGAAGGAGCTGGAAGGCGCTGTCTCCGGGCTGAATGCCGGAGAAGGTGAGGCGCTGACGGAGGAGCTGCTGCGCGCAGGGCAGATCTTCGTGGCCGGTGCCGGTCGTTCCGGCCTGATGGGCCGGGCCTTCGCCATGCGGCTGATGCAGGCCGGGCGGACAGCTTATGTGGTCGGAGAGACAGTAACGCCGGGCATTGGCCCCGGCGATGTGCTTGTACTGGGGTCCGGCTCAGGCGAGACGAAGGGACTGGTCTCCATGGCTGAGAAAGCCAAGGCAATCGGAGCGGCTGTAGTCCTCGTAACCATTCAGCCGGATTCGACGATCGGACGTCTCGCAGATTATACAGTCAAGCTGCCTGGCGCTCCCAAGGAACGGCCGGACGGCGGCTATACTACGCTGCAGCCGATGGCCTCCTTGTTTGAACAGACGCTGCTTGTATTCTATGATGCAGTTATTCTGCGGATCATGGAGCAGACGGGGCAGACCTCCGGCCGGATGTTCGGCAAGCATGCCAATTTGGAATAGCATACGATTTGGAATAGAATAGAGCTTGGAATACAATGTAGCTATCACACGGATGCTTTCCTTGACGGGAGGGCATCCTTTGCTGCTTATGTGCGGTGGGCGATGGATTTGTATTATGATGATAGCCGGAAGGGGGCTAAATATTGGCGACTGAAATTAAAGACCGTATCAACCTGAAGGAGATCAACTGCGAGAAGGAGCTTACGCTCGCTGTGATCGGCGGCAAGTGGAAGCTGATTATACTGTGGCACCTGGGTCTGGAAGGGACTAAGCGGTTCAGTGAACTCAAGAAGCTGATCCCCCATATCACCCAGAAAATGCTGACCAACCAGCTCCGCGAGCTGGAGGAAGATCAGCTGGTATTCAGGCAGGTATATGCGGAGGTTCCTCCGCGGGTAGAGTACTCCCTGACAGAGTATGGACATACCCTGATGCCGGTGCTGCGTATGATGTATGACTGGGGCAAGAATTACGGGGACAAGGTGATCTGGAAAGATGCACCTCACTGTGATAGGTAGCAACTGTAAACGAAGTCGTTCTATTTGTATTGTGCAAAATTAAGTTGTATACTAACATTTGTGAAGATTTAAATAAATGGAGGCTGATAGGTATGCTGAAGACAGAATATAGCCCGCTGCTGGAGACGTTCAAATTCAAGAACGGGATTGAACTGAAGAACCGTGTGGTCATGGCACCGATGACTAATTTCTCCTCCAATGAGGATGGAACCGTCTCCCGGCCGGAGCTGGATTATTATATCCGCCGTTCGGGCGGGGCGGGGATGGTCATTACCGCGTGTGTCTATGTCTCACGCGGCGGGAAGGGCTTCCCGGGTGAATTCGGAGCTGACCATGACGGGCTGATTCCAAGTCTGCGTGAGCTGGCGGAGGCCATCAAGGGCGAAGGAGCGAAGGCCGTGCTCCAGATCTTCCATGGCGGACGCCAATGCCCGCCGGAGCAGCTGGTTGACGGACAGCCTGTCAGTGCAAGCGATGTGCCGGCCGAGCTGCCGGGCGGCGGACAGGGGGCGGTTCCGCGCCCGCTGACAGACGAAGAGATTACCGGAATTATCGCTGATTTCGGTGAAGCGACGCGCCGGGCGATCGAGGCCGGCTTCGATGGCGTCGAGATTCACGGTGCGAACGGATATCTGCTGCAGCAGTTCTTCTCGCCGCATTCCAACAGACGCGAAGACCGCTGGGGCGGGGATCTGCAGAAGCGTCTCGCCTTCCCGCTGGCCGTTCTGCGCAGTGTCAAGGCTGCGGTGAAGCAGCATGCAGAGGGTGCGTTCCTTGTAGGCTACCGCTTCTCGCCTGAAGAGCCGGAAACGCCAGGGATTACGATGGCTGACACGTTTGCTCTAATCGATGCGCTGACAGCAGAGGGGCTGGATTACCTGCATGCGTCCCTCATGGAGCTGTGGTCGCTGCCGCGCCGGGGAACGGAGGACAGCCGTCCGCGTATTGAGCAGATCGTTGACCGGGCAGGAGACAAGGCGCCGGTAATTGGCGTAGGCTCACTCTACTCTGCCGCCGATGCCCTGAAGAGTCTGGACAGCGGCATCAGCCTGGTGGCGCTGGGCCGTCCGCTTCTGATTGAACCGGACTGGGTGCAGAAGCTGGCCGGGGGCCGGGCCGATGAGATTAAGACAGAGCTTGATCCGGCTGCCCAAGCAGAGCTTGTGATTCCGGACCCGCTCTGGAGAGCATTGATCCATACACCGGGCTGGCTGCCGGTTAAGCAATAAAGCAGGCAGACGGATAACGGTCTGTGACCAAAGCAATATAAGAACCCCGTGCTCCCTGTTTCCAGGGCGGCACGGGGTTCTTGCTGTTTTTAATATAATCTTATTTACGCTTTATGTTCCGCCAGACGGGCAATCTCAACGATAACCTGTACAGCCTTCAGCATTACGTCTACAGAAGCGTATTCAAATTTGCCGTGGAAATTCTCGCCTCCGGTGAAAATATTCGGTGTGGGCAGCCCCATATAAGAGAGCTGTGAGCCGTCAGTCCCTCCGCGGATTGGACGGATAACCGGCGTGATTCCGAGGCCCTCCATCGCTTCCCGGGCGATATCGACGATATGCCGGACGGGCTCGATTTTCTCGCGCATATTATAGTATTGGTCATTCATCTCCAGCACGATGTTGTCCGCTCCGTATGTAGATTTGAATTCCTCCACAATTGCGGCGATATTCGATTTGCGGTTCTCGAAGCTGTCGCGGTCAAAATCACGGATAATGTAATGCAGCTTGCTGTGTTCGGCACTGCCTTGCATGGAGATCAGGTGGTAGAACCCCTCGTAGCCGTCTGTGAATTCAGGGGCTTCACCGGCGGGCAGACGGAGATGGAAGGCCATGGCGATTTTGGACGAATGGATCATCTTGCCCTTGGCTGTACCGGGATGGACATTGACTCCGTGGAAGGTGATTTTGGCGGCGGCGGCATTGAAGCTCTCATATTCCAGCTCCCCAAGCGGGCCTCCGTCCACGGTGTAGGCATAGGAAGCACCGAAGGCGGCAACGTCGAACTTATGCGGGCCGCGTCCGATTTCTTCATCGGGGGTAAAAGCGACCCGGATCTTGCCATGCTTAATCTCCGGATGCGCCAGCAGATGGGCCATAGCCGTCATGATCTCAGCGATGCCTGCCTTGTTGTCTGCCCCCAGCAGGGTGGTGCCGTCGGTTGTAATCAGCGTATGCCCCTTGTAACCGCTCAGCTCCGGGAAGCTCTTCGCGGACATGATAATATTCTGGGCTTCATTCAGCACCAGATCCTGCCCGTCATAGTTCTCTACAATCTGCGGCTTCACATTCGTGCCGGTGAAATCCGTGGCGGTATCCAGATGGGCCAGGAAGCCGATCACCGGAACCTCTTTATCTGTGTTGGCGGGCAGCGAGGCCATGACATAGGCATGCTCGTCCACCGTAATCTCCGTCAGTCCCAGCTCCTGCAGCTCCTCTGCCAGCTTATGCGCCAGTACCATTTGGCCTGGAGTGGACGGGCAGCTCTCGCTGTCCTCGCTGGATTGGGTATCCATTTCAGCATACGATACAAAACGTCTAATTAATTCTTCCTTCAATGCGGGTCATCTCCTCTTCAGCTTCGTATGTCTATATTATCACGATCCGGCCCGGGTCTCATACTTTAGGCGGAGGGTGAGGAGTGAAAGGGGATGGAGGCTGGCTGGAGACTAGCTTGGCCGAGAGCAGGTAGCGCTCGGGCGCTGCGCCTACATAAGAGAATGGGTAACAGGTAATCAAGGTGAGTACGGGGTCTCTGCTGGGCTTAATCGCTCCCCGCGTATCTCCGTCAACAATCCGGCTCCCGGTCACTTCATATGTAAAAGTGCCTTCCGCTGTAGCAAGCTCAAGCCGGTCTCCGGTCTCCAGCTCGCCGAGACTGCGGAAGACGGTATCACGGTGTCCGGCCAGGACGCTGTTCCCGGAAGCGCCCGGGGCGGCGCTTGTCTCATCGTGTCCGGCCCCCTGCTTAAGCTCCGCCCGTCCGGTTCCCTCCAGAATGGCAACCCGCTTCTTCAGCTTCGGAAAATAGATCTCCCCGATTACCTCTCCTGCTATATAAGCAGGTTTGTCGCCTGTTGGTGATTCTGCGCTGCTGACCATACCTTCAGGCAGTGGTATTTCTTCTTCAGAATTTAGGGGGAGCCGGGCTTCCTCCCTCTTTTTGTCCCAGATTCTCAGGGCTTCGCGGGCTTCGGCGGGCGCTTTGAGGATCTGGAAGGCGGAATACAGCATAACACACACAGAGAGCAGGAAGATCAGCTTGACGGCTAAAGTGAATCCGCTGCGCATCTTCATGCTCTCTCCTCCTTACTTATACGGGTAGTTACTTCTTCTGGCCCAGCCTGCGGAGCACAAGCACACTAATCATGGCGACAACCAGGCTGGCCGCAATCAGATTGTACCAAGGGCTGGCTGTGTCGGGCAGTCTGCCGTCTTCCTCCGGCCCGCCCAGCGGAAGCGCGTCACCAGTGAGGTTGACCTCCTTCCCTGGTGAAGGGGCTGGTGTGCTGCCAAGTGCAGCGGCTCCGGAATCCGGAGTCGCGGACGGACGGTTGCCGCCGTCTTCCTCTCCTGCCCCTAGCGGAACAGGCTCCTCGCTTACGCTCACTCCATCCGGTGCTGCTGTAGCAGTTGCCGGTGCCTGTGAAGGTGCTGCTGAACTGCCAGGCGATGCACTGCCGGCCGGTGAGGCTGTAGGGACTGTTGTTGCAGCAGGCGGCGTACTGCCAGGGCTGCCGGTGGACCCTGGCGTTGACGTAGGCATAGGCGTTACTGCAGCCGTTGGCGTATCTGTGGGTTGAGGTGTAGAAGTTGGCCCGGCTGTAGGCGCAGGATCTGCTGTGGCAGTGAATTCAAAGGCGACACTTACCGTCTTCTCCTGGAACTCGTTGCCTGCCTCCGGCGGGAACAATACCTTCATTTCGATCGCTTCCTCTTCCCCTCCGGCAAGCGAGCCGATGGTCACTACCCCCGGGGCCTCGCTCATTACCCCTGAGTAGAGGATTACTCCCTCTTTTTGCAGGGTCATTTGCAGGATATTGTACAGATCTGCGTCCCCGGAGCGGAACTGAAAGGCTACTGCATAATCGAACGGATCATTTCCGTCATTGATAATCTTATAATCCGAAGCCATCGTATCTCCCGGCTGCATGTTGTTCATGGTTGCCGTACTGGTCGTATGTGAGTTGACAGTGAGCTTGATCGTATCCTCAGCGCTGACCCCTCCGGCATGCCAGATTACACCTGCCAGAACGGCCAAAATATACGCGCCAATTATAGATGTATGTCTCTTCTTCACTCTCCCCGCCCCTTCCTGTGCAGACCTTCGGCAGCCACCAGCCACAATCCGCCCCGGTTCGCCCTGGTTCGCCCTTCTGAATCATAGTTTGTCGAATAAAGTGGTTTCTTGAAGAACTACTACACATTAAAACGATAGTATAAATCAGAACGAGCATGAACGGATCTGGATGAGCCTGAACGTGCGTGAACGAGGCGGAATGGTAAAAATGCGCTGTTGTTCGTTATAACGAATAATACTTACAGTATAATCAAAATGAAGCATAAAGAAAAACAGAAAAAGATACTTTAAGTGAATGAATTGGGGCGTTTATTATAATTTTACGGCATTTATTTAATATTTACTGCTGTTAACTCATTATTTCTCTGTATATTAGTTGATTTTGTATTTTATAAAGAACGATTTGGGCTGTAAAGGCCCGGCTCCATCATTTCTACTCCGAACACATTTGTTTTTTGCTGCAAGACTAAAATAGCCCATTCAGCTACCTCAATGGAGTTCTCCATAGGTAGTTGAATGGGCTAATTATATAGACTGGCTTGTAATCAGACTAGTACAGTGTCAGGTTTAAAAGGGTGGATAAGCTTGTTAAACTCCACCCCGAATCTAACGGACCGGAGAGATCTTATCCCCACGAAAACGCCACTTTTTGCAGCGTAACGGACTCAGGCGGCCTTATTGTCTCCCTACGAGACGTTTTGGAGCCGAAGTGTAAAGGATAAGGCCCATGGAGTCCGTTACTCGCCCAGTTGGCGACTTTCTTCCCAAATAAGAGCACCTCAGTCCGTTACGCTAAGCCAAACGCCCCTGAAGAACAATCCCCGCTTGGAAAAGATGTAATTTGAAGGGTAATTGCTTCTGCTCCACTATTTTAAATCTGATGAGCTACTACGGCCTTATTACTTCTTCAACAGGTCGGCCACAAGCTCATACGAATGCAAGCGGGCAGAGTGATCATAGATCTGTGAAGCGATAATCCACTCATCGGCACCCGTCTCTTCGAGAATCTGGAGCAGCCGTTCTTCGATCAGGGCCTGGTCGCCCGCAATGGAGTATTGCTGTTTGCTCATAAGCAGTGCTTTCTCCTGGGAGGTCCAGATTCCGTCCAAACTGTCTACAGGCGGCTGGAGCTTGCCGGTGCGGCCACGGATAATGTTCAGGAATTGCTGCTGCTGGGAAGTGGCAAGTCTGCGCGCTTCTTCTACCGTATCCGCTGCCGTAATTCCCAAGCCCACCATAACATAAGGCTTGTCGAGTTCAGCTGAAGGCTTGAAGCTGGTACGGTACAGATGCAGAGCCGGCAGCAGATAATCCGGTGCGAAGTGGCTGGCAAAAGCAAAAGGCAGACCCAGCTGGCCCGCAAGCTGGGCGCTGAAGCCGCTGGAGCCGAGCAGCCAGATCGGGATGTTCAGTCCTTCACCGGGTACGGCGCGGACACCGGCCGGACGGGAGCCTGATCCTTCGGGGTCGAAATACGCCCGCAGCTCGCTAAGCTGCTCGGGAAATTCACTGCCATCGCTGCCGAGGCCGCGGCGCAGTGCTCTGGCTGCCGCCTGATCCGAGCCGGGGGCTCTGCCCAGACCCAGATCAATCCGTCCGGGATACAAGGATTCCAGCGTGCCGAATTGTTCTGCAATCATAAGCGGTGCGTGGTTGGAGAGCATGATGCCGCCTGAACCTACGCGGATGGTGTTAGTTCCGGCTGCGACATGTCCGATAACAACGGAGGTGGCGGAGCTGGCAATGCCGGTCATATTATGATGCTCTGCCAGCCAGTAACGGTTATACCCCCATTTCTCAGCATGACGAGCCAAATCAAGGGTGTTATGAAAAGAATCCGCCGCCGTTCCGCCCTCCCGGATAGGGGCTAAATCCAGTACGGAGAATGGTATGTCGTGCAATTGCTTCACATGAATCCCTCCTATAGTAGATGCATTCCGCATCAGTAGCATTATTTGCAGCCATGAATCAATATACCCGCCAATTATAACATGAAATAATATAATTTACACACTTTAAGTAAGCGGCATGACGGGGAGAGGGAGTGTGAAGGAGAAAGGTCCAGTTACTGAAGGGATGAATTTGGAGTATTTGGACTGAATTTGGACGCTTACAAACGTACAGTAAGGGCTCCGCAGGCAAAAATGTAAGCGTATAACAATTTGCTTGCCAATTTAAGGGAGCCTTGCTATAATCGCTTTGAAAAGCTTTTCTAACTTAAGCGGCTAGGCCAATCCTGATAAGGAGGGCACACGTTTCGGGCTAAAAGAATCAAGAAGGAAGTCAGACTATGAAGCCAACAATCAGAGATGTTGCCAAGATGGCCGGAGTATCCATCAGCACTGTGTCCCGTGTAATGAATGCCCCGGATACGGTCGTGGAGAGTAAGCGCAGCCGGGTCATTGAAGCGATAGAAGCGCTCAAGTATCAGCCTAATGCATTCGCACGGGGGTTAATTTACAGGAAGTCATTCACTCTCGGGCTACTCATTCCCGATATTGAGAACCTGTATTTCGCAGGGGTGATCCGGGGAATGCAGGATGCCTGCATTAAGCTCGGTTACAGCCTGATGATCTGCAATACAGACCGTGACAAGGAGCGGACATTGTCCTATATGGATACTTTTCATGAGAAACAGGTGGATGGTGTTGTGTTCGCCAGTGATATTCTGCACCCTGAGTATTATGAGAAGCTTATAGGCTGCAGAATTCCATTCGTGCTGGTCTCTTCCCATTCCGATGAGTATGAGGTAGCGTCGGTCGAGGTGGATGATGAGAAGGCGGCGTATGATGCTGTGAAATTCCTGATTGAGCTGGGGCACCAAGAGATTGGGATGATCGGCTTCAATCATGATAATTCGGTGTCCGGACCACCGCGGATGGCGGGATTCGTGAGAGCCTTGAGCGAATCGGGGCTGGAGCGTAATATCGGGAAAATCAAGTACGCTAACCACCGCTTTGAGCAGGCCTATCAGGCAACGCACGAGCTGTTCACTGAATATCCGGAATTAACAGCTGTATTCTGTGTAGCGGATGAGTTCGCCATGGGAACGATCTCTTACTTAAAGGACCGCAATATTCTGGTTCCCGGGCAAGTGTCGGTCATCGGCTTCGATAATCTGCGGATGTCGGGGATGTTCATTCCGAAGCTGACAACAATCGCACAGCCTATCTATCAGCTGGGGTACCGGGCGGCCGAGAAGCTGCATGAATTGCTGACCACCGGCAAGGTGGCTGTCATGAAAGAGAAGATGGAGCATAAGCTAATCGTAAGAGAATCCTCGCGTGAGAAATGAGATGTAGTTCCTGCGGGCTGAAGCACGGCTGCCTGGGGATAGGGCAGCACGGTTTCTTTACGCTCTTCTGAAAAGCTTTTCAGAGTGACGCGTTAGAGGAATGTGAGCGAATCGTTTCGGGAACCGTTTCAGGAACTGTTTCAGAAACCTTATCCACAGAAGAAGGTACTAACTGACTATTGGAAGCGCATACATTATTGTGGGATATGGAGAATGTACGTTTGAATTAGCGTTGTTAATGGGTGTGGGTGCCTGTTGTCTGTGAATTACTATAAGGGGGTGAGTTACTGCTCTGCCGGAAGGGGTTCCGGTAATGAAGCTGGTTCAATGCAGTCTCTAAAAACAATTAAAGGGGATGTATGAAACAATGAAGAAAGCTCCAGCACGTAAACTGTCACTTGCGATGGTGTTGTGTCTATCCTTCACCATGATGCTCAGCGGCTGCGGCGGCAATAACACCGCTGCGCCAACGAAGGCCCCGGCGGTTACAGAAGCTCCCACAGCAGCACCATCGGCAGATAACAACGCAGAATCAACAGATAGTCCAGATCCCGCTGCGGCAGGAAGCCCGTTGGATTTGGCAATGAAGGGTGAATATAAAGGCACGAAGGTCACGATGTTCGGCCCGTTTGTCGATGCGGACCAGGTGAAGTTCGAGAGCAGCATTAAGGAATTTGAAGAGAAAACCGGCATTGATATTCAATACGAAGGCTCCAAGGAATTCGAAGCTACGATTAATATCCGGGTCGATGGCGGCAATGCGCCGGATATCGCGGACTTCCCGCAGCCGGGCCTGCTGGCCTCTATTGCCAAGACCGGCAAGGTCATCGATCTGACCGGGGTGCTGGATCAGGCGAAGCTGACGGCCAATTACAATAAGAGTTGGCTGGATATGTCCACCATGGACGGCAAGGATGGCAAGATTATGGCCGGGATCTGGAACCGCAGCAATGTGAAGAGCCTGGTCTGGTATCCGAAGAAGCAATTTGACGAAGCGGGATACACGGTTCCGCAGACCTGGGATGAAATGATGGCCCTGACGGAGCAAATCGCCAAAGACGGTGATCCAGCCTGGGCAATCGGTATTGAGAGCGGCGCGGCAACCGGCTGGGCGGCAACCGACTGGGTAGAGAACATCATGCTGCGGACCACGACGCCTGAGAATTACGATAAGTGGGTAAGCGGTGAGCTGCCGTTCACTTCTCCTGAAGTGAAGAACGCGGTGGAAGTGATGTCCAAGATCTGGCTGAATAAGGATTATGTCTACGGCGGTGCTAAATCCATTGTCACTACTGCATTTGGCGATGCTCCGAAGCCGATGTTCGAGAATCCGCCCAAAGCCTGGTTCAACCTGATGGGGAACTTCATTACCAGCTTTTTCCCGGAAACGGCTAAGGTGGATACAGACTATGACTGGTTCTATCTTCCGCCGATTGATGAGCAGTACGGCAAGCCGGTCCTGGTGGCAGGCGACATCTACGCTATGTTCAATGACCGCCCTGAAGTACGCGCTGTAATGGAGTTCTTCACTACTGGCGAATCGATCAAAAGCTGGGTGCAATCCGGCGGTGTCATTGCCCCGATGAATGATGCTTCCCTGGATTGGTACCAGTCCGAATCCGACCGCCGGATGGCGAAGCTGGTGCAGGACGCTTCGACCCTGCGCTTCGATGGCTCGGACCTGATGCCAGGCAAGGTGGGTGCAGGTACCTTCTGGAAGGGCATGACTGACTATGTGAGCGGAACCGCTACGCTGGATCAGGCCCTGGAGCAGATTCAGTCAGGCTGGAAGAACTAAGAAGCAGGCAGCACGGGGCTTAGACACCAAGAGGTTGAAGGGGCGGTCTTGAGCAATCAGGCCTGCCCCTCAGCTGGTGGTAAAGGGTGCTTATGAAGAGGGCTCTGCTCTAACAGAGCCTATAGGAGGAACCGATATGGATGCACAAATAAGGCCGGAGCCGGGTGCCGCCGGGGCGCAGGCCAATCAGAGAATCAGCGGCAGGGCAGTCCTGCTATCGCTGGGCGTTTTGCTTGCGAATATTGTGGTCAACGGGCTGATTTTCCTGTTTTTCCGCGATTCAACGCTTCAACCGCTGCTGACAGCGGTGCTCGCAGTGTTGTGGGGCGTGCTGGGCGTATATCTGATCTACTACACCTTGACCTGGGCCGTGGAGCAGTACCCGGACCATGTCCGCAGGAAGGTGCTGCCATATGTTTTTGTCGGACCGGCTGTCCTTATTCTCGGTTGGCTGCTGATTCTGCCTGCCCTGCGGACGCTGTACTTAAGCTTCTTCAACGCTTCCTCCGAGAAGTTCGTCGGACTCAGCAATTACGCCGCGATCTTCAGCGACCGTCTGATGGCTACGGCTCTGCGCAACAACCTGCTCTGGGTGTTCGTGGGCACGCTGGCCTGTGTCTGCTTCGGGCTGCTGATTGCCATTCTTGCCGACCGGAGCAGCTATGAGCGGATCGCCAAATCGATTATTTTCATGCCGATGGCTATTTCCTTTGTTGCCGCCGGGGTCATCTGGAAGTTCGTCTATTATTATCAGCCGGGCGATGAGCAGATTGGACTCTTGAATGCGATTGTGACCTATTTCGGCGGTGAACCGCAGGCCTGGACGAGTATGCTGCAGCCGTGGAACAACTTCTTCCTTATTATCATTCTGATCTGGATGCAGACGGGGTTTGCGATGGTTATTTTCTCAGCGGCCATCAAAGGAGTGCCCGAGGATATTCTGGAAGCTGCACGGGTGGATGGTGCGGGTGAGGTGAAGATCTTTTTTGGCATCATGATTCCTTACATCTCTACGACGATTCTGACGGTGACCACCACGATTATTGTCTTTACGCTGAAAATATTTGACGTTGTCATGGTGATGACAGGCGGTCAATACGATACAGAGGTTGTAGCGACGCAGTTCTACCGGCAATTCTTCATGTACCGCAACTTCGGCTACGGCTCTACGCTGGCTATCGTGCTCCTGATCGCGGTATTGCCTGTTATCCTTATTAATCTGCGGCAGTTCCGCAAGCAGGGGGGATTCTAATGGTGGGCACCAAGAAAAAAAAGGGCAGCAAAACGGCCGTCAATCTGATTCTGGGCGTCATCTGCTTCCTCTGGATTCTGCCGACCTTCGGACTCTTCGCCTCCTCCTTCCGTCCCGCAGCGGATATTTTGCAGACGGGCTGGTGGAAGGTGTTCCCCCATCAGGAATGGAAAGCGGGCGGGACGGTGCAGCTTCCCAAGGAGGTTGATCTGCGGGAGCCGATTGAGGTGAACGGCAAGACCTATACGGATGAACAGCTCAAGGCAGGGGTGAAGGCGGATGGCAGCCGCCTGATGTGGGAGAACCGCAGGGCACGCACGGTGAATATGCAAGAGCAGGGCTGGCAGGCGGTGCCTGACCTCACGCTCGACAACTATAAGAATGTGCTGTCCGGCAAGGAGTACACACTCAAGGAAGCGGACGGCAGTGAAACGGTGCAAAAGGGGAGCGGATTGTCGCAGGCGTTCTGGAATACACTGACGATTGCTGTTCCGGCGACGGTGATTCCTGTGCTGATCGCCTCTTTTGCCGCCTATGCCTTCGCCTGGTTACGGTTTCCCGGACGCAAGACGCTGTTCGTCATTATTATTGCGATGCTGGTCATTCCGATTCAGGTTGCGCTCATTCCGGTACTCAAGGATTACACGGCGCTTGGGCTGAACGGCAGTTATCTTGGAATCTGGCTGGCACATACGGCCTTCGGGCTGCCGCTGGTTACGTACTTCATGTACAACTTCATCAGCCAGCTGCCGAAGGATCTGTTTGAATCAGCTTTTATTGACGGCGCCAGCCACTTTACTATTTTCAGCAGACTGATTCTGCCGCTGTCCGTGCCCGCGCTCGCTTCCATCGGGATCTTCCAGTTCCTCTGGGTATGGAATGATTATCTGGTGTCTCTGATCTTCATCGGGAACCAGCCGTCGGTTCAGGTCATGTCGATGAAGATCGCCGATCTGGTCGGCTCGCGCGGCAATGACTGGCATCTGCTGACCTCGGCAGCCTTTATCTCGATGCTGATGCCGCTGGCGATCTTCTTCCTGCTGCAAAAGTATTTCGTCCGGGGTCTGATGGGCGGCTCAGTCAAAGGCTGATCTGTGGCTGGGACAAGAGAAGCCGGCAATCGGGAGGAGAATACGAAGATGAGACCGGAGACAAATACGGAGATAAGTATGGAGATAAGTACGGAGATGAGTACGGAGATAAGTACGGAGATGAAAATAAAGATGAAGTCTTGTGAGCATCCTCCCGCCTTGTACCCTTACAGGGAGTGGAGTATCGAAGAGGAACACTATGAGGATGAATACAATCAGCGGAGCGAGAGTGTCTTTGCACTAGGCAACGGCTATATCGGTATGCGCGGGAATTTCGAGGAAGGCTATCACGGCAAGGCGGGGGCTTCGGTAGCCGGAAATTATCTGAACGGCTTCTTTGATTCTGAGCCGGTGGTCTATCCTGAGGGGGCCTTCGGGTACCCCTCCCGCAACCAGGCCATGCTGAATGTCAGCGATGCCCGTATCATCCGGCTCAGCATCGAAGGCCATGAGTTCCGGCTGGATCAGGGGAAACTGCACCGGTATAAGCGCCGGCTGGATATGCGCAGCGGTATGCTACACCGGGAGCTGGAGTGGGAATCTCCAGCCGGGCACCGGGTACTGCTGGTGATCCGCAGGATGGTTGCCTTGACGCATAAGCATCTGGCCGCTATCGACTATGCGGTGACGGCGCTGAATTTCTCCGGGACACTGAAGTTCGATTCTGCGGTGGACGGCGAGATTGCCCGGCCTGAGGTTACCGGTGACCCGAGGCTGGGGGCGGGCGGCGGCGAATCCCGCCTGCTGCTGGAGGATACCGGATATGACGAAGTCACCGGGGATCTGTGGATGAGGCAGCGGACCCGCCACACGCGGTTTGCGCTGCTGACCGCTGTCAGCCATGCGCTGCAGGCGAAGTCCGGGCGCGAGATGAGCCACCAATTGATCGGGCAGCGCATCTCCGTCTGTTACGCCGCTGCTGTCCGCAGCGGAGAGACGGTGACGCTAACCAAATATATAACGTATCATACCTCCAGAGATTACGGGGAGGAGGAGCTGGCCGGCAGGAGTGCTGAAGTCTTGGCGCTGGCCAAGGAGCTGGGCTTCGCCGGTCTGGCCGGGGAGCAGCAGGCGTATCTGGACAGCTTCTGGGCACAAGCGGATGTGGAGATTAGCGGTGATCCTGCACTCCAGCAGGGCATCCGCTTCAATGCTTATCAGCTGCTGCAATCCGTGGGCCGGGACGGAGCAACGAATATCGGAGCCAAGGGCCTGACCGGCGAAGGCTATGAGGGGCATTATTTCTGGGATACGGAGATGTACATGCTGCCGTTCTTCACCTTCACGCAGCCGGAGATCGCCCGTGCGCTGCTGGAATTCCGTTATGCTACGCTCGGCAAGGCCAGAGAGCGGGCAGCGGTCATGTCGCAGAAGGGGGCGCTGTACCCGTGGCGGACCATTGACGGCGAGGAGAACTCCGCCTACTTCCCCGCAGGCACTGCCCAGGCGCATATCAATGCGGACATAGCCTACGGCCTGAAGCAATATATCCATGCCACAGGCGATATGGAATTTCTGGTTAGCCGGGGTGCGGAGATGCTGTTCGAGACCTCAAGGTTCTGGGCCGATCTGGGCCACTATAACCCCGCGCGCGGAGGGGCCTTCTGCATCGATGCAGTAACAGGGCCGGATGAATACACGGCGATTGTGAATAACAATGCTTACACCAACCTCATGGTGCAGGATCAGCTCCAGTATGCCTATGAGACAGCTCTGCTGCTTCAGCGGGACTATCCCGCGGATTACGAACGGCTGCGGCAGGCGATCGGGTTAACTCCCGAAGAGGCAGAGGGCTGGAGAGAGGCCGCAGCACGGATGTTTATTCCTTTTGACGAGCAGCTCGGGATCTATGCCCAGGATGATACCTTTCTGAGTAAGCAAAAATGGGATTTCGAGCATATGCCTGCGGATAAGTATCCGCTGCTGCTCCACTATCACCCGCTGGTGATCTACCGGCATCAGGTGCTGAAGCAGGCTGATCTGGTAATGGCCCTGTTCCTGCTTGGTGACAAGTTCAGCCTGGCGGATAAGCTCCGCAACTACCATTATTATGAGCCGCTGACAACGCATGACTCCTCGCTGTCTCCTTGCATCCACAGTATTATGTCTGCGGAGATCGGCGATCTGGCCGGGGCATACCGTTATTTCAGCCGCACGGTACGGATGGATCTGGACGATATCAACCACAATGCCAAGGACGGGCTGCATATGGCGGCGATGGCCGGGTCCTGGATGTCGATTGTGAACGGCTTCGGCGGCATGCGGCTGGCTCAGGGGGAGCTGGGCTTTGCCCCCGTCCTGCCGGAGCAGTGGGAGAGCTATCGCTTCAAGGTTACAGTTGGCGGTCAGCTGCTGGAAATCTCCGTTGAACGTGAGGCGGTAGTGTATACGCTGCTGGAGGGGACGGCACTTGCGATCAGACACAAGAAGCAGCCGCTGCAGCTGCTTCCGCAGGAGCCGGTGAGGATGTCGCTGGCGCACCGGCTGGAAGCCGTAATCTTCGATCTCGACGGTGTGATTACAGATTCCGCCGAGGCTCATTATCTTGCCTGGCAGGCCCTCGCAGATGAGCTGGGCGTGCCCTTCAGCCGGGAGAAGAATGAACGGCTGAAGGGCGTCAGTCGGATGGAGTCGCTGGAGATCGTGCTGGAGGGCAGCGCCCTTGCGAAGCTGCCTGAAGCCGGGAAGCTCCGGCTGGCGGAGAAGAAGAACGATCATTACCGGCAGATGATCGGCCGTATCACCCCGGCGGACCTCCTGCCGGGGATCCGGGAGCTGCTCGATTCCCTGCGCGAGCGGGGAATCTCCGTGGGGCTGGCCTCGGCCAGCCTGAATGCGCCGCTCATTCTGGAGCGCCTCGGCGCAGCCCGGTGGTTCCAGGCCGTTGCCGACCCGGCTGCGCTCCGGAAGGGCAAGCCCGATCCGGAGATCTTCCTGCAAGCGGCAGAGCGGCTGGGTGTTCCGCCGGGCAACTGCATCGGCGTGGAGGAAGCAGCCGCAGGCGTGGCCGCGATCCGGGCGGCGGGCATGAAGGCTGTAGGTATTGGGTCGGCCGAGCAGCTTGGTACGGCTGACCTGGTGCTGCCCACTACGGCGGGGCTGGACGCCGGGAAGCTGCTTGAGCTGTTCGCGCGTTAGCCGCGTGTGGAAGGCAGTATCGGGCTGTGAGAGATGCTGTGTGTATAGTAAGGAAGCAGGGGCGTGGCAGGATGTATGCGGAAAACCGAACACATTGTGCTGGCGAGAAGGCACGCGGCCGCAATGTATGCGGAAACCGAACATATTGTGCTACGAGAAGGTGTGCGGGCCAAATGTAAGCGAAAAACCGAATACAATATGCTGGCGGGAAGGTACAGGGTTCAATGTATGCGGAAAACCGAATATAATATGCTGGCGAGAAGGTACACGGGCTCAATGTAAGCGAAAAACCGAATACAATGTGCTGGCGAGAAGGTACACGGGCTCAATGTAAGCGAAAAACAGGCATGACAAGACAGAGGCCTTGTCACCCCCAGGAATGAAAATAAGTCGGGTGCATCAGTCGCATCCCGACTTTTATTTTCGTATTAAACCGAATACAATGTGCCGGCGAAAAACTAAACGTTTTTAATTAAAAGCTGATGTCGTTCATATTACTATGAGATTAAAGAAGCCTCTGCAGGTATGCAGAGGCTTTTTGGCTAGCAGGGCATGAGCTCTAAAGAAGTGAATACATTCATAAATGCGGCGATGGTTGGAGTTTAGTTCGAAGCGAACTTTCGTTGATAGATGTATTCTGTACAATTAAAAACCGTAAAATGGCAGGGTTACCTCTTTTAAGTGTAATCTATACAACTAAATTTGCCCAAAAGGGTGATAACCAGCCGCAGCTGGAATTTTAGTTGTACGAAATACAGCTAAGTGGATTTTCGGCGGCACATCGGATGATTTAGTTGTACGGAATACAGTTAAGTACCTCACCACTCGCGCCTTTATCGGATACAGCCAGCAAACCCTCAGCCCCCACCTACTTTAAGTGGCAGCCTTTCCGGGTAGTAGCCCCCTCAGGTAGTAGCCCCCTCCTCCAGCTCCACAGGCAGAATGTGCGCAGCGGCTACGCTGTGGCCCTGCACCTGCTGCAGGATCAGGTCCACGGCCAGCTTGCCGATCGCTTCCATTGGCTGGCGGATGGTGGTGATCGGCGGGTCGAGCAGGCTGCGGAGCATGATGCCGTCATAGCCGACGATCTTCACATCCTCCGGGACGCGCCGTCCTCTGGTGCGGCAGGCCTTCAGGGCATAGGCGGCGATGATATCGCTGCCCGCAAAAATCCCGTCCACCTCAGGATGCTCCGCAAAGAGCTGCCCGAGCAGCTGCTCGTAAGCTTCGAAGTCGAAGCTGTTGTTGTCGGTATGGAGGGTGACATACTCCAGATTGTGCTGCTTCGCCATATCCTCAAAGGCCACACACCGCAGATGGGATAAGATATTCAGCTTGGGATGCCCGCCGATATGGGCGAGGTGCCGGCAGCCCTTTTGAATCAGAAGAGTGGTAGCCAGCTTGCCTCCCTCATAATTATCCGAGCAGACATAAGGGATATCCGGTGAGATCTGCCGGTCGAAGGTCACCAGCGGCAGATTCATCTGCCGGTAGGCTTCCACCTCCAGTGTATGGCTGCCCATAATAATCCCGTCTACCCGGCTTGCGCGCAGCATGTGGATGTATTCCTGTTCCTTCTGCTTGTCCTGCCACGAATTGCAGAGCAGCAGCTTATAGCCTTCCCGGTAGGCATGTTCTTCAATATGACTGGTTAATTCGCCGAAAAAAGGCAAAGACACATGCGGAATAATCAGTCCGATGATGTTGGATTTCGAGCGGCTAAGGGAGCGGGCCAGTTCGTTCGGCCGGTAATTCAGCTCCTCCATCGCCTGGTGAACCTTGTGCTTCAATTCCTCGCTTAAGTAACCCCTGTTGTTCAGTACCCGGGATACGGTGGTTGCCGATACGCCAGCCTTCAGCGCAACGTCTTTGATGGTCGGCATGGCCTGGCCTCCTGTCTGAGCAGTCAACTGCAGATTCATTCTAACGTGAGCGGTCTGCTCTGTCCAATATCGACGGCTGCTGTCGCTTTTTGTTGTTTCTAAAAACATCTTTTCCCCCTATAATTGTATCAAAGCAGTCCCCGTAATGAAGCCCCATGAATACATTATCCTTCAACTTGTCAGATTCCGATTATGAGATAGATGAACGGGAGTGTGCGAATGAGTGTAGATCATATTCATCTCAGGTTGTTAAGAAGCTTGCTTGTGCCTCTGTTGATCTTCCTGTGTACAACAGCCCCGGCAGGAGCTGCATTCGCTGCAGCCGAGGAGCTTCCCGCCCGGAACGTGCTGGTGCTGCATTCCTATCAGAAGGGCTTTGCCTGGACCGATGACCAAAGTGCCGGAATAGAGGAACGTCTCAAAGGCACAGCTAATCCCCCCGTCATTTACACTGAATACATGGACTGGAAAAGGTACCCTACGCAGGGTAACCTCGAACATTTCTACGAAACCATCCGCTTCAAGTATCAGAACATCCCTATTCATACGATCATCACAACGGACGATGCGGCGCTGAGCTTCGCGATGAAGTACCGCCATGAGCTTCTGAACGATGCTCCGATTGTTTTCAGCGGGGTCAACGAGCTGGGGGTGGACAGCCTACCGGATAAGCGCAACATGACAGGCGTTATTGAGAAAATCGATGCAGCGCCCACCATCCGCATGGCCATGGACCTTAATCCTTCGCTGAAAAAGGTGTATGTCGTCTTCGATAATTCGGAGAGCGGGCTGTCGACCGGCCGGATGGTGATGGATCAGATTAGCTCCTTGAATCCGGGGCTTGCGCTGTTCCCGATGAACCGCATGTCCATGGAACAGATCAAAGCTACGGCATCGGCGCTGTCCCCGGACAGTATTGTGCTGATGACTACATATTATAGTGACTCTACCGGAAGAATTGTGGAGTTCGACAGGTTCGCAAGCGAGCTGGGCAAGAGCAGCAGTGTTCCGGTGTATCATATCTATGATTTTGCATTGAACCATGGCGCCTTCGGCGGGAGCCTGATCAGCGGCAGAATGCAGGGGCAGACGGCGGCCGATCTGGCGCTGCGTATCCTGAAGGGGGAGCGTGCCGGGGATATCCCGGTGGTGACCGACAGTAATGTACGCAAGGTGTTTGATTACAATGAGCTGCAGCGGTTCAAGATATCACCGGATAAGCTGCCGGAGGGCAGCGAAGTGATTAACGAGCCGTTCTCCTTTTATCAGACCTACAAGGTACTGGTGCTGAGCATCGTGGTTGCCTTTGCAGTGCTGGTAACCTTCATTCTGGTGTTGTTATTCTATGTGCAGCTGGTCAGAAGGATTAGAAGCAACCTGGAAAAAAGCAATGAACGCTTCAGCCTGGCAACCTACGGCTCGGATGCGGTAATCTGGGACGTTGATATGTCTACGATGATCTATTATTTCTCGGACAGCTGGTATGAGGTGCTAGGATATGCCCGGGATGAGCTGAATGAGAGCCGCGGCGGCTGGCGGGATATTCTCCATCCGGAGGATGCCGAGCAGGAGAACCGGCTGCGTATCCAGCATCTGGAGGGTCGTTCTTCTTACTACTACGCTGAATACCGGATGCGGAGCAAGGCAGGCGAATACAAGTGGTTTCAGGCCCGGGGCAAGGTGCTGCGTAATGCGGGCGGCGGATATATCCGGTTTGCCGGGTCAATGGTGGATGTCACGGACCGCAAGGGTTATGAGAGTAAGCTGCAGACGAGCTATCAGGAGCTGGAATCGACCTATGAGGAGCTGACTGCCCTGCAGGATGAGCTGCTGGAGCAGTATAACAAGGTGGTGGAGAATCAGGCGCTGCTGCAGACCAGTGAGGAGAAATACCGGCTGCTGGCTTATAATGACGTGCTTAGCGGTCTGCCGAACCGGCTGTCGTTATCCGAGGAGCTGGAGCGGTTCATTGAAGAGCATTCCGGCGGCCATGCGGCGCTGTTCTTCCTGGATCTCGATAACTTCAAGTACATTAATGACTCCATGGGCCATACCTTCGGGGATGAGCTGCTGGTGCAGGTCGGGGAACGGCTGCTTAGCCGCTCTGACGGGCGCAGTAAGCATTTCCGCTTCGGCGGCGATGAGTTTGTGATTCTGTTCAAGGATGTGACGGAGGCAGGTGAGGTGATCCGCTATGCGGATTCCCTGGTACAGGGCTTCATGGAGCCGTTCCAGCTTCATGCAAGTGTGGTGCATATCACGGCCAGTATCGGGATTGCCCAATACCCGGAGAACGGGAAGAGTGCGGAGGAACTCCTGAAGAATGCCGACATTGCCATGTACAAGGCCAAAGAAGCAGGCAAGGGCAGTTATATGATCTACGGGCAGGAGATGCAGCAGTATTTTGACGAACGGATGATTATTGAGAATCACTTAAGAAGCGCGGTCTCCAATAATGAGCTGTCGCTGCATTACCAGCCGCTGGTGGATACCGGCTCCGGCGAGCTCTGGGGCTTCGAGGCGCTGATCCGCTGGAACAGCCCGGTGCTCGGCTTCGTCTCCCCCTTATCCTTCATCCGCATTGCCGAGGACTGCCGCCTGATCGTCCCCATAGGGGAGTGGGTGCTGCGCGCCGCCTGCCGGTTCACCAAGGATCTGCAGAATCAGGGCTATGAGGGCTATCATATCTCGGTTAATATCTCGGTCATTCAGCTTATGCTGGATGACTTCACGGAGATGGTGCTGAGCGTGCTGGAGGATACCGGGCTTGCGCCGGAGTATCTTGAGCTGGAGATTACAGAATCCATCTTCATGGAATCCTTCGAGGCGATCAGCTCCAAGCTGGAGGCGCTCAAGGAGAGGGGCATTGGGATTGCGCTGGATGACTTCGGAACGGGCTATTCCTCACTCAGCTATCTGAAGCAGCTCCCGATTACTACCCTGAAGATCGACAAGTCCTTCATCGACAGCATCGATACCCCGAACAATAGGTCGCTGGCCAGCTCCATCGTCACCATCGGCCATGATATGGGACTGAACGTTACGGCTGAAGGGGTTGAGACCCCGGAGCAGCTTGCTTTTCTGGAGCGGACCCGCTGTGACAAGATTCAGGGCTACTATATCAGCAAGCCTATTCCGGAGAAAGAGGTCGCGGGCTGGGTGGCTGGGCGGATTGCGGGTTGAGGTGAGGATCAATCCATACTACACCACAAAGGAAACCTTCCTTCTATATAAAAGAGGTTTCCCTGCTGCTCCTGCCCCGGCGCTATTTCAGCAGCTTCCGCGCCAGCTTGACCTTGCTGCCGTAGGGCGGGTAGACAATGCCGAGGTCAAGACGGGTGCCTCGCTTAACAATGCTTTTGTGATGGGAGAAGAGGTCAAAGCTGTATTTGCCGTGGTAGCCGCCGATCCCGGAATTCCCGACACCTCCGAACGGCAGCCGGGTGCTGGCTACATGGGAGATGGTATCGTTGATGCAGCCGCCGCCGAAGGACACCTCGGTCATCACCTGTTGCTCCACCTGCTTATCGCGGGTGAACAGATAGAGAGCGAGTGGCTTCGGACGGGCGTTGATGCTCTGGATGGCCTCCTCCAGCCGGGTATACTCCATAATCGGCAGCACAGGCCCGAAGATCTCATCCTCCATGGAAGCGTCACTCCAGGCCGCCGGATAGATCAGAGACGGCTCGATATATAGCTCCTCGGGAATGACCGTCCCGCCCAGAATCAGCTTATCGCGGTCCCGCTCCAGCATCTCCCCGATCCGCCGCAGCTGGCGTTCATTCACGATCCGTCCGTAGTCTGTGTTCTGCCGGATGTCTGTGCCATAGAAATCAGTGACGCAGCGCTTCATCCGCTCAATCAGCTCGGCTGCTACCTCCCTATGGACCAGCAGATAATCAGGCGCAATACAGGTCTGTCCCACATTGATCAGCTTCCCCCAGACAATCCGCTTCGCTGCAGTCTCCAGGTCGGCGCTCCGGTCTACGATTACTGGGCTTTTGCCGCCCAGCTCAAGGGTGACGGGTACCAGGTTCTTCGCCGCCGCTTCCATGACAATTCTGCCGACAGGCACACTCCCGGTGAAAAAAATATAATTGAACGCCGCATGAATCAGCAGATTCGTCGTTTCCTTCTCACCCTGTACTACCCGGATATAGGCGGGATCAAAGGTCTCCCGGATCATGTCCTCAATGACAGCGGAGGTAGCGGGCGTGCTCTCGGAGGGCTTCAGTACGGCGCAGTTCCCGGCGGCAATGGCACCGATTAACGGCTCGATCAGCAGCTGGAACGGGTAGTTGAACGGCCCGATAATTAGCACCGTCCCGTAAGGCTCGGCTATGATTCTGCTCCGTGCCGGGAACAGGTGCAGCGGTGAGCCTACCTTCACCGGCTTCATCCAGCGCCGTAGATGCTTCATCATATAGCCGATGCTGTCCAGCGTGAATCCGATCTCTGTGGCGTAAGCCTCGAATTCGCTTTTATGCAGATCCTGGTTCAGTGCAGCGATAATCCGGGCTTCATTGCGTGAGATGGCCTCCTTCAGCTTCTGAAGCTGCTCCAGCCGGAAGCCGGGGGTTCTCGTGACTCCGCCGGTGAACCATTGTCTGTGCTCAGCCAGCAGCCGGTCGATCTGTTGTGCAGTGTATAGTGGCATGCTTGTATCCTCCTTGGTGATTTGCGGTTCCTATAGATTGCCTGCCGAAGAGGGCAGAGTCTGGATGTAATCATGCATCCGGCTCCGGTTCAGCAGGGTGATTTCATTGCCCTTGAATTCGATCCAGCCCTGGTCGCGCAGGAATCCCAGCTCCCGTGACAAGGAAGGGCGGGCGGTATTCATATGTTCAGCCCATTCCTTCCGGCTGAAGGGGAGCTTCAGCCGATCGGACTCCTGCTGCTCTCCCTGCTCCAGCAGGAAGTCTACGATACGGCGGCGCAGCGGTCCGGCGGACAGGTTCTCGATCTTCCGGTTCACGAGCACCAGCCGCTCGGACAGATTCTCGATGAAGCGGGTAAGGATATCGGTGTCGGCCGCGAATAATCTCAGCAGCTCCTGCTTGCTGATGAACATCACCTTGCAGGGGCCTGTGGCCGTGACGGTGGCGGGCACGGTGTTATTCCTGCGGAATAATACAGCTTCGCCTATGGTCTGCCCTTCCTTCAGGTGGGCGATGGTTACACTGCTGCCGGTAGGGTGTGTCTTCTGCACCTCAATGCGGCCGGAGAGCAGAATCCCAAGCCGGTCCGCCGGATCACCCTCTGCCAGAATAATCGCATTCTTATGGTAGGAGCTGACAGCGTAAGCCAGTGTATGCAGCAGCTGTTCGATCTCATCTGCGGACTTTCCGCGAAATAGCAGGCAGGATTGCAGCGAAGCGGGCTCCGGTCTCATACTTTTCCTCCCGATGTGTTGTGATTGGTAACATTCGTTACCGATTGATAGACGAAAGTCTACTACAATTATTGGTAACTGTAAAGGCGAGGCACAGAGCGATTCCATTAATGATAAGGAGTGATCAGGTAATGAGCGAAATGTTTTGTTTCCAGTGTCAGGAGGCAGCTAAGGGGACGGGTTGTACGATTCAGGGGGTGTGCGGCAAGACCAGTGAGGTAGCTAAGCTGCAGGATCTTCTGGTGTATACACTCAAGGGCATCGCCATCTTCGCGCGCAGCGGGCGTGAGCTGGGGATTACTGATCCGGTGACGGAGAAATTTATCATAGAGAGCTTGTTCGCTACGATTACCAATGCTAACTTTGTGCCGGAATATTTCAACGCGAAGGTCCGGGAAGGACTGGCCCTGCGGGATCTGTGGCGCAGCAGAGTGGCTGATGCCGGAGTGATGGCCTATTTGTCGGAGCATGACGCAGCGAACTGGAATGCAGTGACTGATGAAGAGCTGATGGACAAGGCGGCAACCGTCGGTGTGCTTGCTACGGAGCATGAGGATATCCGTTCCTTGCGCGAGCTGCTGACCTATGGCCTGAAGGGAATGGCTGCTTACATGGAGCATGCTGCGGTACTGGGCTTCTATGAAGCAGGAGCACATGCTTTTATGGAGAAAGGCTTGGCTGCAGCACTGGATGACAATCTAAGCGGCGGTGAGCTGACGGCTCTGGTGCTGGAATGCGGCAAGTTCGGCGTGGATGTGATGGCGCTGCTTGACCGTGCGAACACCGCAGCCTACGGCAATCCGGAGATTACCACAGTCAATATTGGGGTAGGCACGAACCCTGGTATTCTGATCAGCGGTCATGACCTCAAGGATATGGAGGCGCTGTTGAAGCAGACCGAGGGTACCGGAGTGGATGTGTATACGCACAGTGAGATGCTGCCGGCCCACTACTATCCGGCCTTCAAGAAGTATAGCCACTTCGTAGGCAACTACGGCAATGCATGGTGGAAGCAGAATGAGGAATTTGCCAGCTTCAATGGTCCGATTCTGATGACTACGAACTGTATTGTGCCGCCGAAGGACAGCTACAAAGACCGGCTGTACACGACAGGCAACACCGGGTATCCGGGAATTCAGCATATCGCGGCAGGCGCGGACGGAGAGAAGGATTTCTCGGCGCTGATTGAGCAGGCCAAGAGCTGCAGCGCTCCGGTGGAGATTGAGACAGGCGAGATTATCGGCGGCTTCGCGCATGCGGCTGTAATGAATGTCGCGGATCAGGTGGTTGGAGCGGTAGAGAGCGGCGCCATCAAGCAATTCTTCGTCATGGCCGGCTGCGACGGGCGGATGAAGAGCCGGAATTATTACACCGACTTCGCAGCAGAGCTGCCGAGTGATACGGTGATCCTGACCGCCGGCTGTGCCAAATACAAATATAACAAGCTGGCGCTTGGCGATATCGGCGGAATTCCCCGCGTGCTTGATGCCGGCCAGTGCAATGACTCCTATTCTCTTGTGGTTATAGCGCTTAAGCTGAAGGAAGTGTTCGGTCTTGCAGACATCAACGATCTTCCGATCTCCTATAACATTGCCTGGTATGAGCAAAAAGCGGTGATTGTACTGCTGGCGCTGCTGCATCTGGGCGTGAAGAACATTCACCTGGGTCCTACACTTCCGGCCTTCCTGTCGCCTAATGTAGCTAAGGTTCTGGTAGATACCTTCGGTATCGGCGGTATTACTACCGTACAGGAAGACATGGAGCGGTTTATTGCTGCGGTATAATACAATACAGCTTCAGCATTAGCCAAAATACACAAAAGCGAGTCTCCGTATAAGGGGGCTCGCTTTTGTATATGAATATGAACGTCACCGTCAGCGCTTACGGCAGCCGGTAGACTGCAAACGGCTCGCTGGTGCGGAAGGCGGCGCTGGCCTGGTCAAGCTGCTCAAGTATTCCCGCATCCGTTGAAGCGGAGAGACTCTGCAGATTATGTTGTACCTGCTCTACTGTAGTTGCACCGACAATCACCGTGGAGACGGCGGGCCGGTTCATCAGCCAAGCCAGGGATAGAGCTGCAGGTGAGGTGCCCAGTCGCTCCGCAATGGCCTGAACCTGCTCCCCGAGCGAGATGCGCTCCGGGGTAAGGAAGCGGCGGAAGTTCGGATCGGTCTCTGCTCTGGAGCCGGCAGGGACCTTGCTGCTGCCAGTATATTTGCCGGTAAGAATGCCGCCCGCCAGAGGGAAGTACGGGATGATGCCCAGACCCTGATCCAGGCAGAGCGGAAGCAGCTCCGCTTCGGGCGTGCGGTCAGCCAGCGAATAGCTGCACTGGATAGAGATGTATTTCGCCCAGTTACGGGCTTCGCTGATTCCAAGCGCCTTCATCAACTCCCAGGCGGCATAATTGGAGGCTCCGATATAGCGCACCTTGCCTGCGGAGATCAGATCATCCAGCGTACGCAGCGTTTCCTCCAGCGGTGTGTAGGGATCGAAGGTGTGAATCTGATACAGATCCACATAGTCGGTCTTCAGCCGGCGCAGGCTGCCCTCCAGCTCCTGCATCAGATGATGGCGCGAAGAGCCGCTGCCGCCGGGTCCCTCATGCTTCGGCAATCCGGCTTTGGTCGCCAGCACTGCGTTATGGCGTTTGCCTTCAAGCGCAAGGCCGATGATCCGCTCCGATTCAGATCCGGCATAGATATTGGCGGTATCGATGAAATTGATGCCCTGATCCATAGCGGTGTGCAGAATGCGGACCGAGGTTTCCTGATCTGCCCGTTTGCCGAAGGAATTGGTTCCAAGACCCAGGGCGGACACCTGCAGGCCGCTATTGCCCAGACGGTTATATCGCACGCTCTCACTTCTCCTTATATAGTAGTAGTCTTAGCAGGAATCACGCACAAGCAGCTTGCCGCCGGACTCCAGGCGGCTGTCCTGTGACCGGGCGAGATTAATCACCGCATGCTCCTCCTGGAGCAGCTCAATCTCCTCACCCAGCTTAAGCAGCAGCCTGGAGAAGCGGCTTAGGACACTGTCCGTGATGTACCCGGTGAATTGTCCCGGATGGGCGAATACCTCAAGCATCTGCCAGAGCTGGTCCGTGCCGGAGCCGAACGCCCCGTTCATACGGCTTAGCGCAGCCTGAAGATCACGGATCAGGCTGCCCAAGTGGCTGTATTTATCCTCCAGCAGCAGCATGACTACCAGGCCGTAATTCACGGATTGCTGGCGGGATTCCACATTCTTGGCCAGCTGGCGCGCTGCCTCAAGCAGTCCGTCCGTCTCTGTCCGCAGCAGGCATGCGAGGCTGTGCAGACGATGCTGCATTACCCCGGCGTGTCCGGCGTACAGGCCGCTGCCGGTGACCTGGCCGCTAACGTAAATACTGCCGGTGGCTATAATTGTAGATTGGCGGATATCGCCATAGACGTACACATTCCCGAGGGCTTCAATTCGTACAGGTCCTTCCAGATCTCCCGGTACAATGATGTCACCTGCGAACATAACATCGCCCGCAGGATCTGTCATCTCTCTGGCCAGAAGACTGACCGGAGGGAAGTCACATATCCGGACGCTGCCGCTTCCTCCGCAGATACGGGGCCTGCCGGTGTGCCGGGCTACGATATTGCCACAGGGAAGGAGCTTGGCATGATTACCGGCAGCAAAGTAGATATCCTGCGGCGGGGGAGGGGGCAGGACCCTTCCGTCTGTGTCGAGGCCGGGAATGCCTTCTTCCGGCGGCAGCTTGCGGGCGAAGACTTCGCCTGCAAAGGCAAAGGGGGCTCCCGGGAAACGGAGATACTCCAAGGGTTCCGCAGGCTTCTGACCCCGGGCTCCCTGTCCCTGAAGCATCCGGTTCCCCTCCAGTGTATGCTCAGGCAGCAGGAATTCCAGCCGGGCTTCCTTGCCGGGCAGCGGGGCTCTGCCTTCAGCGATGCATACGGGGAGATATGTAGGGTTCGTAAGCTCCGCGTACAGGGCGGGAATGTTCAGGTTGCGCAGAATAAAACGGTTGTCCAGTGAGGCGATAATCTGTTCTATGGTGAGCGTGGACAGCAGCATCGCCGGATTGGGCTGGGCACGGACGACCGCTTCGAAGGCGGCGGGGCAGTTGACCAGATTCCAGGCGTACTTCTCTGCACGGTATAAAGTGAAGTGGACCTTGAGCTTGTCAGGCGATACGGTAATTTCATATTGCGGCTTCTCACAGATCTCCCAAGTGATATAATCCGCCCTGGTCACCTCGGTCGGCTCTGTAACGGTCTTCCAGTTGATCTTCAGGACAACAGGGTGGACCGCAGAAATGCGGGCGGGAGCACCTCCGGGGAGCGGGGGAGTAATGAATATCTGGTTGTCCTGCACGAGGATAATTCCATTCTTATCTCCAGTTGTCCCGTCAGAAGCTCGGCCCTCCACAGAGAATGAATCCAGGAGACCTTTACGTTCGAGCATCAGGGACTCTACGAATTCATATCGGCTTGGTTCGATATCCTGCTGCGGCATGGTTGTAACCTCACTTTTTCGTATGATCAATGGCAATTCGTACAGAAAAAGAACATCATCAAGCCTGGGAGGCTTTCCCTCCTGAATAGCTGGCTTAAGTGGTCTCTATTGGCAGCCTGGCAACCGTAAACGCAGATTCCGGCGTTCTTAGGCCCATAGCTTTGCGTCCTGCCCTTTCGGGAAGTTTGCCTTTAGAAATAGATCAATGATATACATCCTGTAGAGGTGGGAGTTATGGTCGACTGTAATCGACAAAAAGAGTCATAAATAGTTCTTACGCGTCATTAACTTCTGCAAACAAGCTTAATTCTAGTACTTAAAGAGCTATTTTTCAACTATATTATGCCTATTTATCAAAAAACTCGAAATATGCAGCTCTATTTCGACAAAAAAACTGGTTTCCCAGCGCTTACAGCTTATGGAAGAGGCAGGGGGAGGAAAGTATGAGCATTCAACTGTTGGGACACCCTGGGCTTGGTAAGAATCGGAGTGTTCTTTTTTGATAAGCGATTTTGCGAGTGTTAATGTTATGTATATGTTAACTGTGTAAATAAACACAAACATTCAGTGTATTATTTCGTAATAAAACCGAAGACATCGCAAATTCATTGTAATATAATCTAACTCATACCAAGGAAACGCGAATTAATGTTAACTAATATAACATTAATAGAGATAGCGACATCAGGAGAGGAGCATAAACCATGCAGATTGCAGCAACACCTTACATCTGGCCTTATGACGGGGCTGTGGACCCGGCGAAGACAGCGCTGATGATTATCGACATGCAGACGGATTTTTGCGGCAAGGGCGGTTACGTCGAGAGAATGGGTTATGACCTCTCATTAACAGCGAGGGCGATCCAGCCCATTCAGCGGCTGCTGGCCCGTATCCGGGACATCGAAGGCTTCACCGTGATCCATACCCGCGAGGGGCATAAGCCGGATCTGTCGGATCTGCCGGCGAACAAGCGGTGGCGCAGCCGCCAGATCGGGGCCGAGATCGGCTCCGAAGGACCGGCGGGACGAATCCTCGTGCGGGGGGAGCGCGGCTGGCAGATCATTGATGAGCTGGCGCCTGCCCACGGAGAGTACATTATAGACAAGCCGGGCAAAGGGAGCTTTTACGCAACAGACCTGGACCTGATCCTGAAGAATAAAGGAATTACCCATCTGATTCTGACCGGTATTACTACCGATGTCTGTGTACACACCACGATGCGGGAAGCCAATGACCGCGGGTACGAGTGTCTGATCCTTGCAGATTGTACAGGAGCGACGGATGAAGCGAATCACCTGGCGGCGCTGAGTATGGTTCAAATGCAGGGCGGAGTGTTCGGCAGTGTAAGTGATTCACAAGCGGTGCTGAAGGCGCTGGAGCAATACTAAATCATTCATAAACGGGGGAATAACCATGTGGAACAAGTCCAGAACAAAAGCGCTGATGCTGTTAACCTCGCTAATGCTGCTCCTGACCGCCTGCGGTAACAATACGGAAGCCGGGAAGGCTGAAGGCCAGGGAGCGGAAGGCTCGGGCGAGCTGAAAAAGGTGGTGCTCCGGCTGAAGTGGATTCACCAGGCGCAGTTTGCCGGCTTTTATACCGCAGTGGAAAAAGGCTTCTATAAAGAAGCGGGGCTGGATGTTGAGATCCGCCCGGGGGGCTCGGATTTCCCGGCTGTGCAGATGGTAGCTTCCGGCAGTGAGGAGTTCGGAGTTACCGGTGCCGACCAGATCGTCATCGCCAGAGAGAAAGGCGTCCCGGTCAAAGCGTTGTCCGCGATCTACCGCAAAACCCCGTTCGTCATGTTCACGCTCAAAGAGTCAGGGATCAAGACGATGGAGGATCTGGTCGGGCAAAAGGTGGGCATTAAGCTGGGCGGCAACGAAGAGCTGACCTTCCGGGCCATGGAGAAAAGCGCGGGTATCGACCCTTCGCAAATCGAAGAGATGCCGGTCAAATATGATCTGAGTCCGCTGTTAACCGGTCAGGTCAAGGCCTGGCCCGGATATGTCATTAATGAAGTGCTGGCTGTAGAGGAGCAGGGCAAGGAAGTGAATATTATCGACCCGAACGACTATGGCATCAATTTCTATGCTGATACCTTGTTCACTACGGAGTCTATCATCAAGAAGGACCCGGAGATGGTCGCAAGCTTCGTGCAGGCGTCTATGCAGGGCTGGGATTATGCAGTAAAGCATCCGGAGGAAGCGGCGGAATTCGGTCTGAAGTATGGCGAGAAGCTGGATCTGAAGCATGAGGTCAATATGATGAAGGCCAGCATTCCGCTGCTGGATCCGGAGAAGCTCCCGCTGGGCTCAATGGACGAGGCATCTTGGGAGACATTGCAGAAGAATCTGGTCGAGCTGGGATTTGTGAAAAAGGAACAGGACATCGGCGGATTGTTCACCAACGAGTTTTTGAAATAAGGAGGGACCCGATAATGACAACAGCGATCAAAGAACAGCTGGATGCTGCCGCCGCGCGGCATCCCGGTACCCGGGAAACCATGCTCTCCCTGCGCAATTGCTCTCTTTCTTTCGGCAACGTGCCTGTGCTGGATCAGGTCAGCCTTGATGTATACCGCAATGAGTTCATTTCGATTCTTGGACCAAGCGGCTGCGGGAAATCCACAACACTCCGGTTGATGCTGCGGCTGTTAAGCCCGGAGGCCGGTGGAGAGGTGGCGTATGCTTCACCTGATCTGTCCCTGGGCATGGTCTTCCAGAAGCCGGTCCTGATGCCGTGGCTCAGCGCGCTGCAGAATGTCATGCTGCCGCTGGAGCTGGGCGAGAAGAAGAAGTTCAGCAAAGCCGAGGCACGTGAAAAAGCAGAAAGTGCCCTGAGCCTGGTCGGCCTCCAGGATTATCTGAACCACTTCCCGCATCAGCTCAGCGGCGGGATGCAGCAGCGGGCAGCGATTGCCCGAGCTCTGGCGGCTGATCCGACGGTGCTGCTGATGGATGAGCCGTTCGGCGCACTGGATGAGCTGACGCGTGAGAAGCTGAATTTCGAGCTGCTGCGGCTATGGGAGAGCCCGGAGACCAGTCTAAGCAGCATTGTGATGGTCACCCATTCGATCCATGAATCCGCGCTGCTGTCGGACCGGGTCGTGATGATGTCTCCCCGGCCTGCCGGTGTGACGGATATCATTCCGGTGACGCTGCCCTCCCCGCGTGAGGCGGGCATGGAGGAGCTGCCGGAATTTCACCGGATTGTCAAGGAACTGAGAAAGCGGGTGAAGCATCTATGACGGTCAAAATCAAAGACACCCTGTACCCGGTCACGTTTGCGCTCGGCTTCCTGCTGCTGTGGGAGTTGGCTGTACGTCTCCTGTCGGTTCCGATGTATCTTCTACCTGCGCCTACGCAGGTAGTCTCGGCTATCAATGGCTCGCTGTGGTCGCATACGCTGGTTACGCTGGGCGAAGCGCTGACCGGGTTCATTCTCGCCAATATCCTCGGCCTGGCTACCGCAGTGATTTTTGTTCATTCCAAGCCGATTGAGAAAGGGATGTTCCCGCTGGCCATCGCCCTTAAGACTACGCCGCTGGTGGCGCTGGCCCCGCTGCTGGTCGTCTGGCTGGGGACCGGGTATACCTCGAAGGTAATCGCTTCGATGCTGATCTGTTTTTTCCCGATTCTGGTGAACAGTGTCAAGGGGCTTAAGGCCATTGAATACGAAGCCTGGGAGCTGTTCTCCACCTACAAAGGGACGAAAAGCGAAATCTTTTGGAAGCTGCGCCTGCCGACGAGTCTGCCTTATATCTTCTCTGCCCTCAAAATCTCCACCTCGCTCGCGATAGTCGGTGCCATAGTCGGCGAATTTGTCGGAGCGAATAAGGGACTCGGTTATGTAGTGCTTGTCTCTTCCTATCATATGGATACGCCGGTGATGTTCTCGGCCATTATTGCTTCGGCGCTGTGCGGCCTGCTGCTGTTCTGGTGTATCGGGCTGCTGGAGAAACGGGTTATTTTCTGGACAAGGAGCGATGATCTATGATGAACTGCTCGGTCATTCGAATCCCGGCAGGCGCGCCGCATGATATGTCGGGATTAAGCGCAGCGGTGGAAGCAGGCCTGTTCCGGCCGGAGGAAGTGGTCGCGGTGCTGGGGAAGACGGAGGGAAACGGCTGTGTGAATGATTTTACACGGGGTTATGCTGTGATGGCCTTGAAAGGATTCTTTGCTGAAGCGGCAAAAGGAGGAGCTGCCGACATCTCTTATGTGATGTCCGGCGGTACGGAAGGGGTGCTCAGTCCGCACTTCACGGTTATCAGCCGCAGCGGGCAGAAGGAGCCGGGTATGGTCACTGATGGCCTGAAGTCACTCGCCATTGGAGTCGCCAGAACCCGGAGCTTCCGGCCGGAGGAACTGGGACGGCTCCCTCAGGTGGACGCCGTGGCGGATGCCGTGGCCCGTGCGGTCATGGATGCGGGCATCACCTCACCGGAGGATGTGCATTTTGTACAAATCAAATGTCCGCTGCTTACCGCTGAGCAGATCTATGAGGCACACAACCGTGAGGTATCGCTCGTCACAGAGGATACTTATAAATCGATGGGCTATTCCAGAGGAGCTTCTGCACTGGGTGCCGGGGTAGCGCTGGGTGAGGTGGATCGTGCGGCCTTGCAGGAGGAAGATATCTGCACGGACTGGACTCAATTCAGCGCGGTAGCCTCCACTTCGGCGGGCAGTGAGCTGTCCTGCTGCGAAGTGATTGTGTTCGGGAACTCACTGTCTGCGGACGGCCCGTACCACATCGACCATGCCGTGATGCAGGATGCTGTGGATGGCGCTGCGCTTCAGGGCCTGCTGGACCGTTATCCCGGTGAAGAGCTGGTGCAGGTGCTGGCCAAGGCGGAAGCCGATCCCGATGGCGTCATCCGCGGACGCCGCCATATCATGCTGGATGACTCGGATATCAATCATACCCGCCATGCGCGGGCTGTAGTCGGCGGTGTGCTGGCCTATGTCGGCGGCGACCCGATGATCTACGTCTCCGGCGGAGGCGAGCATCAGGGGCCGAAGGGCGGAGGACCGGTGGCGGCTGTGTTCCGCCGCAGGTAGCAGAGCTTTTTGACAGGAGCAATGTATTATCACTATCCATCATGGGGGAATCGAATATGCATACACAGGAAACGAAAGTGCTGGCAGCAGCAGATATGACATGGGAGCTTATGCCGAATCACATAGAGCTGTATCACCGGGAGATTGTCTCGGCAACGGAGGCGGACCGCCTGGGCATCCGCATGAGCTCGATTCTGTGGGAGAAGCTGGGGATCGGCGGCCAAGTCTTGCCGCATTATCATGATGTAGTCGAAATCATTCATATTACCGTAGGAGAGGTCAAGCTGCTATGTGACGGGGAGTGGTACAGCTACCGGGCCGGAGATACGTTCCATGTGCCTGCGGGCGTAGTCCATTCTGTCAGGAATACAGGGGATTCTCCTTCGGAGCAGATCAGTATTTTTGTACCGGCGGAGGCGGAGGTGCCGTCCAACAGCTTCTTCGGCACTACACTAATCGAGGATATCTATTCTTCCAAGCTATAGTAAAGGCGGCGGAGCCATGGGCAGCAATGTAATTACCGGTTTGACCTGCAGCGATATCCTGCTGATTCCCGACCTGAAGGAAGCGGCCCTGCTGGCTGGGGCCGGGGGCCTTGGACGTTATATTAACCGGGTCAATGTAATGGAGGTTCCCGATGTCATTGACTGGGTCCGTCCGGGAGAGTTCCTGATTACAAGCGGCTTCCCCTTTCATAACCGGCCGGAGCTGATCGCCGAGATTATTCCCCAGCTGAACCAGAAGGGAGTGTCCGCGCTCGGGATCAAAACCAAACGTTATATCGATGAGATTCCGCCGAGGGCGTTGGAACTCGCGGATCAGCTGGGCTTCCCGATCTTCGAGCTGCCCGCCTCCACCTCCTTCTCCGATGTGGTCCGCGACATTATGGAGCGGGTGCTGGTGCAGGAGGCGCGGGAGCTCTCGCAGCTGCAGAGCCGGTTCCAGAAGCTGTCGAAGCAGCTTCTCCATGGCGACGGGATTGAGGATTTCCTGCTGACGCTGGACGGGATGCTGCATAATCCGGTCGTCCTGCTGGATGATACCGATCAGGTCTTCTGTTCTCCGCAGGCGGATGCGCTACAGCTGGAGGAGCAGCTTCCGGCCTGGATACAGCTTCGCCAGGAAGGCAGTCTCGGCATTACATTCCTCACAGTTGGAGAACGGCGTATCCGAGCTTATGTCTCGGCTGTCAATGACAAGGGAGCAGAGCAATGTCTGCTGGTGCTGCTGGAGTGGAACAGCGAGCTATCGGTAGTGGATCAGTTAACGATTGACCGGGTCGGTATACTGGTCGGACTGGAGATGATCAATGCCGGGGCCCGCCGCGAGGTGGAGCTGAAGTATGTGGACCAGTTCCTGCAGGACTGGATCAGCGGCCGGATTGCCGCTGCCGAGGATCTGAAGCTGCGTGGCGCAGCCTGCGGCTGTCCGCTACCGGAGCGTCCGCTGCGTGCTGTAACCATCGGATGGCTGGAGGATAAGCCGGAGCTTAAGCAGCTGCAGCAGGTAGTGAAGCGGGTGCGTGCCCGGGCAGACCTTCAGCATGTGAAGCTCACCATCCTTGAAGGGGAGCTGGTGCTGACCGTGCCGGAGCAGCCGGAGCTTCCGCTGGAGGAGACGCTGGGTCGTCTGCTGGCCGAGATGAACCGGATAGTTGTCAGCGGGAGCTGCGCCTTCTGTATTGGCGATCTTGCGGACGGCCCTGATCAGGTGCGGTTCAGCTATGAATCCTCCCGCAAAATCGCCCGCATCCGCCAAATCAGCGGCTACAGCGGGTCTTATGTCGATTACCGGAAGCTGGGTGTCTTCCGGCTGCTGTACCATCTGCCCGAGCTGGAGGAGATCACCGAGTACAGGGATCAGTATATTGCTCCGCTGCTGGAGCACGACCGCAAGCATAATGCTTCGCTGCTCCAGACGCTCCAGCTGTATTTCAAATGCAACCGCAACGTCAAGCGGACCTCCGGCGAGCTGTTCACTCATTATAATACGGTCACCTACCGGATCGACCGGGCCTGTGAGCTGCTGGGATTAAGCCAGGATGACGGTGACGATATGCTGGAGCTGCAGCTTGCGCTGAAGCTGCATGAGATGGGCAAGGGCCGCAGGTCCGGCACCGATACGCAGAGAAGGAGATGAAGCCTGATGACAGCAATAACAGAATGGCCCGCGAAGCTGACAGCCGGCTGGCTGCGGGAACAGTATTTGAGCGGCACGCTGGACCCGGAGGAGGTTATCCGGGAGATCATCCGCCGCGCTGCGCGGGATAAGGACATGAACATCTGGATTGAAGCGCCCGCCGTGGCGCAGATCGCTCCCTACCTGGCAGCGCTCAAAGAGCTGAATCCGCAGGAGCATCCCTTGTGGGGCATTCCATTCGCGGTGAAGGATAACATCGATGTGAAGGGGCTGCCCACGACGGCGGCATGTCCTGAATTCGCTTATCAGCCGGAAGCCGACGCAGCGGTTGTAGCGAGATTGGTGGCTGCGGGGGCGATCCCTGTCGGCAAAAGCAATCTGGACCAGTTCGCCACCGGACTCGTCGGTGTGCGCAGCCCTTACGGCGAGACGCATAATGCCCTGCGTCCCGAATACATCAGCGGCGGCTCCAGCGCCGGTTCGGCGGTTGCTGTAGCCCGGGGCCAAGCGGTATTCAGCCTGGGCACTGATACCGCCGGCTCGGGCCGTGTGCCGGCCGCACTGAACGGGCTGGTCGGCTACAAGCCCAGCCTGGGCGCCTGGCCGGTGCGCGGCGTAGTGCCGGCGTGTGCCAGCCTGGATTGTGTCACCGTATTCGCGCACAATCTGGAGGATGCACTCACGGTGGACCGCGCAGCACGCGGCTTCGATGCAGCCGATCCGTGGTCACGTTCCGTGAAGCGGGAGGCTGCCGCTCTGCCCGGGAAGCTGCTGCTGCCGGAAGCGCCGCTGGACTTCTACGGGCCCCATGCGGACGAATACCGCCGGACCTGGGAACGGGCCGAAGCGGCGGTTCAGGCGCTGGGGCTGCCGGTTGAACGGGTGGACTGTACGCTGTTCTCCGAAGCGGCAGCCATCCTGTACGACGGCCCCTGGGTAGCCGAACGCTGGGCGGATCTGGCCGGATTCGTAGAGAGTCACCGTGAAGCAGTGCTGCCGGTAACGGAGTCGATTCTCTCCTCCGGGGCCGCGGAGCGCCACACTGCTTCGAGCCTGTTCCAGGCCATGCACCGCTTGCAGCAGTATAAGCGGGAAGCGGAGCTGCTGCTGCGGGATGCGGTGCTGGTCCTGCCGACCTGCGGCGGAACCTGGACCCGGGAGCAGTTGGCTGCGAACCCGGTAGGGGCCAACTCCGATATGGGCCGCTACACCAATCACTGCAACCTGCTCGACCTGTCGGCGGTGGCAATTCCCGCCGGGGAAGCGGCGGGGAACCTGCCGTTCGGCATTACGCTGTTCGCTCTGGCGGACAGTGAGCATCTGCTTGCCGGAGCCGGGGCGCGGTTTCTGGCGGAGGGGGATGATGGTGAGAGTGGGGGGAGTTCTGCCGGGGCCGAGGCCCAACTTCTGGCAGAGCACCAATCGCTGGAGCCGGAAGCTGGCGGATGTACTAGTGGTGCAGGTGGTACTGCTGGGGCTGACGTTGGTGAGGCTGGAGGTATTGGTGCTGCTACTGGCGCTGCTATTGCTGCCGAATCACCAGCGTCCGGCATGGTTACACTTGCGGTCTGTGGGCTGCATATGCGCGGCTTCCCGCTGGAGAAGCAGATGCTGGAGCATGGCGCGCACTTCTGGCAGGAGGCGCGGACTGCTGCCTGTTATGAGCTGGTCAAGCTCCCTACCGTGCCGGCGAAGCCGGGTCTGCTGAGACAGGCGGCAGGGGGAAGCGCTATCGAGCTAGAGCTGTGGCAGATGCCGGTGGAATCGCTGGGCGCGTTCGCCACGCTTATCCCGGCCCCGCTGGGTCTGGGACGGGTGGCGCTTGCCGATGGCCGCGAAGTGACGGGCTTCATCTGCGAAGGCTATGCCGCCGCCGGAGCTGAGAACGTTACAGCCTACGGGGGCTGGAGATACCTGCCTGCTGAATAAATACCGCTTTCAGCGTGCAGCTCTGCATGCCGATTAACTGCCGCTTTCGGCGTTCACCTCTGCGTGCGTTATACTAAGGTGGAATTTGTGTATCCCATTTCGTGTCACCGGGATACATGTAGTAATTAGTTGGATTTTCTCCATTTGCTACTGGTGAAATACCTCCTATGGGAACAGCAGATGGATAAACAACACTTATTTTGCTCGCTTTTAAGGGATTCCATAGAATTCGGCGGATTAGATGTACTTTATCCAACCGCTTCAGTCAAATCGGTTAAGTTGGCTGAATTAAGTGTCATTTTTCCAACTATTATTACTTTACGTCTGCCATCCAAGCTACTTTACCTGCGCGCATCCCATCCCGTCAACAAGTTGCAGAAATCCCAAAAAAGGACTCTCCCAAGCTTATAGCTTGTGGAAGAGTCCTTTTTGTATGAATTGGATGGCGCGTGCAGGCTGTGCCTTGACATGCTGTGGTACGGTGGAAAGGGCCGCATAATCGGCGCGTTCGATCTCTTCAAGAATCCGGTTCAGGTGGGAGAATACCGCACCGAGATCACGGAAGGCCGCGAGCGGGCACTGATCCTGCAGCTCCGAGAACCAGGCGAGCTGCACATCGCGGGCTCTTCTCAGACTCTCGGGGAGTGACCGGCCGCTGCATTCGGCATCCGATAGCGTCCGTGTGCCGTACAGGGCGATACAGTCTGCCGTTGCGGTTACAACCTCCAGCATCCAGTCGGCTGCGGCATAATGGGCCGGCAGCAGGGCGATCTCTTCGCTTATGGCTTTGACATAGGAGTGGACCTTGATGAGATGGGTGGTCGTCTGTGTCAGCTTGCCAATGTCCTTGCGGCACTGGTAATGAGACAGCGTGTAATGCATCTCCTTCTGCAGCCGGTCGCTCTTCTTCAGCAGCTCGCCGGAGCTCTCAAGAGCAGCCTTGGCCTGTGCGGCATCCCGGCCGCTTGCAGCGAATCCGGTTAAGGCATCGGATAAGGTCAGGCTGCCCTTCAGCGCCAGGTCCTTGACCTTGACGAAGCTCTTGGGCGGCACGATAATCATATTGATGATGAGGGCAATCAGCACGCCGATCAGCGTCTCGGCGACTCTCCAGACGATATATTGGTCATGATAGAAGGTGAGTGCAAGCACCGAGGTAACACCGACCTGCGAGACGGCCTGGATGTTAATCCGGCAGGCTGTAGCCACCCCGATGCCGATCAGCAGCATCAGCAGAATCGACAGCGCACCCACATCGAAGAATTTGCCTACGATCAGGCTGACGATGCCGCCGAGGACCACGCCGGTCATGCGGTAGACGCCTTTTTCAAGGGAGGCCTTGACACTGCTCTGGGTAATCAGAATCGCCGCCAGCGGCGCGAAGTACAGGTAATGGTCTCCGTAGATAATGTGCACAGCCAGCCACGAGAGCGAAGCGGCGAGCGTAATCCGTATCATATATAAGGATAATCCGAACTTTTCAAGGCGCTCCTGTAAGCCCTCGTTCATGTTTGTCATCTTCTTTCATGTAAATAGGAAAAATTTTATGGTTTTCATCCGTTTTCATTATAGCACCTCAAAACAGGCTGGAGGCGGGCAAGATTTTACGAACTTGTTAAGTTTTTGTGCGCGATTTCACAATGTAAGCTATCGCATATATTGCAGGATTCATTTATGCTATATATATTGAAGTCTGTCGAACCAAGGCAAGAATTGTCGCTTATCCGTGCTAAGCATGCTGCTGCCGGATTGTCTCCCGCAAGAAGCGGGTAAAATAGGTTGTACTACATAAGTAAGGGAGGTTGTTAGCTATAGCTACCCCGGAAGGCACTATTATTTCTTTTGACCAGGTGATTAAGCAATACGACGACGAAGAGGCTGTACTCAAAGGCGTGAGCTTCGAAATTGAACGCGGTAAATTCTACACGCTGCTGGGCCCTTCGGGCTGCGGAAAAACGACCATTCTGCGTCTGATCGCCGGCTTCGCGGAGCCGACGGAAGGTTCGATCTATCTGAACGGCAAAATTATCAACCACATTCCCGCCAATGAGCGGCAGGTCAATACGGTATTTCAGGACTATGCGCTGTTTCCGCATCTGAACGTATTCGAGAATGTGGCGTTTGGACTGCGCATCAAGAAGCTGAAGAAGGATGTCATTCATCAAAAGGTGCAGGAAGCGCTGCGCTTCGTCAACCTGGTCGGCTATGATCAGCGGGCCATTAATGAAATGTCCGGCGGGCAGAGACAGCGTGTGGCCATTGCGCGCGCCATTGTCAACGAGCCGCAGGTGCTGCTGCTGGACGAGCCGCTCTCGGCGCTTGATCTGAAGCTGCGTACGGAGATGCAGTATATTCTGCGGGAGATGCAGCAACGGCTGGGCATCACCTTCATCTTCGTCACCCATGACCAGGAAGAGGCGCTGGCGATGTCCGACTGGATCTTCGTCATGAACGGCGGCAAGATTGAGCAGAGCGGCACGCCTAATGATATCTACGATGAGCCGATCAACCGGTTCGTGGCCGACTTCATCGGTGAGTCGAACATTGTACCGGGTGTGATGATTGAGGACTATGTGGTTGAATTTAACGGTCACCGGTTCGAATGTGTCGATGCCGGTCTGCGGCCGAATGAAGCGGTGGAGATTGTCATCCGTCCCGAGGATCTGGAGATTGCTACAGTTGAGGCGGGCAAGCTGAAGGTGCGTGTGGATTCGCAGCTGTTCCGCGGGGTTCATTACGAAATCAGCTGCTATGACGGCTCCGGCCATGAATGGCTCGTCCATTCCACCCGTAAGGCGGAGGTTGGCTCCGAGATTGGGCTGTATTTTGACCCTGAAGCGATCCATGTTATGCGTTTCGGTGAAACGGAGGAAGAGTTCGACAAGCGTCTGGAGGCTTACGCCGAGGTGGAGAGCCATGATGACTAAGGGCAAGTCGTATTATCTCATCCCGTACTACCTGTGGATCGCGCTGTTTGTCATTGCGCCGGTGCTGCTGGTGGTCTACTATTCCCTGTTCGATCTGGAGGGGAAGCTGACGCTGAATAACTACGTCAATTTCTTCACACCTGTCTATATGAGAATGATGCTGAATTCGTTCTGGTATGCTTTTCTGATCACAGTGTTCTCGCTCCTGGTGGCTTATCCGGCCGCTTATCTGCTGACGCGAACGAAGCACAAGCAGCTGTGGCTGCTGCTGATTATTCTGCCGACCTGGATCAACCTGCTGCTGAAGACGTATGCCTTCATCGGGATTTTCGGCACCTTCGGCCCGGTCAATAATTTCTTTGATCTGATGGGTCTGGGCGAGCAGCAGATACTTTTCACGGGCTTCAGTTTTGTGTTTGTGTCAGTGTATATTTTCATTCCTTTCATGATTCTGCCGATCTTCAGTGCCCTGGATGAGATGAATCTGTCGCTGGTGGATGCTGCGCGCGATCTGGGTGCATCGGGATGGACAACGTTCCGGCGGGTGGTTTTTCCGCTGACGATCTCGGGTGTACGCTCCGGCTGCATGGCGGTGTTCATTCCGGCGCTGTCGCTGTTCATGATTACGCGTCTGATTGCCGGAAACCGGGTGATTACGCTCGGTACCGCGATTGAGCAGCACTTCCTGGTCACTCAGGACTGGGGTATGGGCTCTACCGTTGCGGTGTTCCTGATCGCCATTATGGCGCTGTTCATGATTCTGACCGGCGGCTCCCGGAAGGGGGTGCGCGGATGAAGAACAGACGCAGGGTTAAGAACAAGAATGGCATCGCCAATATCTATCTGGTGCTGGTCTTCCTGGTGCTGTACGCGCCGATCTTCTATCTGATGTACTACTCGTTCAACAGCGGCGGTACGATGCACAAGTTCGAAGGCTTCACGCTGGATTATTACCGTGAGGTAGTTGCCGATACCCGACTGATGATTATTGTGATTAACACACTGGTCATCGCCCTTCTGTCATCGGCCATTGCGACCATCATAGCGGTAATCGGTGCGCTGGCGATCCATCATGTCCGCAGCCGCCGGGCCAAAAACACACTGCTCTCGCTGAACAATGTGCTGATTGTCAGCCCGGATGTCATTATCGGTGCCTCCTTCCTGATCCTGTTCACGATTGTCGGGATCAAGCTCGGTTTCACCTCCGTGCTGCTCTCGCATGTGGCGTTCAGCATTCCGATTGCGGTCATTATGATCCTGCCGCATCTGCAGGAGATGAGCCCGACCCTGACGGATGCCGCGCGTGATCTCGGCGCTACGCGCCGGGATGTGCTCACGAAGGTCATCCTGCCGATCATCAAGCCGGGAATCTTCAGCGGATTCTTCATGGCCCTGACCTATTCCCTGGATGATTTCGCAGTCACCTTCTTCGTCACGGGCAATGGCTATTCCACCCTGTCGGTGGAGATCTATTCCCGTGCCCGTCAGGGGGTCTCGCTGTCGATTAACGCGCTGTCGACGCTGATTTTCCTCTTCACAATTCTGCTGGTCATCGGTTATTACTACCTGAACCAGCGTAAAAGCCGCCCGGCGGCACAGATTGCCGAGCCGGTGGCCGAAGCGGGGGTGCCTAGATGAAGCAGCTAGTCAATACGTTCCTGGCGATTCTGATCGTCGCCTTCGGACTGATGTTCCTGGCCTCCCGGCTGAACTCGGCCCAGGGCTATTCTGGCGGCAACACGCTGACTATCTATAACTGGGGCGACTATGTGGACCCCGATCTCCTGAAGCAATTCCAGGAGGAGACCGGGATTACGGTCATCTACCAGACGTTCGATTCCAATGAAGCGATGCTGACCAAGGTAGAGCAGGGGGGTACGATCTTCGATGTTGTGATCCCCTCTGACTACGCGATCGCCAAGATGCGGGAAGAGAATCTGCTGCTGCCGCTGGATCACAGCAAGCTGCCGAATCTCGCCAACATCGATTCCAAGTTCATGAATCTGTCCTTCGATCCCGGTAACAAGTATTCGGTTCCTTATTTCTGGGGGACGGTGGGGATCATCTTCAACCCGGAGATGACGAAGGGCATCGATTTCAGCAGCTGGAATTCCTTATGGGACAAGCGGCTGAAGAATAATATCTTCCTCGTGGACGGAGCCCGTGAGGTCATGGGCATGGCGCTGAACAGCCTGCACTATTCCGTCAACGACACGAAGGAGGAGCATTTGCAGGAGGCACTCGCGAAGCTGAACAAGCTGTCTCCGAATGTGAAGGCCATTGTGGGCGACGAGGTCAAAATGCTGCTCGCCAACGAAGAAGCGGCGGTCGGCATCGTCTGGTCCGGCGACGCTTCGGAGATCATGGATGACAACGACAAGCTGGACTTTGTCGTGCCGGAGGAAGGCTCGAACAAATGGTTCGACAACATGGTCATTCCGCGCACCGCCGGCAATGTGGAAGGCGCGCATAAGTTCATCAACTTCATGCTGCGGCCGGATGTGGCGGCCCAGAATACGGAATACGTCGGCTATTCCACGCCGAACGTTCCCGGCCTGAAGCTGCTGCCGGAGGACATCTCCGGTGACGAGCGCTTCTACCCGCCCGCCGAGCTCACCGACCGGCTGGAGGTCTACGACAACCTCGGCAAGCGGATGCTTGCCCACTATAATGAGCTGTTCCTGATGTTTAAGATGAATAAGAAGTAGCTGGCGTAAGCGCCGGAAGAGTACAGAAGCCCCCTGCATGCGCGTATTGCGTAGGCGGGGGGCTTTTGCTTGCCAGGGGGTAAGGTGGAAGTGGGTGGCGGGAGTTGCAAAGGGGATAGGGGAGCGGGACTATAACGGCGTGGAGGAATGGGGACTGACGAGGATTGAAGGAGTGGGGTGCTGGCGGCTGATGGTTTGATAGAGGATAAGAACGGTGTTGCCGATGCTGGTGGAGTAATCTATGTTGGTGGAATCGGGTGATAATGCTGCGGAAGCGGGTAACAGATGGATTTTGTCCACCTACTGATGAGTATTAATGGGTTGTGGGGGAGAGAGTTGGAAAAACAGCACTTAAATTTCCCCAGATCGCCCTATAGCGGCAAAACCAGGAGCAGCAGTTGCTGGTTTTCCACTTGTTGTCGAGTATTCCTTGGGAATAGCGAAATTAAGATGCGTTTTTCCAATTATTTGCCGAAGGCTAATTAAAATATTCCAGTACACCGCGCTTCAACTCATATCGTGCGGTTCGTTCCTGATTGCTGGTGGGAACCGGTACGAGCCAGCCCTTGTCAGACAGACTTCGCAAGGTGCGGACAGCGGTTCTGTAATCAATTGAGAAATGCTGCTTTACATCCTGCGGGCGAATAGGCCGGGCTAGATGAACGGTTAACCGGATGACCTCCTGCTCCATCAACTGTACGCGCGATACTGGGGTTGCCGCAGGCTGATATCTGCCCAGCACCATCCGCAGCAAGGTTATGCAGAGCTCGGGACGCTGTTCAACATCATCGTATGCGAAGGAAATCACATGATAGCCCATGGCGTACAGGAAGGTCTCGCGGTTCAGCTCGCCGCAGTATTTGTTGCGGTCCATATCACGTACATGCGAAGCATAGCCTTTGATTTCGATCAGCAGCTTTACGTATCCGGGCAGCCAAGCAAAGTCAGCGAAATAAGATCGTCCCCGCCAATCCATCACCTCATACTCCGGGTGAAGTCCGGTAAAATGTCCCCGCAAAGGCCACCATACATTCTTCAAGAACAGCACCTCGGCATGCCGATGCCCCCTTTCCAAGCGTGCTCTTCGTTCCCCCTCAGGTCTGCAATTCAAGTGTCCGCTGATAAATTGTTCATGTGCTTCTTCAAAAGTCATGCTCCTCATCCTCTCCGGAAAATAGAAAACGCCCCGGCTTCCCCATAAAGGGGTAACCGGGACGTTCTTCGTCTCGCTGGTATAAGTATAGGGTAAATGCTGGGGGAAAGCTAGAATGCAGCAAGAAGTGCGCCTAATTCACGCCGATTCGTATACGGATGGGTATCACTGCATAGAACTATAAGCTTGATGAAATGATGTTGCTTTTGAATTTCGTGCTGTTCTAATTAAAAGTTTGTATTTTTCCATTTCTTCTTCTCCTGCTGTATACCTGTATTGTTCAAATAGATCAACACAAGTAATGGCTATACTTTCGTTGTTGATTTTAGCGGAGGATTCCAGGCTTCGCAGTACATTCGTAAACTTCTCATAATACTTATTGTGAAGGTAATAGGCTGCTAATTCAGCAAGAAAGCGGGCATGCTTGTCTGCCATAACTTGCTGGTTATATTCACCGAATTCGGAGTTATATGTTCTGTAAGGGATGTAACTAGAGAAGCGCTCAAGAATATGGTCTATATTCCAATTATACCGATTTGCAGATTTAACAATGTTATACATTGCCGTGAATATCTCGTCTGGCTGGGTAGATATAAATTCCACATAATTATTTAGTACCTCTAACTGCCCATCGAGTATACGATACAAATAGATATTTGCTCTACCCCACTCCTTGAATTGGGCTAATATCCGCTCTTTTTCGTCATTAGTTTCTTGTATCCAAGGCACATCTGTATAAAGGCTTACACGCTCTATTGCAGACTTATAGTCCCCATATTCCATACAGACACTTGATAAAAAGAGATGGGAACGGAGAATATATAAATACAGCGGACTTGAAGGTGATCTTTCGTTGTCCGGTTTACGTTTCGAGCGGAGCTGGAGATTGTAACGGAGGGTAGCCAGCTCAAGCATTTTCTCGGCAAGCTCGTTCACCTTGGACCACTTTTGCAGAGAGTAGTAGACATCCAGCAGGTCTTTCAATCCGTCCAGCTGATCCGCCTCATTCAGCCGGTCGATGAAGCATTCGAACAGGATGGCTACCCGCAGATTACTGCTCTGGTCATCACCGAGGCCAATCCGGAACAAGCGATATTGGCATATTGCCAGCCGTTCGGAATTCTGATATTTCTCACTGGTGCTCACATTCTCATACAATAATGCTGCTGCGTGCCACAATCCCTGCTCGAACAATCCTTCTGCAACTTCGAATAGCATAGGGGCATAGACCAGATTCTCCAGCAGGTTCCTAACTACCTGTTCAACACAGTCAAGACGGCCGAGCGCCGCTGAACGCACAAGAAACGGCCGCAAGCGCCGCCAGGTGGGGGCCGAATGATGAAAGCATTCGTCCACGTATAAGGTATAGAAGTAGTCCTCCGGCAGGCCCATACCCCGGGTAATACGCTCCAGATGATCCATGGCAATCGGTTGACGGTCTTTAACGACACGGCTGAGTGTGCCGGAATTAATTCCTGAAGAGATGGCAAACTGATTAATGGACAGGCCCTGATTAGACAAATATGCGGTTACCTGATCGCGAATCGTGGTTGTGGACTTCATATAACACCACCTGACCTAATCCCAGTAATTAGATTTTTATTTCATTGGTGTAATAATATGTGATAATATTCCAATGGTCAATAGAGCGGATTAGTAGATACAGTGAACAAAAGGAAGGGCAGACATGGAATGTCCCTGGTTAAGTCTTCCGAGACATTGAAACGCCCCGGTTCCTTTGCGGGGATAACTGGGGCGCGTTTTTGATTCTACTTGTACTATTTAGACAGGAGCTTGGTTGCTAACGGGGATGGTTACTTCACAGCGGTCCGCATCCGGTAGCTAACCGGTACCTGCAAGGTCCGGCCCTGGAAGAACTCCTCTACCTGTGCCGAGAATTCTGCGATGTCCTGCACAAGTGAGGCCGGGCTGAGCTTCAGGAGGGACTGGACGCCGCCCTGGCTGAGGGCCAGCCCGATATAGCGCTGTGCATCGCATGACTCCATATTGTGAAAAACAATCTCTCTCGCGTACGTAAACCGTCCGCTGGCTTTGATCCGGTTCAAATGACCTTCCTTGTCCCATTTGCTGGCCTGGTCGGCACCGGGCTGAAGCTCTGCAAGCAGGGCATCGGAAGCCGCAATCAGCCGGTTGTAACGGGCTTCAATAGCGGGCTGCAGCACCAGAGGCCAGTCACAGTCGTAGGCGGCAAAGACTCCGCCGGGCCGCAGACAACGGGCGATTTCCTGAAGAGTGCTGTCCGGGTCCATCCAGTGGAACGACTGGGAGCAGGTGATAATGTCCACACTCTCCGTATCGAAAGGAAGCTGGTTGGAGTAGCCCTGCACAAAAGACAGGTTATCCGCTCCGCTGCCGAGAAGACGGAGCTTGTCCTGAGCCTTGCCCAGCATATCCGGGTTTGGCTCCACTCCGGTTACCGCATCGGCGGCATCCTTCCACAGGAAGGTAGACAGACCCGTGCCGCAGCCAATATCTGCAACATGGGCAGGACGGTGGCCCAGATAACTGGTGAGCAGTTCAATAACCATTGGCGGGGCTTCCGGCCGGTAACGGTCGTAGTCATTTTGGTACCCCAAAAAACGGTCGATATTAGCCTTGCTGTTGCCTGAAGGAATCATAGGAAGGGCCTCCTCGCTATAGGTAGCTAAGTGTAGGATAAGTTAGTCATGCCTGCTGTTCAAAAGGAACGGAGGGTCATGAAGCTCCTCCTGCTAACGCAAAAGCGCCGGATCAACCGCAGGCACAAGCCCTTCGGCAGCAGCCCGGTTCAGCAGTGCAGAGATGGCCGCATAGCCGTCCTCGCCAAGGCTCATCGTGAATTCATTGACGTACAGATCAATATGCGATTTGGCCACTTCCGGCGATAGCTCCTGGGCGTGGCTTAGCACGTATTCCTGGCAGTCCAGAGGATGGTCCCAGGCATACTGGAGTGAGCTGCGAATCCAGCCGGTAATGGCTTCAGGGTCCAGATCGCGGCGGGCAATAATCGCACCGAGCGGAATAGGCAAGCCGGTATCGCTCTCCCACCAGCTCCCGAGGTCAGTCAGCAGGTTGAGATTGTAAGACGGGTAAGTGAAGCGGGCTTCGTGGATGACGAGTCCGGCATCGATCTCCCCCTTCTGTACGGCAGGCATGATCTCATCAAAAGGCATAACGACGATCTCGGCCGGACCGCCCTGCACCTGCTGTGCTACCCAAAGACGGAACAGCAGGTATGCCGTAGAGCGTTCGCTCGGGACGGCAATTCTGCGGCCGGACAGCTCGCGCGGATGTTTGATGGCGCCTGCGCCTTTGCGGGTTAGTACAAGCGGGCCGCAGCCCCGTCCCAGCGCACCGCCGCAAGGGAGCAGCTTGTACCTGTCCAGCACCCAGGGAAGGGCGGCGTAGGAAATCTTGAGCACTTCAGGCCCGGCGCCGTCTGCTGCAAGCCCGTTCGTAATATCGATATCGGCAAACATTACATCCAGCTGGGGTGCGCCGGGAATCAGGCCATGCGCCCAGGCATGAAAGACAAAGGTATCGTTAGGACAAGGGGAATAAGCAATATGAAGCTCTTGTGTCATTACAGCACCTCCCGTAAAATAGCCGCCGCCGCTGCCAGAGCGTCCAGCGCTTCATTGATCTTCCACGCGGCCCGGTCGCGCGGACCGACCGGGTTCGAGATCGCGCGCAGCTCCAGCGCCGCGATTCCCAGCGCCTGGGCGGCCACGGCGACCCCGTGGCCTTCCATCGCCTCCGCCGCCGCCTCCGGGTGGCGTGCGGCCAGAGCCGCGGCCGTCCCGGCGGTGCCGGTCGCGGTGGACACGGTAAGCACGGGGCCCGTGCTTACCGTGAGGCCGGCCGCTGCCAGCGCGGCCGCAAGGGCCTGTACCGTGCCGCCCGGCGCAGGCACGGACACGCTGCCGAAGCCGAGCTCGGCAGCGCTGCGGAAGCCCTCCGGCGTCTCTGCGCCGAGGGCCGCGTCCCGCATCTCGCTGGCGACGACCAGCGAGCCTACGGGTGCGCGTCCCGGGAAGCCGCCGCCGATCCCGGCGCTGACTACGCAGCCGTACGAGCCGGCTGCCAGGGCGGCGGCGGTGCCAGCCGCAGCCGCAGCGGGGCCGGCGCCCGCCGCGATGACGTCGAACCTGCGGCTGCCGGCGAGGCCGCGCAGGACCGCCTCGCGCTCAGCCGCGACTGCCGTCACGATCAGCACGCGCGGCGCGGGGGCTTCTTCCGCCGCAGCACTGCGCGCGGCGGCCCCGGAATGATGATGAGCCTTCGATTCCATAATCAGCCTCCTTTTGTAGCCTTGGTATAAGTTAGGATAGGATTCATTTGAAGTATTAGGAATAACCAATAAGTTGCTTGCTAAGAGCCGATTGCTTCGGTGTATACTCACCTTTTGAAAGTCTACGCCGTTTTAGAGAACAAATCAAATATGCGGAGCGGGAGATAGATGGATTTTGTCCACTTGCTGATGAACGAATAAACCCTGCTAAAACAGCAGCTGGATAAAAGGCACTTAATTAAGGATGATCCGCCCAAAGTGGCGAAATTCAGCTCTATTAGATGTAGATTTTCCACTTGCTTCCGTATAAATTACGAAAATAGAATAACTAAGATACAGTTATCCACTTGCTTATTGCGGGAGTTGGAGGGGGTGATTGTTGCGCGGGTTGGGGGGGGATTTACCCGCAGAGGTTAGATTTTTTGTAAGAATTAGGCTTCACATGACCGCAGCATAGAGCGATCCTTCCTTGCGCCGGGCGGAATGAAAATTAATTCACCTCCCGCGCTTGACAGACTGCTTCCAATAACGTATATTTATCTTAACTTAAAGATAATTAACTTGAAGATAAATGCAGCCGGTCAGGAGGTGTACCAAATGAGCAGCAAGAATAAGACAGCAAGAACAGAGACAGATACTACGCTGGAGCAGGAGCAGGCAGCATCGCTTAAATTGTTCGTCGTTCTGTCGAAGGCGTACAAGAGCCTGATGGATCAGGCGGTGAAGGATATGAAGAGTCACGGGCTGGCCTCGGCGGAATTTATGGTGCTGGAGGTGCTGTATCATAGAAACCGGATTCCACTTCAGCAGATTGGCGAGAAGATTCTGGTCACCAGCGGCAGCATCACCTACAATATCGACAAGCTGGAGAAGCGGGGACTGCTGAAGCGCGTTCCTTGCGAGGATGACCGCCGTGTTACGTATGCCGAGATTACGGAGGCGGGACGGGAGCTGTTTGATGATATTTTCCCGCAGCATGTCGATTCTATTCACAGCCTGATGGGCGGACTGGACAGCGAAGAGAAGGCTCAGGCGACGCTGCTGCTGAAGAAGCTGGGCAAGGGAGTATAGAAGTGAGTCCGTAGCAGCCCAGCTGCGGTAAGGTTGTCTGCTTGTTAGCAAGCTGAACGAAAGAAGAGAATAATAGCTCAGCAATTTTTTTAGCAAATATCTTAATGTTAAGATAATTAAAACCAAGAGAATGGAGAGTGTTTAATATGGTTAGTGTAGGTTTATTGTTGATGAGATTGGTGATTGGTGTAGCGTTCATCGGGCATGGTGCACAGAAGCTGTTCGGCTGGTTCGGCGGATATGGACCTAAGGGAACAGGCGGCTGGATGGAGTCGATTGGTATCAAGCCGGGCGTGCGTATGGCGGTGCTGGCAGGTCTGATGGAGCTGGTCGGAGGCCTGCTGTTCACTCTGGGTCTGCTGACTCCGGTGGCTGCGGTGCTGATTGCGGCAACGATGCTCGGTGCCATTGTGAAGGTTCATGCTCCTAACGGATTCTGGTCCACAGCGAACGGGATTGAGTTTCCTTTAACGGTGCTGGTAGTCGCTGTAGGTATAGCGCTGACAGGCGCGGGTTCGATTTCACTAGACGCAATATTCTTCAATTAAAATAAGCGCATCATCATCACAACTATCAGGAGGGTTCACTCATGACTATGCATACTGCAGGGATTCATCATGTTACCGCTTTTGTTGGAGACGCTCAGCGTAATGCTGATTTCTATGCCGGAATTCTAGGCCTGCGGCTCGTCAAAAAAACCATCAATTTCGACGCCCCCGAGGTCTACCACCTCTACTTCGGCAATGAGCAGGGTGCGCCGGGTACGATCATCACATTCTTCCCTTGGGCTCATGGCCGCAAAGGCAGAATCGGCGGAGGACAGGTCGGTGTGACCACTTATGCTGTACCGGCCGGCTCCTTCGGATTCTGGGAGCAGCGGCTGGCCGCTTACCAGATTCCTGTGACTAAGGTTACCCGGATTGGCGAGTCGTATCTCTCTTTCGCGGATTTTGACGGACTGCGGATTGAACTGGTGGAGCGTGAAGAGGGTGCGCTGAGCACCTGGTCGTTTGGCGGCGTTCCGGTAGAGCATGCGGTTAAAGGCTTCGGGGGTGCTGTCCTCTACAGCACAGCCCCGGACCGGACAGCGGATACACTCTCCCGCACCCTGGGAATGGAGCGTATCGCTGAAGGGGACGGCTACATCCGCTACAGAGCTTCAGGCAATATCGGCAATATTATTGATCTGAAGGCCACTCCAGTTCCGCAGGGCGGCGGCGGTACAGGTACCGTTCACCATATTGCTTGGCGGGCCGCAGATGACAAAGAGCAGCTGGAGTGGGGACGCCGGGTTCAGAGTCACGGCTACCAGCCGACTCCGGTGCAGGACCGCCAGTACTTCAATGCCATCTACTTCCGGGAAGAAGGCGGAATTCTGTTCGAGATTGCAACCGATCCTCCGGGCTTTGCCCGTGATGAAGCACCGGAGGCGCTGGGGCAGAAGCTGATGCTTCCGGCTTGGTTTGAGCCGCAGCGTGCGGCGATTGAAGCGAACCTCAGCCCGTTTGAAATCCGTGAACTGGAGGTGAAGCCGGTATGATTCATGTATTTGAGCAAGGTACAGACGTAACCCAGCCAACACTGGTCTTATTCCACGGCACAGGCGGCAACGAGCGTGATCTGCTGCCGCTTGCAGAGCTGCTGGCACCCGGAGCATCTGTGCTGGGCATCCGCGGCAACGTACTGGAGAATGGCATGCCGCGTTACTTCCGGCGGCTGGCGGAGGGGATTTTCGATGAGGAGGATCTGATCTTCCGCACCCATGAGGTGAAGCAGTTTCTGGATGAAGCGGCTGCAAAATACGGCTTCGATGCTGATAACCTGGTAGCAGTCGGCTATTCTAACGGCGCGAATATTGCGGGCAGCCTGCTGTTCCACTACGGAGGAATCTTCCGGGCGGCAGTGCTGCTGCATCCGATGGTTCCGCTGCGCGGCCTGGCGATTCCTTCGCTGCAGGGGGTTCCGGTCTTTATCGGGGCAGGGACCAATGATCCGATTATCCGCTCCGAGGAGACCCGGGAGCTGGAAGCACTGTTAAGCGGTGCCGGGGCAGAGGTTACCTCGCACTGGGGCAATCAGGGGCACCGCCTGAGCGCCGCCGAGGCGGAGGCGGCAAGAGATTGGCTGGCCGCTCTTACCGATTCTGAGGAGTAACAACAGCACCACCTGAGATAACCGCCTGCGGGCCTGCCGATCACCGAGAGGATTGGCGGCTACGGCAGGCGGTTTTTTGTTGTTCCTGCCAAGCTGCCGCACTTTCCCGCCCAACCAGAAATTCATTGAACATTCCGGCGGTAATCGGTAGTATGGAGAAATATATTAACGGACCTGAACATAAATGGCTCTGCCGTCTTACTTATGGTTACGGGCAAGAAAGGATGTATCCTGTTCATGATGAAGCAAAATTCGGTGACAAGCCTGGCCGAGGGCGGGCCGTCCAGAAGCCAGCGGCTGCAGCTTGCCGTGATTCTGGGAGCCATCGCTACCATTGGTCCCCTGTCGATTGATATGTATCTGCCTGCCCTGCCTGCCCTTGGTCTCTATTTCGATACCAGTCCCGCCATGATTCAGCTTACCCTGACCTTCTTCCTGCTGGGACTGGCTTCGGGCCAGCTTGTGGCCGGACCGCTCAGTGATGTGCATGGGCGCCGGATTCCGCTGTTGTTCGGAATGATGATCTATGCGGTATCCTCGCTGCTCTGTGCGTTCAGCCCGTCCATCGGACTGCTGATTGTGCTGCGCTTCATTCAAGGCCTGGCCGGATCGGTAGGGGTGGTAATCTCCCGTGCGGCGGTCCGCGATATGTACAGCGGCTCGGAATTAACCAAGTTCTTCTCGCTGCTGATGATTGTCAACGGACTGGGTCCGATTGCAGCGCCGGTCATCGGGGGGCAACTGCTGAGAGTGACGGACTGGAAGGGGGTATTTATCGTCTTGTTCGTATGCGGGCTGCTCTTCGCGGCGGTCATCCTGTTGCGGCTGCCGGAGACTCTGCCTAAGGAACGGCGTATCCGCAGCGGGCTCAGAGGGACCCTGCGTACCTTCCGCATCCTGCTCGGCAATGCCGGATTCATGGGCTACGCGCTCTCCCAGGGCTTTGTTATGGCAGGCATGTTCGCTTATATCTCGGGATCATCCTTTGTTCTGCAGACGATTTATGGGGTATCCCCGCAAATGTACAGCCTGATTTTCGCCGTGAATGGCCTCGGCATTATTCTGACCGGGCAGATTGCCGGGCGGATGTCGGCCAGAGTGGGTGAGCGTAAGCTGCTGATCTGCGGCCTTCTGCTCAGTACCTCTGGAGGTATTCTGCTGCTGATTACCCTCCTCGCCGATGGCGGGCTGCTGCCGATCCTAATCTGTCTGTTCGCTGTGGTTGCAAGTGTAGGTCTTGTGGGTACGACCAGCTTCTCGCTGGCGATGCAGGATCAGGGGGAGACGGCTGGCAGCGCCTCTGCGCTTCTGGGTCTGCTTCCCTTGCTGCTGGGGAGCTGCGCGGCTCCGCTGGTCGGACTTGGCGGCAGCGGCTCGGCCCTGCCGATGGCGCTGGTCATCGCGGGAGCGGGCCTCCTGTCGGTTCTGTCCTATCTGCTGCTGTGCAGAAGAGAGGTCAAGCTGTGAGCCGCAAGGACTTTGCTACCCTGTTGCTGCTTGCTTTTGCCTGGGGGGCTTCCTTCCTGTTCATGCGGATTGCCTCGCCGGAGCTCGGTCCGGTCTTCACGACAGAGCTGCGCGTTACGATTGCCGGAGCTGCTCTGCTGCTCTATGCGCTGCTGACCCGGCGCAGGCTGGGCCTCCTGAAGCACTGGAGATCTTTCCTGCTGCTCGGTGCGGTTAACGCGGCGCTTCCGTTCACGCTGATCTGTATGGCTGAGCTGCATCTGAGCGCCTCACTGGCGGCGATTCTGAATGCTACAACTCCGATGTTCGCGGCACTGGCGGCGTGGGGTACCCGGAAGGAGAAGCCGGGGGCGGCCAAATCAGCCGGGCTGATCATAGGCCTTGTAGGTGTGGGCGTGCTGGTCGGCTGGAGTCCGCTTCCGCTGACCGGCACGGTTCTTTTATCCGTTGGTTACTCTCTTGGAGCCGCGCTCTGCTATGCGTTCGGAGGATTATACGCATCACGCGTAGGCTCCGGTCTCACTCCGCTGGCGCTTGCTGCGGGACAACAGCTGGGCGCAAGTGTGGTGCTGCTGCCGCTGGCGGTGATTTTTGCCCCGGATCATCTGCCTTCTTCCGCCGCTGTATATTCTGTCCTCGGCCTCTCGCTGATCTGCACCTCAGTGGCGTATCTGCTGTATTTCCGGCTGATTGCCAATATCGGCCCGGTCAAGACCGTTAGTGTTACCTTCCTCGTGCCTGTATTTGGCCTGTTGTGGGGCGTAATCTTCCTGCAGGAGCAGGTCTATGCCAATACCATCGCCGGGCTGGTCATCATCCTGCTGAGCGTTATGCTGGTGAACCGGAGGGCCAGGAAGGGTTGAAGGGATATTCAGCAAACCTTCAGCGCATTTTAACGTTCATTGTAGAGAAAAGGGATATATTGAAGAGGTGAAAGGAGGGACACCCATGAATGTCTCATCCGTTGCCGCTTCATCATCTGTATCTTATACATCCTCCAGCGCCAGCGATACCGCTGCACTTGAGAAGCAGAAGGCGAAGCTGGAAGCTGAGCTTGAGAAAGTAAGCGCAAGCAAGGACAGCGAGCAAGCCAAAGAAACCAAAACCAAGCAGCTAGAACAGCAGATCAAGCAAATTGAAGCACAAATTACCCAGAAGTCACAGGCTGCGGGCAGCTCCGCTTCTGCCCAGAGCGCTGCTGCGCCTCCGGACAAGCCTGCCGGTAACCATAAGCTGACAGCAGCATCCGTTCAGGAGATTGCTAACGCAACCACCGACAGCGCAGGGAGATTCGACATCCGAGTATAGCCTGAGCGAGAACAGCATGTCTCTGAAGGGAGCCGCCATTGCCATGGTGACAGGCTCTCCGTTAGGGGATGACAACCCTTGGTACGATGATAAAAGCACCCGGACTAATCGCAGTCCGGGTGCTTTTAAAATATAGATGTATACGCTTCCCACCATCACCGGATAAATATAAATCTGATGCAGGGACTTATCCTCCGCCCGCCGTCTAACTATTATAGGCATGTGACCATTATACGGGAGTTCTGTTGCGGATCTTGTTATAATGGGTTCGTATGAAGAGGGCTGAATATGTTCAGGCAACAAGAGCGTTCGGCAGTGAGGATAGGTGAAGTCATGCATACTGTAATCAAAAATAAATTGGAACGCTTCAAGCTCGTACGGCTGCTGATATCCATCTACCGGATTAAAGCGGTGCGTGCGCTTTTTCCGCTGCTGATTATCGGTCTGGTCTATCTGGAGGGGCAGCATGAGCTGAAGCAAATTCATTTAGGCAAAATTATCCGTGATCTGAAATCCGTTCCCGTACCCTCTATTATGCAGATGCTGGGAATTTCGCTGCTGTCGGTGGCGGTCATGAGTGCTTATGATTACTTGATCCGGCGGCATTTCCGCCTGCAGATCGGCTGGTTGCGGACCTTCCGTTATGCCTGGATCGCCAATACGTTCAATAATATGATTGGATTCGCCGGTCTGGCTGGTGCGGGCCTTAGAACGCTGCTCTATAAACGGAGCAGTGTGCCTGCATCCTTGCTCGCGCCGGCCATTGTGTTCCTGTCACCGCTGATGATTACGGGGCTGTCGCTGCTTGGGTGGGGGACGATAACCGGACTTCTGCCGGCGGACCGGCTGCTGGGGGCGCATCGCTGGCTGGTTTTTGCAGTCTGGGGGATAGCGCTGTATCTGCCGTTCTTTGTACTCCTCCAGCGCTCTGCGCTCTTCGCCAAATGGGTCAACCGGGGTGAGGGGAGAACCGCCTGGCTTACTGTGGTTGCTTCTGTGGGTGCCTCCTTTCTGGAGTGGGTGTTCGCCGGGCTGACCTTCTGGTTCATTGCCGGTGAGATGCTCGGAAGCGCTCCATTTCTCACCGTCTTCAGTATCTATGTAGTGGCTGCGATAGCGGGAATTCTAAGTATGGCTCCCGGCGGCATCGGTGCGTTCGATCTGATTGCGCTGCTCGGGCTTACCCAGCTTGGCATCAAGAGCGACCATGCAATGGCAGTTCTGGTCATCTACAGATTATTCTATTACATTATCCCTTGGCTGCTCGGACTGGTGCTGGCTGCGCTGGAGTTCGGGCTGCCGGGTACGAAGGGCGCTGAACGCAGCGGCGACAGAGTGGAAGCCCCCCTGACGGTCTGGCAGAAAATATGGGGCTGGCCCGGTCAATATACCTTCCTCAGCGATCTGGGCGTATGGGCACTCGGCAAGCTGGTCTTGGCCAGCGGTCTGCTTCTGCTGCTGTCGGCAGCTACGCCTGAGCTGCTCTACAGGCTGAAGGTGACAGAGGAGCTCCTCTCGCTGCCAGTGATGCAGATCTCGCACCATTTGTCCGTGCTAATCGGCTTTATGCTGATTCTGCTGTCGCGGGGAATCTCCCTGCGTGTCCGCAGGGCTTATGTCTGGACGAGCCTGCTCCTATTGGGTGGGGCGGTATTTGCATTCACGAAGGGATTCGATTACGAGGAGGCTCTGTTCCTGCTGGTGGTGGCGATGATTCTCTGGATCTCACGAAGCCGGTTCTACCGGGTCAGCGTTCCGTTTAGCGCCAAAAGCACCTTATGGTGGCTGCTCCTGACTTCGGCTGTAGCCCTCAGCTATTACGGGCTGGCGAGTTATACCCATCACGGCTTCCTGAAGCATCTCCCGCCCGGCATCCAGCCGGAATGGCTGCGGCAGCACAGTAATGTGGCCGCCACGGCGGCCGGCGGACTGATTTTCTCTTGGCTGCTGCTGACGATGGTTGTAGCCCTCAGGCCGCAGCACAAGGCAGATACGCTTCTCGCGGATAAGGATATGGCGCGGCTGGAGCGCTTCCTCGCGGAGGGCTGGGGCAATGCCTTAAGCCATATGCTGTTTCTTGGCGACAAAAGCTTCTATTGGGCCCAGGAAGGCAAGGTGCTGTTCGCCTTCGCCAGAGTCCGGGACAAGCTGGTGGTACTGGGTGATCCGCTTGGGCCGATGAATCTGCTTAATAACGGAATCAGTGAGTTCAGGCAGGCTGCTGATTTGTATGGACTATCTGTAGTCTTCTATCAGGCGACCCCGGCGCATCTTCCGCTCTATCATGAGCAGGGCTACCGGTTCTTTAAGCTGGGGGAAGAAGCGCTGGTCCCGCTGGCGGACTTTAGTATTAGCGGATCGCGGAACGCCAGCCTGCGTAATGTGAAGGGGCGGTTCGAGCGCGAGGGCTACCGTTTCGAGATCACAGAGGCCCAGCATTCGAAGGAGCTGCTGCAGGAGCTTCGCCTGTTGTCAGAGGAATGGCTGGCCGGGCGCAAGGAGAAAGGCTACTCGCTGGGCTGGTTCAGCGAGCCGTACCTCCAGCTCGCACCGCTGGCACTGCTGCGTGGAGCAGACGGCCATTTGCTGGCTTTTGCCTCCATGGCTCCTGGTTATGACGGGCAGAAGACGGTCTCGGTGGATCTGATGCGCCATCACAAGGATACCCCGAACGGGACTATGGATTACCTGTTCCTGTGTCTGCTGGAATGGGCGAAAGCGCGCGGATACAGAAGCTTCAATCTGGGGTCTGCCCCGCTGTCCAATGTCGGGGGCCGCTTTGGAGCGCTGCGGGAGGAGAAGCTCGCCCGGCTGGTTTTTGAGCGCGGAGGCCACTGGTATGGCTTCTCCGGTCTGCGCCGGTATAAGGAGAAGTTCAACCCGGTATGGGAGCCGCGGTATCTGGCCTATCCTGCTGCGGTGACTCTTCCTCTCTTGACTCTGGATCTGGTGAGGCTGGTCTCCAGGCATCCGGAGGAGGGGAAGTGAGATGAATAGCCTACTGGCGATTGGCGAGCAAGCCTTGTAGTATACGGAAGGCCGGATAAGGCGATAAGAAGTCACGGAAAATATTTGTTTTTCTGCAACTTTTTATATATCCAAGCGTCATGAACAAGGATTCAAAAATCGCGTAACAGGAGGATTATTCTATGTTCAAGAAAGTATTGCTTATTTCTGTTTTGACTATGAGCATGCTGATTACCGCCGGTCCGGTGAATGCGAATCCCAAAGAGCAGCCGGTCAATGAGCGGACCGACGTGGTATGGGTTAGCGGAAATGCAGCGGCACTTGTGGATCATGTGAATAATAAAGCAGATATCGTTGACCTACATACAAACAATGCGACTACGATATCAGATGACTCCAGCCGTATCCTGGACCTACAGGTGATGAGCAGTCCGCCGAAAATTGTGCTTCTTAAACAAGGCAAAGGCACTAAAATTTCGAAATCCGTGTTCTCCTCTGATGGACGTCTCCTCAGCAAAACGGATATCCCGCTTAAAACGGCAGGGGACAAAGTAAAATGGGTAGCTCCAACCGGCAAAACCAATGAACGGATCATGGTCCAAGCGGGAAACAACTTCAGCCTGTATCAATATCCTTGGGCAAAGCCGAGTGTGACTTATAATGCCAAGTTTATTGACAAGGGATATGAAAATGTATCCGTAATGGATTGGGATTTTCAGGCATACCCGTATTTGGCCGTTAAGTATCAGGCACAAGGGATTATGAGCACGGACTATCTGGTGAAGCTGGTTAATTTGTATTCAAGAAATGAGACGGTAATCAAGGACTTCAATACAGACTTCTCCATTCATTCCAGCGGGAACTTCTATGCAGCTTACACTTCCTACACTTATCAGCCCGTACCGGGGAATGTAAGCCGTCCTTCAGCCGATGAGGCTCAGAAGGTCTTCCAGTTAATCAACAAATCCACTAGCAAAGAAACGGCTTCTGTCAAACAGGTCTTCAAAGAGGATGGCGACATTTCCGGGTGGGTAACGGAAGTCATTAATGGTCAGGTGTTTGTGGGGGATCTGCAGGGGCGCTCATGGTCCCTATTCTCTCAGGGAGGCGCGGCGCTGCTGAAGAATCAGGAATGGCCGAAGAATGGAAACACGAAATTTCTGTACGCTAATATAAAGTCGAAAACAGCGTATTTCCTGGATTATTCAACTGGTGATATCTCGGTCATTGCGAGTACATTGAAGTAAATAAAGCTGCTGTGGCAGCAAAAAAGGTGCCGCCCTCTCCGATTGCTGGAGGGGGCGGCTTACTTTTGATTAGGAGTGTGCGCAGAGTTGGGGGAAGTGCCCGTACGCATGCTGAATGAGTAAATGGTGTGACAAAAGTGTAAGCGAAAAACAGCATACAAAGTGCTGGCACGCAGGCGCACGGGCCGAATGTATGTCAAAAACAGCATACAATGTGCTGCCGCGCAGGCAAACGGGCCGAATGTATGCCAAAAACAGCATACAAAGTGCTTGTATGCAGGCGCACGGGCCGAATGTATGCCAAAAACAGCATACAAAGTGCTTGTATGCAGGCGCACGGGCCGAATGTATGCCAAAAACAGCATACAATTGGCTGACGCGAAGGAGAGTAAAACGAATTAAGGCCAATGGAGCAAAAATCAGGGGCACTAGTGCCCCTGATTTCGCCGGATACCCCACAAGTGGGCGGATAGGTAAGAAGGGTTTAACTGTATTAGCTGCGCAGCCGTATAAGTTCTTACACTATTCATCCGCTATGGTGATTTTGTTCACTGAATCGTCCCGTACCCGCTCAGCTGATACGCGCTACCCACCACAGCATAGCTGCAACCGCCAGGATACCTAGCGCTGCCAGTGTATCACGCCTGCTCCAGCGGAGCTGATAGACCGGGGTCCGCTGCTTGGCGGGATCATACCCCCGTGATTCTACGGCTGTCGCCAGCTCGTCGCCCATACCCAGGACAAGAATCAGCAGAGGCACGATGATTAGGGCGATCTGCCTCGGGGACCAGCGGGCCACCCCGCGGGCGCGTCTTCCGCGTGAGCCCAGCGCAAGCTGCAGCTGGGCCAGCTTGCCGAGAATCCACGGCACGAACTGCAGGGTCACGGATACGGCAAGCGACCAGTTACGGGTGCGGATGCCCAGGGCCCGCAGCGGAGCGATGCCCCATTCCAGACCCTCGCGCAAGGGAGCTCCGGTGGTCGTCTCGGTGAACAGGAAGCCCAGGGCAATTAACAGCAGGAAGCGCAGCACGTTAATTCCCCCGCGCACGAGTCCTGCATAGCTGAAGCTGAGCGGCCCGAGTGCGAAGTCGGGAGAGCTCCAGCTAAGCCCGGACAGGAGCCAGAGGAACAGGAACATCAGCAGGAACGGGCGGAAGAAGCGGAAGGCCCGGCGCCAGGAGATGCGGGCCGAAGCCGCGAGCCCGGCCAGCAGCCCGGCGGTAAGCAGCAGCGGGAGCAGAGTGTTCATCCCTAACAGGACCAGCGAGCCGAGAATCATCCCCAGCCATTTGGCCCGGGGATCGAGTCCTTGCCAGCCGGGCCTGAGCGGGGTGTTCTGTTCTAGTCTTGGATTGCCAGGCCTGATTATCGTCTGAACCCGCTCTGTTCTGGAGGATCGAGGAGAATGATCTCGCTTCCAGGTGCCTTCTAAGCTGTATTCCGCACTGTGTTGTTCGCTGGTTTTGGTATTCTGGTTGCCGGGTGGCATGGCGCTGCTGCGCGCAGAGGCGCCAGTGCCTGCCGGCCACCTGTCCGTCTGCGGCATAGGCAGCGGGTGCTTTTCCAGCCCTACCAGCAGCTCCTCCAGATTGTCCGGGACTGCCTCCAGTAGGCCATACTGCACCGCTCTGCGTCCCATAGAAGCATAGACGGGGGGTGTGAGTCCGGCATCTGCCAGCAGGCTGGGATCAGCAGTCAATGCCGGAGCAGGACCGTCATAATGGATAACGCCCTGCTTCATTACGATGACCTTGTCGGCAACCGGCAGGAAGCTGTCCAGATCATGGGTGCCGATGATCAGGGTCAGGCCGCCGCTGCGCAGCTCCTTCACCATTTCGAGCAGTGCCTGCGCTGCCTGGGGGTCCAGCCCTGCGGTCGGCTCATCCAGAATCAGAAGCCCGGGCTGTACGGCCAGGGCACCCGCAATACATACGCGCCGCTTCTCGCCCCCGCTAAGCAGAAAGGGAGAGCGCCCGGCGAATTCATCGTAAGCCAGCCCGGTCTTCGCCAGGGCGCTCGCGATGATCTCCGTCCGCTTCTCCTTGGACACCCCGCGCTCCATCAGGCCGTATTCGATATCCTTATGTACCGTACCCGCGAACAGCTGGGTCTCCGGCTGCTGGAATACCATGGACACAGCTTCGGCAGTCTTGTAGTCCGTCTTCTTCCCGTGATCGTAAAGAATCTGCCCGGTGGAAGGCTGTGCAAGACCCGCGAGCAGACGGAGCAGCGTAGACTTGCCGCTCCCGTTCACCCCGCAGAGGACGGTCAGTGTACCTGTAGGGATATCCAGAGAGATATCCTGAACCGCTGGCCTGCCGCCTTCATAGCAGAAGGAAAGATGCTCCGTACGAATTCTCATAGCAGCTCCTCCAGATCCTGTCCGGTCAGCGGCAGCAGGTGAAGCGGCCAGCCCTGCTTCTGCAGCAGCTTCCCGACCCGAACGGCCGGAGAAGGAAGCCAGCCGAGGGTCACCGGCAGCTCCGAGGTATAGAACAGGCTGCGCGGGCTGCCGTCATAGAGCAATTGCCCCTTGCCCAGCACCGCAATGCGCGGGCTTGCGGCCAGCTCCTCCATCCGCTGCGTGACCCAGAGGATGGTAGTCCCTGCCTGCCATAGCCCCTGGGCCAGCTCCAGAATATCCGATCTTCCCTCAGGGTCCAGCATCGAGGTAGCCTCATCGAAAATAATCATCTTAGCTTCCAGTGCCAGGCAGCAGCCTACCGCCAGACGCTGGCGCTCTCCGCCGGATAGTGTAGATACCTCTGCCTCCGCTTTATGGCTTAGTCCTACCTGCTGTAGAATCTCATGGATTCGTGCAATCATCCGCTCCCGTTCCAGTCCCCGGTTCTCCAGCCCGAAGGCGATATCCTCGAACGGGGTGGAGCCAACCGTCTGTGCTTCGGGATTCTGAAACACAAGCTGCACGTGCTGCTTAACAGCCATACGGTTCTCCGGCAGGCGCAGGTCCAGTCCGGCCACGGACAGACTGCCGCCGGAGGGGGTGTTCAGTCCGTTGAAGGAGCGGATTAGCGAGGTTTTGCCGCAGCCGTTGGCCCCTGTCAGCGCTACCCATTCCCCAGGCTCTATATGAATGTTAATCCCTTGCAGTACCGTTCGGCGATGCTGCCCCTCCCGCACGGACAAGCTTATATTATGCGCCCTGATCATCCTCATGCCTGCTTTCCGTCCAGCTCTAGTCAACAATTGCTACCCATTATAACAAAGATTTCAGAATTGATGTATCTGGAGGGTGATGTTATAGTGATTCCAAGTGGAAACGGCTTTGCCATCCTTTTAAAGGATGGTACCGTTTCGGTGAGAAATAGAAGGATAATTTGTAGCGTGAAACATATAAATTCTTATATTTTTAAAAAAAGGGGGAACCTCCCGGCCATGAAGAAATGGACCACCCGCGGCCTGATATTCAGTGCCTTATTCGCCGCCGTCATGATAGCTCTGAGTTATTTGAAAATCTCGCTGCCCTTCTCCACGGTACCCATTACCATGCAGACCCTCGCGGTAATGCTGGCTGGTTCAATCCTTGGGGCCCGTTACGGGGCGCTTGCTGTACTGATCGTGATCGGACTCGCCGCTGCCGGATTCCAGGTGATGGGCGGAAGCGGAGGATTGGCGGTCCTGGTTGGCCCTACCGCAGGATATATCTTCTCCTGGCCGTTCGTGGCCTGGCTGATCGGCTTTTTCGCCGAACGTATCAAGCAGGACCAATACACCTTCGTGAAGCTGCTGGCCGCTAACTTTATCTTCGGGGCACTGTTAGTTTATCCGGGCGGTGTGGGGTGGCTGGCCTATTCTACAGGTATGGATTCACTCGGCAAGGCATTGACGGCAGGCATGTGGCCGTTTCTTCCGGGGGACCTGCTCAAAGCAGTCTTGTGTTCGGCTGTAGTAACGGCGGTATGGAAGGTATATCCGATCAAACGTATTCTGAACCATGACACAGGCGTCTGGGCTGACGGGGACAACACAACCACAACTCCTTAACCGCAAGCTGCTGACCAATAAGTGCAAATGCTAACTGCAAGTTATGTCTTGCTCAGCATAAATAGGCGAATTCATAGCCCCTGTGGCGTGGATTTGCCTATTTCGCGTTGTTCACAATAGTAATTCTATAGGCATCCGTCAGATGCTGAACGTACTGTGGATAAAATGTGGATAACATTGTGGAAAAATCCCAGTGGTGGCGCTGAGTTTGGCCGGATGAGTGTCAAATGAGCCAATGAGTAACTTGTTTGCGTGTAAATAGAGTAATATATTTCTTTTGTGAATAATATGTGGATAAAATGGGAGGTTAGTTGCTCTGAGCCCGCGAATGAAATAAGGTGGACAGATACCCTTGATTCCACTACAAGCGTCACTTCTCACCTATAAAAAAATGCCGTCCCCTAATAACAGGGACGGCATTAATCTTTACAAGCTCAATCCTCCGCGCAGGCATCGGCTGGCTTCGGCTCGGGCAGCGCCCAGACGGAGACGCTTCCGCCATTCACCGGGAATACGGCCCAGCCGTCTTCGCCGATGGTGACGGACTCCCCGCGGTTATGGGTGAAGTCCTCCCATACCTCTCCGCTGCGCGATTCGCCCACGAACATCCGCTTCTCTCCGTTGTCTCCGTTGGAGATGACTACAGCGCAGCCGGAGCCTTCGATCTCCTGAACGCCGCGCCGGACCCAGCCGATAGTGTTCGGATGGTCGAAGTAATCGTCCTGATCACCGTAAGCTTTGGTGTGGCGGGCACAGAGCAGAGGATCGATGGCGTCCTTCTTGCCTTCCATCGGCGCAGGGCCGCCGATGCCGTAATAATCCCCGTAGAAGACAACGGGATATCCGTCGCGCCGCAGCAGAATCAGGGCGTAGGCGCTTTGCTTGAACCAGTCGCCCACCCAGGATTCCAGAGCCTCATGAGGCTGGGAATCGTGATTGTCGACGAAGGTGACGGCATTCGCGGGGTGCGTCTGTACGAGCGTATCATCGAAGATATGCGTCAGGTCAAAATCCCGGCCTGCCAGTGCGGCGGAGTACAGCTTGTAATGAAGAGAGACATCGAACAGATCGATCTGGTAATCGACAGTGTTCAGGAATTCGCGGCAGGCCTCCAGATTGGAGTTCCAGAATTCACCGACGATGTAGAAGTCCTCGCCGCGCTTCTTTTTCATCTCCATGGCGAATTCCTTGATGAACTCGTGGTTGATATGCTTGATCGCATCCAGCCGGTATCCGCTGCATTGCAGCGTATCGACCAGCCACTTGCCCCAGTTCAGCATCTCCTGCTTCACATCTTCATTGAGGTAATCAATGTTGGCGAACATCAGATAGTCATAGTTGCCGAATTCAGTATCCACATTCTCATTCCAGCCTTTATTCGTGCCGTCAATCCGGAATACGCCGTTGCGGCCTTCCTTGGCATCGAAATCGGTTCCGTTGAAGTGAGTGTGATTCCACTTGAAGCTGGAGTATTCCTCGCCGCGTCCCGGGAAATCGAATTTGGTCCAGCCTTCAATCTCGAACGGCTCGGAGATATCCTTGTTGCGGTCGTTCGGGTCCACCTCAATAACCTCGAAGACCTCGGTCTCATCTGCTCCGGCTTTATGGTTCATGACCAGATCCACGTAGACCGCAATGCCGTTCTTCAGGCACTCGGCAATCGCGTCGATTAACTCCTGCTTGGTTCCATACTTCGTGCGCACATCACCCTTTTGATCGAATTCACCGAGGTCATACAGATCGTAGACTCCATAACCGGTATCTTCGGGCGAGACGGCCTTGGTAACAGGGGGAACCCATACCGAATCAATGCCCGCCGCCTTCAGTTCCGGGGCCATCTGGGCAAGGCGTTTCCAGTGTTCTCCATCCGCCGCGACATGCCATTCAAAAAATTGCATCATAGTATGATTTCTCTTCATAATTCTTTGGCCTCCTCTACAAATATAAGACGAATGGGACGGTGATCAAATGCTTCAGCAGGGAGTAGAAGAGATTTATGTAGACCTCTGTACATCAGTTGAATAAGTCCAGTTGGCGCGGGGCCAGCCCGCCGTCGATCCCAAGCAGCGATTGCAGCTCTTGGGCATTAGGAGTGGCATCCCCGGCAGAATTATTATTAAATACCACGTAAATATTCTTACAGGTCTGTTCAAGCTCCAGCAGCCGGTCCCGCCACTGCGTTAACTCTTCGGTGCTGTAACGGTACAGATAGCGAAGCTTGCGCCAGTCCGGGTGACTGCTCTGGTTCCAGCCTGCGGTGTTGCGCCCGTGCAGCCGCACGTAGGTGAGGTCCGGCCGGGTGGCGACAGGGACAATCGGGATGGAGCCGGAACCTGCCTGCGGCTCGTCGGCTATCGTATGAATCCAGCCTTCCTGCTCCAGGAACTGGAGGGTCCGCTCACGCATCTCAGGGCTGTACCAGGAATCATTACGGAATTCGATGGCAGCGGGTACATCCAATAGCCGCTCCTTCGCTTCGCGCAGGAAATCCACATTGTCCTTGGTGCAGTCGAACCAGGGCGGGAATTGAAACAGCGCCATCGCCAGCTTGCCCGCTGAGCGGACAGGAGCGATAGAGGTATGGAAGGCCCGGTACATCTCCTCCGGCGTATCGTAGTAATTCTTTTTCCCCCGCAGATGTCCGGTCATTCCCTGATAAGCCTTCACAATGAACTGGAACGCCTCCGGCGTCTGGTTGACCCATTTCTCGTAATTTCGGACCGGCTGAACCGCGTAGAAGGAGCTGTCAATTTCCACAATGGGAAAATGGGCGCTGTAGGCAGGCAGGCGGTCGGCAGGTTTGATTTTGCCGTACAGCTCCTCATGGTCTCCGAAGCCGGTCAGCCCGATCTTGATCATAGAACCCCCTCCATGTCGCATGAACCTGAATTCTGCCGAACGGATCGGCTAACTCTTATTAAACTGAAAACCCGCCTATGCAAACAACAGGAGAACAGGAATGACGGAAATCAGTGCAGGGACAGGAAAGAACTGGAGAAAAGGGGCTATGGAAGCTGGTATCACCAAAAGAGTAGGCGGATATACCCGGCGGGTGCCATTTATTCAAATATAAGAATTTTTGGTTCAAGCTATAAATTATCCTTCTATTTCTCGCTGAAACGGTACCGTCCTTTGAAAGTACGGCGAAGCCGTTTCTACTTGTTATGCAGAGGGAAAGCGTGAGGTGACGCGCGGGGCAGGAAAAGATGGGCTTCTCCTCCATCACATGGGCTTGAAGCGGGTGATGGAGGAGACGCCATACAGATGAACGCTATTGCGGCCGTTACGCTTGGAGGAGTAGAGGGCATGGTCTGCTTCCGAGAGCAGCTCCTCCAGTGAGATCGAACGGCGGAAGGCTTCAGTCACGCCGAAGCTGGCTGTGATTTTAATTGTTCCTGTGATGGTGGAGAAGGTGCTCTGCTCGATGTCCCTGCGGATACGCTCAGAGATCAGGGCCGCTTCCTTCAAGGGGGCTCCCGGCAGGCTTAAGACGAATTCCTCGCCTCCGTACCGTCCGAAGACATCCCCTTCCCGGACATGCTGACGGCATACGCCTACTACATGCTGCAAGGCCATATCCCCGTGCTGATGCCCGTAGCGGTCGTTAATGTTCTTGAAGAAATCGATATCCAGCAGGATGACCGAGAAGGGGGCAGCGGAGTCTGCGGCTTCCTTCAGCCGTTGCCGGCTCAGCTCCATGAAGTGGGTCCGGTTGTAGATGCCGGTCAGGCTGTCGATGGTGGCAAGCTGCAGCAGCTTGTCCTGGAGCAGGGTGCGTTCGGTAACATCAATCAGCATGATCATCCGCCCGGCAAGATGGCCGTCATGCTTCTGGACCGGAGAGGAACGGACCTGATAATAGCAGACTTCTCCGCCGGAATGCCATACCAGCTCCTGCTCCTCGCTGATCTGCGGATTGGAATTCATTACATAATCGACAGCTTCCTTGCCGGCAGGCAGGAAGAGTTGGGCCAGCGGGCGGCCGATGGCGGAGGCATCCAGATCCTCAAGCATCTCGGCAGCGGCCCGGTTATAATCCACCAGCTTGTCGGAGAGGTCCATGACCAGTACGCCGTCGCGCATGCTCTCGAACAGATTCTCGCGGGCAATCGGTGCGGCGGTCAGCATCCCTCTGGACAGAATGGCCCATATATACAGGGACGAGGTTACGCTCATCACAACGGGTACAGGGTCTGTTCCGTATGGAGTCAGGTCCATCAGATAGAGGAAGGCCCCCAGCGCAGGCAGGAATTGTCCGACAAAAATAATCAGCATCTGCCGCAGATAAGCCCGCCGCATCCGCCCCCAGCGCCAGAGGATCAGGCACATACCGGCCAGCATACAGCCGAAGGTCAGACTGCCCTGCACGATATACCAGGGTCCCATGACGATATCCACCAGCGGTGCAGGCGCGCCTTCCCGGAAGTAGATAGCCTTATAGAACAGGTGATGGGAGTCGTTGGTCCAGACAAGCACCGTGGAGATCACGGGGACGGAGTAGAGGAGGACCAGCAGTTTTCGGGAGACTAGCTTCTCTAAGCCCACGAAGTGCATGATCATCAGCAGACTGGAGGGCGCGATGTACGGCATTCCGAGATACTCCAGCTTGATCCAGAACTTAATCTGTTCCATCGAGTTCCCCGAGAGCTCGAGCGCGAAGGCGAATGTGTACACCGCCGAGGCGGCGGAGCTGACGATGAATGCGCGCAGGCCCGAGAAGTCAGTCTTCCTGTAAAAAGCAAACAGGGCGAGCAAGGCGTTCAGCACACCGGAGATCGAAACGATAATAATGTAGTTGGAAATCAGAGATGCCATGGGGAGCGCCTCCATGAATTGGGATAAGCATTGGACATTGTGAATAGTCTCCTGGACACAAAATGAAATGCAATGGCAAAGCCGTTTCCACTTATAGTTACTTACTATTTTTATCGGCAATCAGCTCTATTATTTACACTGTAAGCGGCTCCCTAGACAAAGTGACGGAATTTCACAGTCTCAATGTTACGCTTTGTCTAATGTGGGATTCGCAGGCAACGTGTAACATGTTAATTAATCCTACATGGGATGAGGAATAGGACGGTAGTTAAGATAATTATGTGATGTTAATTAACATTTAATAGATTCAGGGATGGAGGGGGACTGGAAATGTCACTAGTAGCAGCAAAAATTCCTGAAATACAGCTGGAGCATGTCGAAATGCGTTACCAGACGGAGACGGCAGATGTGCTGGCCCTGCATCAGGTAAGTCTCGATATTGCCAAGGGGGAGTTCGTCTCCCTGCTGGGTCCTTCCGGGTGCGGAAAGACTACTCTTCTGAGGCTGATGGCAGATCTTATAACACCAACGGCTGGAAATATTATGGTGGCAGGCAAAAACCCCAAAGAGGCCCGGCTGGCACAGAAATACGGTATCGTGTTCCAGAGTCCGGTGCTGTATGACTGGCGGAAGGTCAAGCATAATATTACACTGCCGCTGGAGCTGCTGGGCGTCAAGAAATCGATCCGTGAGGACAAAGCGCTGGAGCTGCTTGATCTCGTGGGCTTGCAGGGGTTCGCCGATAAGTATCCCTGGCAGCTCAGCGGGGGGATGCAGCAGCGTGTAGCCATTGCCCGGGCGCTCTCCATGGAGCCGGAAATCCTGCTCATGGATGAACCGTTCTCGGCGCTGGATGAATTCACGCGCGAGCGGCTGAATGAAGAGCTGCTCTCCGTCTGGAGTAAGGTACAGAGCACGATTGTGTTCGTAACCCACAGTATTCCCGAATCGATCTTCCTGTCGGACCGGGTGTTCGTCCTGTCTCCGCATCCGGGCAGGCTCTCGGCGGTTGTCGATATTCCGCTGCCCCGTCCGCGTACGGCGGACATGAGGAACAGTCCGGAGTTCTTCGAGCTGATTGCCCGTATCCGCGACAGCTTCGAAGGGGTGTAGTGATGAAGCTGAGCCGTGCGTTAATGCGGAACCGTGCGCTACCGCTGTTTGTCTGGATCTGCGGCCTGCTGGTGCTGTGGGAGGCGGTCTCCTGGTGGCTGCTGCATGTGGCGAAGACGCCGCTGGCCCAGTCCAAGCTGCCTTATGTCCACGAGGTGGCGCTTACTCTGTGGCAGTACAGCGGCACCCTTCTCCGTGAAGGGGGAGCTACCTTCGGCAATGCCGGGGTGGGCTTCCTGATCGGAGCGCTCTCTGGAGTGCTGCTGGCCGTGCTGATGAGTCTCTCCCGGACGATAGAGCAGCTTGCCTTCCCGTATGCGGTTGCTTCGCAGATGATTCCGATTCTGGGGCTGGCGCCGATTATATACGGGATTGTGCGGGATGAGCAGCTGTCGCGGATCATCATCTCCGGCTATATCACCTTCTTTCCGGTGGCGTTGAATATGCTGCGCGGTCTGCGGAGTGTGGACCCCTCTGCCCTGGAGCTGATGCACTCTTATGCCGCTAAGCCGTGGGCTGTATATTGGAAGCTGCGCTTCCCGGCAGCGCTGCCGGGGCTGTTCAGCGGGCTGAAGATTGCAGCGCCGCTGGCTGTAACGGGTGCAATTCTAGTTGAGCTCATGGGTGCGCAGCGCGGGATCGGGGTCATTATGCTCCGCAATCTCTATTACGGACCCTCCCATACGTATATGTTCTGGTCTACGGTACTGGTTGGTGCTCTGCTGGGCATGGCCAGCTATTGGCTGATGAGTCTGGTGGAACGTCTGGTAGCCCCCTGGCAGCCGGAATTCCGTCCCCAAGGAGGCAGCCGCTAATGGAAAGTAATACGGTTCGCGAATTCCCGTCATCTAACAACGTTATTACGCCAGATACGGATCAAGGCGGAGATCCATGGAAATTCCTGAAATGGCTGAACCCCGGGTTCGTGCTGCCGCTGCTTGCCGGAGCTTTGTTCCTGCTGCTGTGGGAGCTCCAGATCTTTCATCGCATCTTCGATCTGAAGAAATATCAGCTCCCCTTGCCCTCCGCCATCGCTGAAGCGATGCGGGACAATCTCAGTCTGCTGCTCTCTTATACAGGGTATACCCTCACTGAAGCCGTTCTTGGTATGCTGATCGGCTCCGGCTGCGGCTTCCTGATTGCCTTGGCTGCTACGGCCTGGCCCCGCTGGGGCGGCGGCAGCCTCACGATGGTAGCTGCACTCAATGCCGTGCCCATAGTGGCGCTTGCCCCTATCATGAACCTGTGGTTCGGGGACGGCATCGGCTCGCGGGCGGCGATTGTGACCGCGACCACGATGGCGGCTATGGCGATCAATGCCTACAAGGGCATGGCGGCTGTGGACCCGCTGGCGCTGGACCTGATGCATTCCTATGCGGCAGGCAAACGGGCGGTATTCCGCCATCTGCGGATTCAGAACAGTCTGCCTTATGTATTCACCGCCTTGAAGATCAACGCTACAGCGAGCATGATCGGGGCGATTGTCGGAGAGTTCTTCTTCTCCTCGCGGGGGCTGGGTTATCTGCTCTCGAATTCCATCAAGGTGGCGAAGATGCCGCTGGGCTGGTCCTGCATCGTGCTTGCCGCGGTTGCCGGAGTAATCTTTTACCTGGTCGTAGAGCGGCTGGAGAAGGTGTTTATCAAGTGGCACCCTTCCCGGCGTACGTAGTGTGTAATTCCTGCATAGGGCAACAAGAACGCAATCATACTGTGTTAGGCCGTCTTACAAAAAAATGATTGGTAGGGGGAGTTGCTATGATGAAGGGCAAACAGGGTAAATATCGTGGAGGATTATGGCTTGCGGCGGCTCTAATGCTGATCTCGCTGCTTGCGGGCTGCGGCGGCAACAACAACGCCAGTCCCTCCGGAGCAGAAGCGACTGCGGGGAATGCGGCGGCAGCTTCGCCGGAAGCTGCGGCAACCACAGAACCGGCGGCTGAGCCGGTTACCGTGAAGCTGCAGCTCAAATGGGTGCCGCAGGCCCAGTTCGCAGGGTACTTCCTGGCGCAGGACAAAGGGTATTATGCGGCGGAGGGCCTGAAGGTTGAGATTCTGCCGGGCGGGCCGGATATCGTGCCTGAGCAGCAGGTGGCCGGCGGTTCGGCCGATATCGGGGTGGACTGGGTGGCGAGTCTGCTGACCGGCCAGGAGCAGGAGATGCCGCTGGTGCAGATCGCCCAGATTTTCCAGAAGAGCGGGCTGGTGCTGGTATCCAAGAAGGAAGCAGGCATCACTACACCGGCTGATCTGAAGGGCAAGAAGGTGGGCAACTGGATGGGCGGCAATGAGTTTGAGCTTCTGGCGCTTTTTGATAAATACAAGCTGGATTCAGGCAAGGATCTGAACTTCACCAAGCAGGGCTTCACGATGGACCAGTTCCTCGGCGGTGAGCTGGATGCGGCCTCGGCCATGACCTATAACGAATATCAGGTGGTGCTGGAGTCAGGCATTAAGGCAGAGGACCTCAGTGTTATCGACATGAATGACGAAGGTGTGGCGATGCTCGAAGACAATCTGTTCGCCAATAAGGAGTGGCTGGAGGGCAACAAGGAGACGGCGGCCAAGTTCGTCCGCGCTTCTCTGAAGGGCTGGGCGGATGCGATTGCTGATCCCGAAGCAGCTGTGGACAGTGTGATGAAGCTTGCGGAAGCGGGCAGTACAACCCGGGAGCATCAGCTGACGATGATGACAGAGGTTGCCAAGCTGATCCAGCCGGAGGGCTTCGATGCTTCCAAGCTGGGCTATACGGATGCTGCCGCATTCCAGCAGACTGCTGATATCGCGCTGAAATTCGGGGTCATCAAGACGGCTTCCAAGGTGGAGGAGGCTTACACGAACGAGATTGTGGAGATGGCGGCGAAATAACGGGCAACAGGATTCCTTCATAGCTGAAGCAGATGGCCGCCTGGTAAGGCGGTCATCTCTTCTAGGGTAGCGGACGAACACAGGAAAAGAGGTGCGGACGATGACACTGCTCACGGGGCAGGCCAGTAAGGTGAAGAACTATATAAATGGAGCTTGGGAGGAGTCCTCCTCCGGGCGGCAGGAGGAAGTGTTCAACCCGGCGACCGGCGAAATTATTGCCTATGTGCCGATCTCCAGCCGGGAGGAGCTGGATGCAGCCGTGCGGGCAGCTTCCAGAGCTTATTCCGAGTGGAAAAGAGTCGCCGTTCCGCGCCGGGCCCGCTATTTCTTCCGGTACCAGCAGCTGCTGGTACAGCACAGCAAGGAGCTGGCGGAGCTGATCACGCTGGAGAACGGTAAAAGCCTGGAGGAAGCGCTGGGCGAGGTGCAGCGCGGCATCGAATGCGTGGAATTCGCCGCTGGCGCTCCCACGCTGATGATGGGCAGCCAGCTGCCGGATATCGCGACAGGCGTAGAGTCCGGCATGTACCGCTATCCCCTGGGAGTTGTGGGCGGCATCGCCCCGTTCAACTTCCCGATGATGGTGCCCTGCTGGATGTTCCCGCTGGCGGTAGCCTGCGGCAACACCTTTGTGCTGAAGCCCTCCGAGCGGACACCACTGCTGGTGAACCGGCTGGCCGAGCTGTTCGCAGAAGCGGGCTTCCCGCCGGGGGTGCTGAATGTGGTGCACGGGGCGCATGAGGTGGTGGATGGCCTGCTGGCGCATGAGGAGGTGAAGGCGGTCTCCTTCGTAGGCTCGCAGCCGGTGGCGGAATATGTCTATAAGCAGGGGACTGCGCACGGCAAGCGGGTGCAGGCGCTGGCCGGCGCGAAGAATCATTCGATCGTGCTGAAGGATGCCGATCTGGACCATGCGGTGAAAAATATCCTGTCCGCAGCCTTCGGCTCGGCGGGCGAACGGTGCATGGCCTGCGCTGTAGTGGTGGTGGAGGAGGACATTGCCGATGAGCTGGTGGGCCGGATCGCTGCGGCCGCAGATGGATTGAAGATCGGGAACGGCCAGGAGGAGGGCGTGTTCCTGGGCCCGGTCATCCGGCAGGCGAACAAAGACCGGACGATCGATTACATTGAAGCTGGGCTTGACGAGAAAGCGGTGCTGGTGCGGGATGGCCGCAAGGATGCTGCAGCTGCGGGCAACGGCTATTTCCTGGGCCCGACGATCTTCGATCATGTGGTGCCGGGTATGAAGATCTGGCGTGACGAGATCTTTGCGCCGCTGCTGGCAGTGGTGCGGGTGAAGGATCTGGCGGAGGCGATAGCGGTCACGAATGAGTCGCCCTTCGCCAACGGGGCGTGCATCTATACCGACAGCGCCAGGGCGGTCCGTGAATTCCGCGAGGAGATCGATGCTGGGATGCTGGGTGTCAATCTGGGCGTGCCTGCGCCGATGGCATTCTTCCCTTTCTCAGGGTACAAGAAATCGTTCTATGGAGATCTGCACGCGAACGGCCGTGACGGTGTGGAGTTCTACACCCGCAAGAAAATGATTACCGCGCGTTACTAAAAGAAGGAAAGCCAAGGAGGAGAGTGTGCCGTGCAGAGTCTGGGCAAAGAAAGTGAGCTGGCGGTTAAGAAGGACCAGCGGTATTTGTGGCATAATATGACTCCTTACAGTGAGCAGCATCCGCCGATGATTGCCGCTTCCGCAAGCGGTTCATGGGTTACCGATATCGACGGCAACACATTCCTGGACGGCATGTCCGGCCTGTGGTGCGTGAATGTGGGGTACGGGCGCAAGGAGCTGGCGGAGGCGGCGTACAACCAGCTGCTGAGCCTGCCGTATTTCCCGCTGACGCAGAGCCATATGCCGGCCATCGCGCTGGCCGAGAAGCTGAATGAGTGGCTGGAGGATGAGTATGTCATCTTCTTCTCCAACAGCGGCTCGGAAGCGAACGAAGCAGCCTTCAAAATCGCCCGCCAGTACCAGCAGCAGACCGGCCAGCCTGACCGCCATAAATTCATTGCCCGCTACCGGGGCTATCACGGAAGCTCGCTGGGCGCCCTGGCGGCGACCGGGCAGGCGCAGCGCAAGTACAAGTACGAGCCGCTGGGCGGCGGGTTCCTGCATGTAGCGCCGCCGGACAGCTACCGCCGTCCGGCCGGCATGACCGAAGAGGCGTTCAACCTCCAGTGCGCGCAGGCGATTGAGGATATGATTGTCTGGGAAGGCGCAGAGTCTGTAGCGGCGGTAATTATGGAGCCGGTCATTACCGGCGGGGGCGTGATTGTCCCGCATCAGGTCTATATGGACCGGGTGCAGGAGATCTGCCGGACCTACGGCGTGTTGCTGATTATCGACGAGGTGATCTGCGGCTTCGGGCGGTCCGGCCGCAAGTTCGGACACCACAATTTCGGAATCAAGCCCGATATTGTCACGATGGCGAAGGGGCTGACGAGCGGCTATCTGCCGTTATCGGCTACCGCTGTGCGCAAGGAGATCTATGAGGCCTTCAAGGATAACAGCGATGACTACGGGCACTTCCGTCATGTGAACACCTTCGGCGGCAATCCGGCCGCCTGTGCGCTTGCCCTGCGCAACCTGGAGATTCTGGAGCAGGAGCAGCTGGTTGAACGCGCCGGAATTCTGGGCCGCAGGCTGGAAGGCGGGTTCGCTGGGCTTCTGGAGCATAAGCTGGTTGGCGATATCCGCAGCTTCGGGCTGGTTCTGGGGATTGAGCTGGTGGCGGATAAGGCCACCAGAGTGCCTGCTGAGCTAAGTGTGGTTAAGGGAATTATTGCCGACTGCAAAGCCAAGGGGCTGATCATCGGCAAGAACGGCGATACGGTGGCTGGCTTCAATAATGTGCTCACCTTCGCTCCGCCGTTATCCTCGACGGATGAGGATGTGCAGTTCATCATCGATACCTTCACAGCTGTGCTGAACGGGAGCTGGGCAGAGTGAATTTCTCCGGGTACAGGAACTGGTAGGCGCGCAGGGCGACCTGAATGGAGATCCGGTTCTCCGGGAGCATGAAGTCCTCGCCGAGCAGCTCGGTGATTTTGTCCAGCCGGTAGTAGAGGGATTGCCTGACGATGAAGAGGCTACGGGCGGCGATCTGCTTCGACCCGTCATGATCGAGGTAGACGCGCAGCGTCAGCAGCAGTTCGCTGCCCTTCGCCTCATCATGGTCAATCAGCGGGCCGATATAGCTGCGGATGAAATTCTCCAGCGTCTTGCCGTCGTTCAAGCTCAGCAGCAGCTGGAAGACGCCTAACTCCTCATACATCAGGACCGGCTTCTGGTAACAGGAATAGAGGGACAGCGCTTGTACAGCTTCCTGGTAACCGGCATGAGCATGCTTCAGGCCCTTGTGGGACTTGCTGACTCCGATGACGAGCTGCAGGTCCTTCAGCTTCTCATCCGCACGGATATGCTGCAGGGAATCAAGCGCCTGCTGCAGGCGCAGCTTGCCGGGCAGCTTGGACTGGATATCCAGCGCAATGACGGTCAGCCGGTTGTTCTTCAGGGTGATCAGCGGCCGGAGGGAATACTTCTCGAAGATGGAGCGCAGAATGAGCGAAAGATGGAAGGTGATGGATTCCCAGTCATTCTCCGAGCTGTTCCATTTAACATCCCGGGGATTCTCAATCTCGATCAGACAGACCCGGTAGGGCAGCTCATTGACCAGGTTGAAGTCCGGGCCGACCAGCCCCTTGAGCCGGTTGTCGTCCTGAGTGCGTCCAGAGGCCAGCTCATCCACCCACAGATTCTCCGAGAACAGCTTCCGCTCCTCCATGTACCGCGTGCGCAGCAGCTCCTGTGCGATGGATAAGGAGGCGGAATCGAGCAGCAGACAGTCGAATTCCTGCGGCTTGTGATTACAGACCATCAGGATATAGGCCCAGGTCTGATCCAAGGCTCCAACGGGCTTCACGGCGATGGTCTTGTGGCCGTATTCGCGGATATAGGGGGCCGCCTCGGGCTGTACCCCTTCCATCTCTTCGCTGAAGGTCTCGAAGAAGCCCAGCAGCGGGCGCTGCTCCTCGGGCGCGAGGGCCGGGAAGAAGAGAGGTTTACCTTGCAGGTGCATATAGAGAATCTGTGTGCGGGTGCTTTTACATAACAATTGCAGGACCTTAAGGGTCCCCTGGGAGGTTAGGGTCAGCCGGTGGAATTCGCGGGAGATGCTCTCCAGCTCTTGCAGCATCCGGTGATGGCGGTTGATGATGAGAGAATGCAGATCGAGTGTAATGTCGACGAACCGTACAGTGCGGGTGAATTGGATCAGCGGAAAATCATGCAGGTTCGCCAGAATGATCATCTCCTGCGGAATGGCACTGAAGTAGGCTCCCAGCTCAATGCACAGGCAGGCGGCGTTCTTATCAATCAGATTCTGCATGAAGGACAGGGCGGCGTCCAGATCCGTGCTTGCGCTCATTCCGGTAGTCAGAATCATCTCTTCCCCGTGAATCAGACTCTCCAGGCTCGCGCTCTCCAGCACATGCACCCAGCGGACTGCCCGGTTCAGGCCGTTTCTTCCCCCGATCAGCTCAGCTTCAGCGAACAGCGGCCGCTTCAGCGCGTCGCGGATCGTAAATACAAGTTCAAAGTCCATAAGCTTCCCCCTCGTTAACATAGTTCTCAGGCCATTCTCACAGGTAAAAAATAGACTTTTGAAATTAGACAATCTGTCTAATGTAACGAAAAAACGAATTGACTATAGTTTGAATATAATATGTCAGGAAACTTAACTCAAATTGGAGTGCGATTAGCGAATTTATCGGTTTGAAGTTTATTTTACTACAATAATTCTTACAAGTATGCAAAATATTAAGGCGATCATCGTAATAATGTTATATTATATAACATAAATCGAAGCCGAGAGTGGAAGCTACTTTGGCCAGAAGGAGGGGTACCCGATGGAGCAATCTTCACCGTTAACCACATTTACACCTGAGCTGTTCATGGGTAATTTTGCCGAGGCAGAGCCGGGGCTTACCCGCAAGGGAGCTATCGAAGAATCCAACCGCTGTCTGTACTGCTATGATGCGCCCTGTATCCAGGCCTGTCCGACCAGCATCAATATCCCTTCCTTCATCAAAAGAATCGCTACCGACAATCTCAGAGGGGCGGCGCAGACCATCATGGACGCTAATCCGGTCGGCGCAAGCTGCGCACGGGTATGTCCTACGGAGGAGCTGTGCGAGGGGGCCTGTGTGCTGAACGGCGCTTCCGCACCGATTGAGATTGGCCTGCTGCAGCGTTATGCCACGGATTGGGCGATCCGCAGCGGCCTTCAGCTCTTCCGGGCAGGTGAGCCTAACGGCAAGAAAGTAGCGGTGATCGGCGGCGGACCGGCAGGTCTGTCAGCAGCCAGAGAGCTGGCGCGCGAAGGCTTCCAGGTGGTGATCTATGAGGCGAAGCCGCTGGCCGGAGGCCTAGATACCTACGGGATTGTCTCCTTCCGGCTGCCGCAGGACATTTCGCTCTGGGAAGTGGAGCAGGTGGAGGGGCTGGGCGTAGAGATCCGCACGGGAATGAAGGTGGGCGTGGATATTTCCATAGAAGAGCTTAAGGCCGGATATGATGCCATTGTGCTGGCGGCCGGGATGGGTTACGTCCCTCCGCTGGGGATTGAAGGCGAGAAGCTGTCCGGTGTCTATGATGCGATCGAACTGGTGGAGACCACTAAGACCGGGATTCCTACCCTAGAGCTGATGGGACAGCGTGTGGCTGTCATTGGTGCGGGCAATACGGCCATTGATGCGGCTACCTGCTCGGTGCGGCTCGGCGCGGCGAAAGTGAAGATGATCTACCGCCGGACGCGCGGGGAGATGACGGCTTATGATTTCGAATATGAATTCGCCAAGCAGGAGGGGGTGGAATTCAATTGGCTGACCCTGCCGAAGCGGATTGTCGGGGATGAGCTGGGGAATGTCGCGGCACTGGAATGTGTGCGGATGGAGCTGAGCGGTGAGGCCGGGCCGGATGGACGCCCCTCTCCCGTGCCGGTGGCAGGCTCGGAATTCCTGCTCCCGGTGGATGCTGTAGTGGTGGCTATCGGCCAGAAGCGGCGGATGGACCTCATTGAGGCGCTGGGGCTTAAGCATAAGCGGGGCGTAGTGGAGATTGATCCCGCGACCGGCCGTACCTCTGATCCGCAGATTTATGCTGCCGGCGATATTGTCTTCGGCGCAGGGACGGGGGAGGCCATGGTGGTCTCTGCCGCGCAGCAGGGCAAGGATGCTGCCTATGCGATTGTGAAGCAGTGGTCAGGCCGTCAGGATGGCATAGTCGGCTCTGCCGTATAAAGCGTATTTCTTAGAAGGGGAGGGAATGGCAATGGCAGATCTCAGTATTGATTTTGCAGGCATCAAGTCACCGAATCCGTTCTGGCTGGCCTCTGCGCCGCCTACCAATACAGGCTATCAGGTGCAGCGTGCGTTCGAGGCAGGCTGGGGAGGCGCGGTGTGGAAGACGCTCGGAGAGCCGGTCATCAATACCTCGGCCCGGTTCGCCGCCGTTCATTTTGGCGGCCAGCGTGTAGCGGGCTTCAACAATATTGAGCTGATTACCGACCGTCCGCTGGAGGTCAACCTGAAGGAAATCTATGAGACGAAGCGGAGATTCCCGGACCATACGATCATTGCTTCCCTGATGGTGGAGCCGAAGCGGGAGAAGTGGCATGAAATTGTGAAGCGCGTGGAGGCTATCGGGGTAGACGGTCTGGAGCTGAACTTCGGCTGTCCGCACGGCATGGCTGAACGCGGCATGGGCGCGGCTTCGGGCCAGCAGCCTGATCTGGTGCAGGCGCAGACCGCCTGGGTCAAGGAGGTGGCAACCACCCCGGTCATTGTGAAGCTGACGCCGAACATCACCGACATTACCGTGGTGGCCCGGCACGCCGTCAAGGGCGGAGCGGATGCGATCAGCCTGATCAATACCATCAACAGTCTGGCCGGGGTGGACATCCACAGCTGGAATACGATTCCGAATGTCGGCGGCCAGGGAGCGCACGGCGGTTATTGCGGCCCGGCTGTCAAACCGATTGCCCTTAGCATGGTGGCAGAATGTGCCCGGGACCGTGAGGTCGGCGTACCGATCTCCGGCATCGGCGGCATCTCCACCTGGCAGGATGTCGTCGAATTCATGCTGATGGGCTCGACAGGTATTCAGGTCTGCACAGCGGTTATGCATCATGGCTTCAGGATTGTGGAGGAGATGATCGACGGTCTGAACCATTACCTGGACGAGAAGGGGCTGGCTTCGGTAACCGAGCTGATTGGCAAGTCGGTGCCTAAGTATTCCAACTGGGGCGATCTTGACCTTAACTATCAAGTCGTTGCGCGGATCAACGAGGAGAACTGTATCAACTGCAATAAATGCCATATTGCCTGTGAAGACGCCTCTCATCAATGCATCGATATGCTGACGAATGCGGAGGGCAAGGCGATTCTGCAAGTACGTGAGGAGGATTGTGTGGGCTGCAATCTGTGTTCGATTGTCTGCCCGGCAGACGGAGCCATTGATATGATTGCACTGGAGGGCGGAGCGGCCCCGATGAGCTGGAATCAGCGCAGCCGGATCATCAGCGGGGTTAACGGTTCTTATTCGGAAGCGGAGGTGGGATAAGATGAAGAAGATCATCAAGCACGGAATTATCGTTACAGCGGCAGATACGTATACGGGGGATGTCCTGATTGAGGATGGAATCATCAGTGGCATCGGCCTGAATCTGGAAGCGCCGGGAGCGGAGATCATTGATGCTTCCGGCTGTTATGTCTTTCCGGGAGGGATTGATCCCCACACCCATCTGGATATGCCCTTCGGCGGTACAGTTACCGCCGATGACTTCAAGACCGGCACGATTGCCGCTGCTTACGGCGGAACCACCACGGTCATCGATTTCTGCCTGACCACGAAGGGGCAGCCGCTCCAGCAGGCTGTAGATACCTGGCATCACAAATCGCAGGATAAAGCGGTCATCGACTACAGCTTCCACCTGATGGTATCAGAGCTGAATGACAAGGTGCTCAGCGAGCTGCCGCAGATTATCGAGCAGGAGGGCATCACCTCGCTGAAGGTGTTCATGGCCTACAAGAACACCTTCCAGGCCGACGACGGAGTCCTGTATAAGACGCTTCAGGCGGCGAAGCGCGAAGGGGCGCTGGTTATGGTACATGCCGAGAATGGGGATGTCATCGAGTATCTGGTGGACCAGGCGCTGGCCGCAGGAAATACCGATCCGCTCTATCATGCGCTGACCCGCCCTCCTGAGCTGGAGGGCGAGGCGACGGGCCGGGCGGCGTATTTGACCGGGCTGACGGATTCACAGCTCTATGTGGTGCATGTCACCTGCGCCGAGGCGGCCTGGAAGATTGCCGAAGCCCGCAAGAAAGGGCTGCGCGTCTACGGCGAGACCTGCCCGCAGTATCTGGTGCTGGATCAGTCGGCGCTGGCGAAGCCGGAATTTGAAGGCGCCAAGTATGTCTGGTCCCCTCCGCTGCGCGAACAGTGGAACCAGGATGTGCTCTGGGATGCCCTCTGGAGCGGGACGCTGCAGACCATCGGCTCTGACCAGTGCTCGTTCAACTTCAAGGGGCAGAAGGAGCTGGGACGGGGAGATTTCTCGAAGATCCCGAACGGTGGGCCCACCATCGAAGACCGGTTCAGTGTCCTCTACTCCGAAGGGGTGCAGAAGGGCCGGATCACGCTCAACAAATTCGTGGATATCATCGCCACCTCAAGCGCCAAGCTGTTCGGCCTGTTCCCGCAAAAGGGTACGATTGCCGTGGGCAGCGATGCTGATATCGTGATCTTCGATCCTGCAGTGGAACGGACACTGTCGGCAGAGACCCATCATATGAATGTGGACTATAATGCGTTCGAGGGGCTGGAAGTCAAGGGAGAGCCGGTCTCTGTGCTGAGCCGGGGAGAGTTCGTGATCCGGGACAAAGTATTCGTCGGTGCCGCAGGCCAAGGCAAATACCTGCACCGCAAGCGCTTCGAGGCCGAAGCTCCCCATCCGGCCCAGGCAGAAATCAGCGGAGGAGTGGTCTGAGATGTCAGCATTTGCAGAGTTCGACCGGGAACGGCAGGAAATTGACAATCTCACCGGGCTAGGCTATACCGTGGCCGGGATCTATGAGGATCTGGACGGTGCCAGGGTTACCTTCATCCGCAGGGAGCCGGCCGGCGGGCCGGTGGAGCTGCTGCTGCTTACAGCGGACGCACGTAAGCATGTGACGACGCTGCTTGTGGGCCGAACCAGACCCGTGGAGTCGATTGAAGCCCAGGCGTAAACCGGAATAACGGAGATCAAGCTTCGAACGTCTCTGACGTTGGCTTGGTCTTTTGTTTATGTTGAGGAGAGTAAGAGTTCATAATGTATGCGGAAAACCGAATACAATGGGCGCGCGGGAAGTGAACGGGCCGGATGTATTCGGAAAACCGAATACAATCTTCTCATGGCTAATGCTGTATCCCTCTAATTTGCAGGTCGGCATTGAGTTCATCCGTACGTAATTCATGGCGCAGGATAGACATGATCTGGAGTGACTCAAATCCACCCTCCGTCCGGATACATTCGCGGAGGGTGCCTTCCTTTTGGAAGCCGGCCGCTTCATAGACATGCTGCGCTCTGACATTGTAATCCTTAACGTCGAGCCACAGCCGGTGCGTATCCGTGTGATTGAATGCCCAATAGATCAGCAGCTTCAGCGCCATTGTCCCGTAGCCGCGGCCCTTGGCCTGAATCACAATCCGTTTGATGCACAGTGTGAGATTAGGGTCCAGAAGCCCTGAGAGGATCACATAACCCACCCGTTCCCCTGTCTTGTCTTGAACAATCAGATGCCTAAGATCTCCATCACCCAGAGCTGCAACATGCTGTTCCCTGTTCCACTGGCCGACGAACCGGCGGTTGGGCTCAGCTCCTTCGGCAGCCAGGACGAAGTCGAGATCATCCGGGACCGTTGCCCGTACATCTATAATATCTGAGTTCAGCATTGCAAAACACCTGCTTCCCAAGTATGTATATACACCATAGTACAAGAAATATAGACGGCAGCTAATTATGTAAGGGATATGTATGTGGATGGAGCTGCCGCAGTTGCAGGGTACACTGCTACGTCAGACGGTTAACGGACTCCAGTGCAGAGAAGACGGAGACGGACGGAGATTGGGTAATTTCGATCCTTGCCGGGGCGTTCGCTGTGACATCGGGCGAGTAGAGATAGATGCTATTCGCGGCTTCAGAGGTGCGGATTCTGGTGAATTCATTGGCCAGGCTGATCGTTGAGGAGGAGGCAAGTGTAAGTTCTTTGACCCTCAGCTTGAACGTGACCAGAGTCTGATCTACTGCCGGAATCGCCTGCTGCCCGCTGCCCGCTTCAACCTGAATATCAATGCCGCGCATACTTGTGTTTTTTCCGAGATAGATACTGCCATCCACGGGACTCTGAAAATTGAACTGGAACAGGTTATCCACCTCATTGCCAGCCGTATAATTTCCTTCCGTATAGATCGAATGCTGTGTATATTCAAGGTTATCAAATACCTGGCTGTCATATTGGATAATGAAGTTAAGATAGCTGTAGCCAAGGTCATTTGGCGCGAAGTCTTTTAAATGCACCAGCACGGTAACTTCATCCCCCGGATTATAGGCCTCTTTGTCAGTGGTCACCACAACAGACATCGCAGGAGCGGTGGTATCCACTGCAGCCTCACGAATCATGGACATCATAAGCGGCAGTACCTTCATCCCTCTGATTGCCCGCATGAATCTATTCCTTTTATTCATGTTACATCCCCCATTGCCATCATAATGATGCATCCCTATGCACGAATGATCTTGTATATGAACAATGGTAACAATTGTCACTGATAAAATACTGATAAACGTCGAACCATGGCGTAAAATATCGAAAAAATGCCGGGATTATAAATAAAATTCTAAAGCTCCTCTAGCCCATGCAGGAATTTCATCTCTGCAAAAGCCGATTTGTGAGTTCTGGATTTCCATCACCACCTCAGGTTCACTGGTGTTGTCGATAATGGTGACTTCATCTGAGATCTCTAATGCAGGTTTCAGGTTGCTTAAGGATTCACCGTATCTCCAGCGGATATCTTTTTCGGCAATCCAATGCCCTCCTTGCTCCACTCTTGAAGCTACCCGATCTATATGCATTTGTACATCCTGTAATCCAATATAATACATGACGACTTTATAACCTTGTTGCTTAGCTGTCTTCATGTGACGTAAGACAAAACTTCCCGATAGAGTAGTTTCTATAGCGAAGTCTTCTTTACGACTGATTAGTTCCCTTATTTGCTTTACAGCCTCTCGTCCAGCAGACAGATCTGCACTTCTGGGATTTTCCGGATTAATCCTCTTAGCAATCTGGTCAGGATCAATAATGATTCCAACATAGTCCCTCAACTGGAAACTAATTGTGCTTTTTCCAGCTCCATTAGTTCCGGCAAAAACCGTCATTACAGATTTAGATTCACTCATGACTAACAAGCTCAGTCCGGTTACCGGCTACATCATAAGTAATTTCGAATTTTTGCCCAGTGGCATCTTCACGAATTCGTTTCCCGTTTTTTATATAATAGATAGAAGCTCCTGCTTTCTTGGCTTCTGCGACTGCATGCTGGTTTGCCTTTTTTAGTAACCGTTGTAATTCTTCTCTTTGGGGCAGCATTAGGATAGCACCTCACTTGAATATTGGGATTTATTTTATGTTAGTATAACACGATCCAATTCCCCCCTGAAAATACCCGGACCCTATCTACCCAGCCGCCGGTATTCGTCGACGAACCAGTCCGGCAAGGCGTCGCCGGTCTCTGCGATGTATGATTCACTGAACTGGGTGAATTTGCGCTGGGCGCGCAGGGGCTTGGCGGTCTCGTAATAGATGGCGATTAACCGCAGGGCGTAACTCTCCTCCAGCGGCTCCAGCTCCGTCAGGCGCACGGCGTAATCTTCGGCCTCGTGTGGCCGTGCAGCCTGCACCAATCCCAGGGTAAGCTGCTCCAGCAGCTTGAGGTACAGCCGCCGGTATTTGTCACGGGCGGAATATACCCAGAGGCTGTCCAGCGACTGAAGCAGGTCACCGGTGTACAGGGCGCAGGCCTTCTGCAGTACCTCCAGTTGGCTGTTCTGCATTGCAAGCGCCGCAGCTTCCTGGAATTTCTCAATGTCCCCCTCAATCTCCCTCGATTCCAGCCTGTAGTTCTCCCTGCCGAAGGTCAGCTCAATCTTGTCCTCCAGCGCGGCTTTCTTCAAGGTGGTGCGGATCTGGTAGACCGTAGTGTGCAGATATTGCTTGCCCTTCTCGTAATTCCACTGCGGAAACACATCATTCAGAATGACGCTGACACTGCCCTGCCTGTGAATCCACAGATACGCAAATAATTCCTGGGCCTTGTGTGTTCTCCACTTCACCAAGCCCTGAGGGCTGGTTAGCTCATAATCCCCCAGGAGCCGGAACGCAGTTGTCCTCCCGGCTGCTCCAGTTGCTCCAGTTGCCCCGGCAGCCCCGGCAGCTGCAGGCGATAGGCGTTTACTGAGCAGCTTGTTCCAGGTCTTGAGCAGCCGCGAAGGATCAACGGGCTTCAGCAGATAATCCATCGCAGACAAGTCGAAGGCTTCGACAGCATAATTCCGGTAGGCGGTTACGAATACGATGTCTGTGTCCGGAGATACTGGCAACAGCTTCTCGGCAAAAGTGAGGCCGGACAGCTCCGGCATCTGGATGTCCAGGAATAGAACATCCGGCTTCAGTTCGGAAGCAGCAGCGAGGGCTTCGCGCGGGTTATCGTACGTCAGGACAGAGGATACTCCTTCACACTGGAGCAGCAGCCGCTTCATCTGATCCAGTGCCGGCCATTCGTCATCAATTACCATTACAGAGATGCTCATACTCAGGAGACCTCCTCCTTCCATGGGATTGTTATCAGTACATCTATACCTCCGCTGGCTCCCCGGGTAAGAATCAGCGGACGCCCGAACTGGGTGAGCAGCCGGCGGTTAATATTCCGCAGGCCGATTCCGGTGCCTTCGCCATGCGAAGACCGGTAGTCGTCCTTCATCCACGAGGATAGCTGTTCATCGCTCATTCCCTTTCCGTTGTCCGAGACGGTGATCAGGATATCACCGCCCTCCTGCCGGGTGGAGATGATCACTGTTCCTCCGTCAATTTTCTCCATCAGTCCGTGACGAACAGCATTCTCTACAATGGGCTGCACAATCAGCGGCGGCAGCGGGAATTCACTAACCTCAATATGATACTCGGCATTCAGCCGCTTCCCGAACCGGGCCTGCTCCAGTGACAGATAGGCTTCGATCAGCTCCAGCTCCTTCTCGAATGGAATGGCGGTCTCCTGGTTGCTGAAGTCGAAGCTGCCACGCAGGAAATGGCTCAGATCGTATAGCAGCAGCTGCGTCTTCTCGGTGTCACGCGTACTCATCCAGATGATTGTATTAATAGCGTTGTACAGAAAATGCGGCTTGATCTGCGCACGCAGCATGGCGATCTCCGAGCTGAGCCGCTCGGAGACAGACCGCCTTAGCTGAACCAGCGTGTTAACCCGTCCCTTAAGATCGCTCCAGATATAAGGCTTATGGATAAAATCATTGGCTCCGGCGCGGAAGGCCGCCTCGTTGAAGTGAAGCTGCTGCCCGGCTGTAGCCATCAGGATCGGCAGGTCCAGCGGGGTGTAAGTCTCGCGGATGATCCTGCATAGCTCAAGGCCGGACATCTCGGGCATCATAACATCGATCATACAGAGATCGAAATTACGGTCAACAGCCAGCAGCGCAAGCGCCTCCTTGCCGCTGCTGCGGCTTGCGATGCTGTAATTCTCCAGCGACAGCAGGTTGGTCAGAGCCTTCAGGCTGGCATAGTCGTCATCTACGATCAGGATACGCGGCGCATAGGGAACGGCTTGTCCGCTGGACTGCGGCGGATCAGCCGACCGGTATTTCCAGAGGTCATCCAGCATTTCCGGCTGGGTATACGCTTGTCTTAAGAGCGCCTGTTCTCCGGCTTGGGCGGCAGCGGCGGCTTCCGCCTCGTTGCCCGGAAGCGTGAAGGTGAATGTGCTGCCCCGGCCAACCCGGGAAGAGACGGAGATGCTCCCGCCATGCAGCTCTACCAGCTTACGGCTGATCGCAAGGCTCAGTCCGAGGCCTCCGGTCTCAAGGGAATCGGCCTCGCTCAGCTGCTCATAGTCATGGAAGATACACTCCAGCTGATCCTCGGGAATGCCCTTTCCGGTATCGGTGACGGCAATGAAGAGGAACTCCTCCTGCCAGGCGGCCTCGATGACTACGCTGCCGCGGTCCGTGAATTTCAGTGCATTATCCAGCAGGCTATAGAGGATCTGCATCAGCCGCTGTTCATCAGCCTGGACCAGGAAGCGGCCCGGCGGGATGTGATTTTTGATGCGGATGCTGCCCTTCTTGTTCAGGAACTGGAAGACCTCAATGACAATGGCTGCCACCCCCTGGACATCGACGGTCCCCCATTGCAGGGTGATGCGCTGGCGCTTGATCTGCTCATAATCGAGAATATCCCTGACCAGGAAGGCCAGCCTTCTGCCAGTACCGAGAATCAGCCGCATATCCTCCCGCTGGGACGGGCTTAGCGGTCCTCCGGCTCCCTCATGCATGGATAAAGCCACGTTAATGATGGCATTCAGCGGCATACGCAGCTCGGCGGAGGTCTTCAGCAGGAACTCATCCTTATCCCTGTCCTTGCGCTCCAGCTGCCGGGACAGCTGCTTAATGGTCTCGTAGGCATGGGCGTGGCGCGCAGACAGGAACAGCCCTTCGGCAAGAATGAAGATCGGACCGGCTATCGGCGGAACAGCGTAGAGTTCGGTACCGAAGAACAGATTGCTGGCTAAGGATAAGGTGAAGATCACTACAGCAATGACACCGATCAGCAGATAGTAGGAACCGGTCTCCCTAAGCAGAATGGCTTTGACCATAACATAGAACATATAGCAGACAGAGATGAAGCTGAAGGCCAGCAGCAGCCCTGTAATCCGCGAATACACAGTCAATGAGCTTAGCAGTACAACGATGCAGAAGCTTAAGGCATACACAGAGCAGATCCGCTTAAAGAGCCGGGAATAGAGTGCGGGAAACAAAGAATAGGTATAGCTGGATACACAATAGAACCCGACTACACCGGATACCGCCTGCAGCTTGTTGAATCCTTCATAAGAGAGGGAAGGAAGGTACTCGAGCAGCAGCTTCTCACTGTGCGTCAGCATATATAAGGCGATCATGAAGCAGAAGATAGCCAACTGAAGCGAGGACTTGTCCTCTTTGCGCTGAAAGCCCTGGCCGATGAAATAGCAGCCGATAAAAGCAAAGCCTGCCACCAGCAAAGTGTCGTAGGTCCGGTTCCGCTGGTCGATGGCAGTTATAGCAGCAGGGGTGCCAATCCGGATAGGCTCCGCAATGCCTCCGCTTGAATAGGTGAAATTGGACGTATGTATCAGAATCTCCGCCAGATTATCTCTGCTGTGAAAAGTCAGGGAATACGGATGATTGCGCGGCTTGGTGGTCTCCCGGGATTCCCCCGGCGTTCCGCTTCCGCCCAGCCGCTCGCCATTTACATATACCTCGCTGGCATTGCGGATATTGCTCACCTTGAGGGCGAAGGCGGGAACCTCCGGCGGCAGCTGAACCAGCAGACGGTAGGTTGCATATCCGTAGCGGGAGAAGCCGGTAGCCTCCGATGCCCGGCCCCAAGCGCCGGGCACGGGCATATAGGCCGGTGCCTCTGCTGTTCCGGATAAGGTATCCAGCGGTTCCAGCCGCTCCTGCCAATAGAATTCCCACTTCCCTTCAAGCGGGTAGACGGCAGAATTATCGAAGGTGCAGGAGGATAAATCGGCCCATCCTGACCTTGGGCTGTAGCAGGCAGACGAGGAGCTGAGCAGGGGGATCAGCGCCACTGCGGCGAGCAGGCCGATGCACAACAGGGCGAGCACTCTTTTGGCCAGCAGACTATAATCAAATGTTCTCATAATTTCATCATATCTCCGGCAGCTTGCGCTTGTCCAGCTTCCTTCTACTTCCCGCCGGAAGTGTTGTATAATTGAAATTCCAGATCGTACTTGAGGAGCGCTGAAGAAATGTTCTATATAGATATTATGTCATGGCTGACCGAGGAGCGCCTGTTGCAGCTGCTGGAGCAATACCGCTCGTTCGGGCCGCTGCCGGGTGTGGGGCTTACCTTCATGAAATCGTTCGTACCTCCGCTGCCGACTATAGCAATTGTAGGGCTTAACGGGGCGGTGTACGGGCTATGGCTGGGGTTCCTGTATTCCTGGATCGGTCTGGTCGCAGGCTGCACGGTCACCTTCCTGATTATCCGCAAGATTGCCGGACATCCCTACCTCACCAAATGGGCCAAGCGGCCCAAGGTAGCCAAAGCGATGACCTGGGTCCGCCAGAGCGGGTTCAGCTATGTGTTCCTGCTTAGCCTGTTCCCGGTGGGTCCGTTCGTGGTGATTAATATGGCGGCGGGTCTGGCCGGAATGCGGCTGCGTTCCTATCTGATTGCACTGTGTGCCGGCAAAGCCATTATGGTATTTGCGGTATCCTACATCGGCAATGATGTGCAGCGGTTCATCCGTCATCCGGCGGAAATCATCTATGTGCTGCTGTTTATCGGAGCTTCTCTGTGGGGGGTTAAAGCGATTGAAGCCAGGTTCGCCCGGCTGGCGCGGGAGCGGGAGCTGCGCGGCCAAGCGCCGCTACAGCACAAATAATTCACGAATCTCCCCGTCCTCTGTAACGCCTCTCTCCCCGGTATGAAGCCAGCTATTGGTGACAGCATTGTAGCGGTAATCCTTGCTCCATTCTCCAATATTGCTGACGATAGACTGTACGGCGAAGACCATATGCTCCACCTCCCGGTCCGTCATGATCGGGTGCAGGGACAGGCGGATCCAGCCCGGCTTCAGCGACTGGTCCCCGGCGTGGATCGCCTGGATAAATGCCTGGGATTGCGCCGGGTTCAGCCCGAGCAGCTGATGGCCGTACGGACCGGCGCAGGAGCAGCCGCCACGCGCCTGAATGCCGAAGCGGTCATTCAGCAGCCGTACCGCGAGATTGTAATGAATCTCCTTCAGCGTGAAGGAGACAATGCCATGCCGCTTACGGTGTAGGCCCTCCAGCACGGAGCAGCCGGGAATCTGCGCCAGCCCCGAGAGCAGCTTCCGGCACAGCTCTTGTTCACGGACGATCATATATTGTCCGGTTCCGTTCATCTGCTCCTTCAGCTTCACGCAGAGGGCGGTGCGGATCGCCTGCAGGAAGCCGGGGGTGCCCCCGTCTTCGCGGACCTCAACATCATCGATGTAGCGGCGTCCGCCCCAGCGGTTCACCCATACCACGGTGCCGCCGCCGGGCTCATCCGGCAGCCGGCCGGTGCAGAGCGCGGTGTCGAACAGCAGCACGCCACCGGTTCCCGGGCCGCCGAGGAATTTATGCGGCGAGAAGAAGATGGCGTCCAGCTTCTCCTGCGGGGCTGCCGGATGCATATTGATCTCCTGATAAGGGGCGCTGGCTGCAAAATCCACGAAGCATACCCCGCCATGCCGGTGCATGAGCGCAGCGAGCTGATGATACGGGGTCTCCATGCCGGTGACATTGGAGCAGGCGGTGAAGGAGCCGATCTTGAAGCGGCGGTTCCGGTAGATCGTCAGTAGCTCCCCGAGCTGCTGCAGATCCACCTCTCCTCCTGGCCCGGATGGAACGGTAACCACATCGCCGAAGCTCTCCTGCCAGGGCAGCAGATTGGAATGATGCTCCATATGACTGATGAAGATAACCGGGCGCTCCTCCGGTGCGCAGAGGGTTTCCTGCTTCAGCCATTCCGGCAGCTTCAGGCCCATAATCCGCAGCAGCTTGTTCACCGCGCCGGTGGTGCCGTTGCCGCAGAAGAGCAGGGCATCTGTGGGGGCGGCGTTCACATGCTGCCGGATGATGCTCCGTGCTTCATGATAAGCCAGGGTCATGGTCAGGCCGGTGGTGTTGGAGTCGGTGTGCGGATTGCTGACATAGGGGCCGAAGGTCTCTTGTATTTTGCGCTCAATCGGCTCATACAGTCGGCCGCTGGCCGTCCAGTCGGCGTACAGCAGCGGCTGCCGTCCGTAGGGGGTGGAGATCAGATGGCGGCTGCCGACAGTGTGCTCACGGAATGCCGCGAAATGCTCTTGCAGTGAAGACGGCGCGTCTGCCGCAGCGGCGCGGTGGATACTCAGCACGGACAATCCCTCCAGGCAATGAATGCTCTATCAATGAGACGGATTCCGGCAGGCGCTGGTGCTGCGCAAGGCAAGTATCGTGTGAGTCGCAGCCTCTGCATGCCCGCCGGGGGTAACCAATCCGTCTTCGTCTGCCTCAGTATATGCCCGGTGGCGTAATTAGGTTAAAGCCCATAGCCATCAGATGAAGAGCTGGATATCGCTCTCCAGCGCATCCTTCAGATACGCGGCGGCATCGATAATCTCCACCTCGGGCAGCAGCTCCTCCAGCTTGAAGCCCATGATCTCCACCGAGAGCTTGCAGGCGTAGAACTTGATGTTCTTTTTGCGCGCGCCCTTCAGAAAATGTATAAGCTTCGGTGCTCCTTGATCCTCCATCATCTCCTCCAGCATCAGCTTGCCGAGCCCGCTGAAGTTCATCCGCGAGAGCGGAAGCTGCTCCGGTCCCTTGGGAGTAATGACATCCATCAGCTTCTCATAGATACTCTTATCCTCTAGCGTCATAGTCTCCGGGTCCCGGACGAGAAACAGCCCCCAGAACGAGAAGAACATCGTAACCTCCACCTCAATATCCCTGGCCGCATTCGCCAAAATCAGCCCGGCCATCGCCTTGTCATACTCCCCGCTGAACATCAGCAGATTCAGTTTTTTGCCCATTCATCAGCCCTCCATCGGTATCCATAGAATGTCATTAGTATGGTTAGGGAGAGGGAAAGTATGCCTGCTGCCCGGCCGGAAGACACAGAAAAGGCTCCCTGGCAGGAGCCTGAAACGTAAATATAAGCTGGTACAGCGGCGAATGCCGAATGTATGCGAAAAACAGCATACATTGTGCTCACATACCGCGTATGGCCGAATGTATGCGAAAAACAGCATACATTGTGTTCATATGCAGGCGTATGGCCAGAATGTATGTGGAAAACAGCATACATTGTGCTCACATAATCTACTGGATGCGGATAGAGAGGGGGGCGAATGGTGGACGGGTTACTCCACGTTGTCTCCAGTCAGCTATCCCCGCTCCACGCAGCAAACGCACCGTGTTCCTCACTACTCCTCTCCCTGCTCAGCCTCAGCCCGGCGGGCGTTGTCATAGCGGCGGGCGGACAGCCAGATGCTGCCGGTGAACAGGACGATCAGGCCGAGGATAATGCCGAAGCGCCAGTCTCCGGCCTTGAAGTTGAGCTGAAGGACGGTAAGCACCAGGGCGACCTGGGTCCAGACGAGGGTCCGTTTGCGGAAGGCGGTAATGTCTCCGGCCATCTTCGGCATGCCGCGGATAATCCGGTACGCCAGGAGGGCGAGGATCAGCGCAAACAGGGCGGTTCCGGCCATTTCGCCGGTAGTCAATCTATTCATGGTCTCAGAATCCTTTCGGGTTAACATCGGATGAAGCTAATTATAACGATCCCCATACCCGCGTGCAAAGCATCCGGACAGCTTCAGGAGAACAGCTTGCGGATCTCATCGGCAGGAAGCGGAGGGAAGAACAGGAATCCCTGAATATGCGGGCAATTATGCTGCACCAGGAAGGCCAGCTGCTCCTGCGTCTCGACCCCTTCGGCAATCAGGTCATAGCCAAGCTGGGAGGCGACGAAGACGATGGATTTGATGATGGTCTCATCTATGGAGCTGACGCCGATGCCTGTGATGAAGGTGCGGTCAATCTTGATTTTGTTCACGGGAAAATGCTTCAGGTAATTCAGCGACGAATATTTCGTACCGAAATCATCGATGGAGACGATGATCCCGTGATCGCGCATCTGCTGCAGCAGCGGATAATGCTCCTCTAGTAGTGCGGTGCTCTCGGTGATCTCGAATTCGAGCACACCGGTATCCAGCCCGTACTCGTCAAGCACGGCGAACAGATTCTCAATCAGGTTACGGTTGTAGAACCAGCTGTTGGAGATATTGATTGAGGTCCGCAGCAGCGGCATCCCCAGGCTGCGCCACTCGCAGAGCTGGCGGCACACCTCGCGCAGCACCCAATCGGTGAGCTGGATCATCAGTCCGGCTTCTTCAACGGCAGTGATGAACGTCCCTGGTCCAATCAGCCCCTTCTCGGGGTGATTCCAGCGGATCAGCGCCTCTATGCCGATCATTTCGCCTGTGATGGCGTTGATCTGGGGTTGATAATAAAGCACGAATTCTTCCCGTTCCAGGGCGGAGTGCAGATATTTGGCGATCATCGTCTTCTGCTCCAGCTTCTCGCGCAGCTCCCAGTCGAAGATGAAGTAATTGGTGTCCTCCTGCGACTTGGCCTGATACATCGACATATCGGCGAATTTCAGCAGATCGTCCGTATTCTGCGAATGCTCGGGGTACAGGGAGATGCCAATGCTGGTGGACAGGCTCAGATGCGCTCCCGAGATCAGGAGGGTCTGTGAGATCAGCGTGCTGATCCGCCCGGCGATCACAGGAATATCCGTGTGCGGCAGACCCGCGAAGATCATCACGAATTCATCTCCGCCGGTACGGGCGAACAGCTTGAAGGGCAGGCTCCCGGATTTGAGCCGTCCGGCCAGGGTCTTGATCACCTGATCCCCCGTAGAGTGGCCAAGCGTATCGTTGATCTCCTTGAACCGGTTCAGGTCGAAAAAGAATAAGCTATAGGTCTGTGTGGGCTCCGAGCTCTGCAGCAGACGCTCAAATTCGTCCATGAAGAACCGCCGGTTGGGGATCTCCGTCAGACTGTCGTAGTGCGCAAGCTTTTCATAGAGACGCTTGGAAATACGCAGGTCCCGGGTCCGGATGCTGACCACCCGTTCCAGCTCACGGTTGAAGCGGCTCTGATACCAGAAAATATATAGAATAAAGGCAATCACCAGCAGAAAAGCAATATCGATCCACAGTACGCTGAGCAGCACCTGCCATTTCTTATGCGGTTGCATGGAAGTACCCATCAGCCAGTGCTGATTATAGGTGTTCACGGGAACCGTAAGCTGCGGGTCCTTCGAATGGGCTTCATTGCCGAACAGGAAGGTATGATCCTTGGTGGTGACAGATATTTTGCTGTCCTTATATACAAGCTGGTTAACGATATTATCCATCTTTACGGTGACGGAGACGATGCCCTCCAGAGAGTTATCCTTATAGATGGCCTGCCGGATCACCATGCCATAGCCGCCCTGGGCAAGTGTGCGCGGACCGTCTATTGTAATGCTGCGGGAGCGGAGCGTTTCTTGGATCATGCCGGGAGAGGCCAGGGAGGAATCCAGCAGCAGGCTTCTGCCTAGCAGTGACGAATTACCTTCAAGCGGGTAGAGGTAGCGGATCAGACCATCCGGAGCGATCATGATATTCGTGACATTGCTGGTGTTCTTGGCGTGTGCGGTGACCAGGTAGCTCTGGATTAGTGCGGGATCGGCATCGAAGCCGACGGTTTGGATAAAGGAGCTGACCCCTTTCACAATGGCCACCCGCTCTTCGATGTTCGAGGCCAGCATGACCGCCTGTGAGGCCAGATCCGCCTTCTCGGCTCTATATTCCCGGGCCAGGGATACGGAATAATAATAGAACAGGCAGAGCTGCAGGATGATGATGAAGCCGATGATGATGCTTAAAGGCTTTTTACTAAGGAAAGCCATGGATTGCCCCCGATACCGGAAAAATAAAAGCCGCAGATGTCAAAGTGTATAATAAGCGGTTCCTAGACCGCAGGGAAATGTCGATAAATGTCGTTTGGGTCTCTATAGCATGTCATTATTATCGTGTTTGCGCAAGGGAATTCCTAACAAAACCCGCCTGAATCCAAAAACGGATAAACACCATCTGCATAAAAGGGCAGTAAGCATTTATCCGAGTCTTTGGAGAGAAGGGCATGGCCCTGCCCGGCTGGAAGGCCGGTGCTATTTTTTGAAGATGCCTAGCGGGGCACCAATCGGCAGGAAGGTACGTCCGAAGTGGGCGTTGAGCACAGATGCGCCGCAGCCGTAGAGCGATACGATACCGATAGCCATTTCCGATACGGCAGCCAGCTTGTGGAAGAATTCCGCAGCGACGCCGAAGGCATCCATCGAGAGTCCGAGGAACAGAAAGTCGATCAGGATGAAGATAATCAGCAGTACACGGTTTGCCTCAACAGCACCGAGCGTCATGAAGAGGGTGAACACAAGATATCCTGCAAAAACAAATCCCAGCTGCTTGGGGTCCACGCCCTCTGCCAGCACTGCACCGAATACACCGAGCTTGATCAGCCAGCTTGCCCCCATGCCGAACCAGAAGAACGCATAGGCGCCAAAGGCAGTCATGCCGAAGGTATTGTTGTGCTTGGCATCCTGGATGGATGCGAATAGCTGGGCGAAGGCTCCAAGGAAGATGGCCCATGGAATACAGTAGCTGAGACCTGTTGTAATTTCGAGCTTTTGTGAAGAAGCGACCAGGGTAACGATGGCTAGTCCGAATAAGCCGATGGCGCTGGGGTCGGCGGTAACGATTTTGACGGACTGTGCGGTGTGCGGTTGCGCTGACATAACAATGAAAGCCTCCAATTTTCATAAGTGTTCGCATAGGATAACAGCACCCTAAGTCGGGTGCTGTTATCAGCCTGCCTATCATATCATATCGCCAGTAGCTTGCCTATAAAAGAAGTCTCTTAACGGCCGGTGTAATAATTACCCTGCTCCAGAAAAGAATACAGTGCCTGGGCCTGAAGCGGCCTGCTGATATAGTAGCCCTGAAGCTCGTCGCTGCCCAGCTCCCGCAGCATATCGAATTGCTCTCTATGCTCAATGCCTTCCGAGACTACGCGCAGCCCCAGATTATGGCTCAGCTCGATAATCGCCTTGACGAGCACATCGCCCTGGGCCTCCCGTGACATCTCGGAGATGAAGGAGCGGTCAATCTTGATCACATCCACCGGGAAGCGGCGCAGATAGCTGAGGGAGGAGAAGCCGGTGCCGAAATCATCCAGCGAGATCCGGAACCCGTGGGCCCGAAGCTGCTGCAGCGACAGGAAGATGCCGTCCCCGGAGACGAGCACGCTCTCTGTGATCTCCAGCTCCAGGCTGGAAGCGGGCAGCTCATATTCATCGAGCAGCTCTAAGAGCAGCTCCAGCAGGCCCGGCTGCATGAGCTGCAGCGCGGAGATATTCACTGCGGCGGTGAGCTCAAGGCCCCGGCTGCGGAAATCGCGCATATCAGAGCAGACCTGGCGCAGCACCCAGCTGCCGATGCCAACAATGGAGCCGCTGCTCTCTGCCAGCGGGATGAATTCGGCCGGGGAGACGGGGCCATAGGCTGGGCTGTGCCAGCGCAGCAGGGCCTCCACCTTGGATACCTGCAGTTGTCCCGTGTTGAGAATCGGCTGGTAGTGCAGCTCGAACTCGTTCCCGGCGGCAGCGGAGAGGAGCTGCTGGGCTAGTACCTTTTTGCGCCGGATGCCTGCTTCCAGATCCTCTGAATACTGGAAAATGTTATTACGGCCGGTCTCCTTGACATGGAACATGGCCAGATCTGCCTGCTTGACCAGATAATCGGCGTCTTCCCCGTTCTGCGGATAAATACTGATGCCGATGCTGGCGGTATTATATAGAAGATGCCCCTTGATCCGATGCGGCATGGAGAGGGCTTCCTGAATCCGTGAGAGCTGCCGGGCAATGCTGCCTTCATCAGGCACATCATAGAGCAGAATGGTGAATTCATCCCCGCCGAGCCGGGAGACGACATCATGCTTGCCGACAACCTGCGTGATGCGGAAGGCGGTCTCCTTCAGGATGGCATCTCCGAAGTCATGGCCGAGGGTATCGTTCACCGTCTTGAAATGATCCAGATCAATGAAGACCAGCACGATCTGCCGGTCACTTCCCTTGACGGAGGCAATCGCTTCATTCAATTTGTCGAAAAACAGCGAGCGGTTGGGCAGACGGGTCAGCGGGTCCAGCATCGATTGCTGCCGCAGCTCATCCTGGGTCTGCTCCAGTGAATCAATCATCCGGTTGAATTCAACCTCCACTTCACTGAATTCATCCTTGCCGGAGCTGGGAATCCGGATGGAGAGATCCTTGCTGCTGCCGATCATTCGGATGTTGCGTACCAGAGTGGACATCCTTCTCAGAATGAACCGGTTCACGAAGAGGAGGCTGGCACCCAGCATTAGCAGAATGGAGATGAAATAGAACATACGGAAGGTGGAGAGCGACTTGAGCCCGCTGTTGTAGAACTGGCGCGGCTCCTTCAGGGTGAGGACCATCCCGGGATCTTCGAACAGGTCGTCCAGTATGGTGTGGATGGACATCTGCCCGCCCCGGGCGGGGCTGGTCCAGACGCGTTCCCCTCCGCTGTCCGCAAGCAGCGGGGTAGTGAGGCGCGACATCTCCATTGTGGACAGGGTATCCTCCCAGATCTGTGCGATTCCATCCTGGTGCAGCATCCGTCCGGCAATGGCCGTTCCGATGACCGGCTTGTTCTTGCTGCTGTTAAGAATAGGCGTAAGGGTAATTAGCATAGTCCCTTTATCCAGATTAACGAAGCCGCTCCGGCTCTTGCCGGGAGATCCCGGCACAGGCAGACGGCTTCGGATCAGCTTGATTAACGTCAGTTGCTCCTCAGTTAGCGGGGTGACTATTCCTGCCGGAAGGTCGTAGGAGCCGCCGTACAGCGGTTGTCCATCCAGATCAAGCAGGGCAATCATATCGAAATGATTCATTGGATAAGCAGCCGGTTCAAGGCTGCTGCGGATGAAGGCGGCAGCCGTACTGCCGGAGTCCGCAGAGCCGGTAGCCGCTACGTTCTCTATGAAGCGGTAGGTTTCATCCCGGACGGCAACATCAAGGAGTCCCGTTCTCAGGTTGTCCAACTCTTGATGATAAGCTGCGGTGGCCTTGCTCAGGTTGCGCTTCAGCTCTGCCTCGTCCAGCTTCTCGAAGCGGTTCAGCAGAAACACATGAAGCATCAGATAGGTGGAGCCAATGCCGAGGATAGCGACAAAACTAATGAAGATGATTATTTTTTTGCGGAGTTTCATCTGATCCCCTTCATTATTTAAGATTTAATAGGAAATAAGTACCATCGGTAATAGTGTACCACGATTAGGGAATATTTTGCAGCGTAAATCTGCCCGAAGTGTCGAATTTTGATGTATAATAATTTAATGATAATAATTATCAAATAATAATAAAAGGAGATTTTTCTTGGCATGCTGGAGAAGTGGACCTTATTTAAGAAAGCCTCACGGTTTGGAGTGATCCCCGTTATGCTCATACCGGTTGTCCTGGGAACAGCCGGGGCCTATGTATGGCAGGGAGTGTTCCATCCGTTTTTATTTGTAATAACGTTCATCGGAGCGGCTGCGGCCCATTTATTCTCCAATATGGTGAATGACCTCTGGGATTTCCGCAACGGCACGGATACAGAGGCGCAGCATACACCTGGAGCCATCTCTACGAACTCCGGGTTTCTGTCCGGGGGCGTCATGCGTGAGTCGCTGTTTGCCCTGCTGACCTGGGGGCTGCTGGCCGTTGCGGCTGGCTGCGGCCTGCTGCTCAGCCTGTACAGCGGCTGGGAAATTCTGTGGTTCGTGGCCGGAGGGGCGCTGATCGCCTATTTCTATGTGGCGCCGCCGCTGCGGTTCGGCTACCGGGGCAAGGGCTACAGCGAGCTTGCCATCTTCCTGGCTTTTGGACTCATGCCGGTGCTTGGCGCTTACTTCGTACAGACCGGAGCATTCAGCCTTAAGCCGGTGCTGTTATCGTTGCCGAGTGGCCTGCTCACAACCCTGCTGCTGTTCAATCATCACTTTCTGCACTGGAGAGCCGACCGGCAGGCCGGCAAACGCACACTGGTCGTGGTATGGGGGGAGCGCAGAGCGCTGATTTTCTCGCAGGTACTGCTCTACATCTCCTATGCTTCGCTGATTGTATGTGTGCTGCTTCATATCTTGCCGGTATACGCGCTGCTCGCTCTGCTTACAGCCATTGCCCCGATACGGATCTACCGCAGCCTCCGGCCGGAGAATCCTTCTGAAGCTTATCTGCCTCTTATGGGTGCCTCACAGCGCGCATCGGTACGCTGCGGAGGGGTCATGACAGCGGCGCTGCTGATCCAAGGTCTATTTTAACAATATAAGAAATAGATAGGCTACTACACTAAAGAAAGCGGGAGAATTCATGGACAAGCATCTGCCAGCGAACGAAGGTATGCCTGCAACACAGGGCAAGCAAACGGTAATTGGGGATTTCCATACCATTCTGGAGGAAGGGAAGGTCTGGCAGACGGGCGGCTTCAAGCTGCCGGACGGCTCGTTCTGGGCGTATCGTGAGCCGGAAGCAGTGGTAATTGTGCGTAATGAGTATCTGTATGTGCGGGCTCAGCTGAGCCGCCGACATGATCAGGTGCAGATTCTGGATAATGCCAAGCATATGTACTATTCGGCCCAGCCGGTAAAGATTCCGGAGGAAGGCGAAATCCGCTTCGAGCTCCAGATCCGCGCCCGCACACAGGGCACTGCACCAGGGGATCTGTATGACGGCTATGTGTCGCTGAATCTGCTGGACTTCACCACAGGCGCTGCGCTTGATTTCTTCGCCGGCAACGACAAATACGCCAGTGTGTACGGCATCCTTCCGTTCCCCGGGGTAACCGTACCCGAGACGGGAGGGACCAAATACTTCTGTATTTTCAAGGAGGATACGGACTTCAAGCCGCGCGAATTCAATACGTACACCATCACCTACCACCGGGGCAACAATGAGGCTGTCTTCTATGTGAATGGCAATGAGGTGCGGCGCGAGCGGAATGTGCCCGTGAAATTCAACAGCTTCACCATCGCGCTGGGCATTATGACGGAGAAGGACCTGACCCCGGAAGGCAGCGTGTCGGCGCACGGACAGACGGTTATCGCTGAATGGTCGCCGGTTACTATTACAACCACTGCACAATAACGTGCTCATATGACTGATAAGGATGAATGGCCGTGAATCTAAGAACTTTCTTCAAGTTTGTCGAGCTGCCGACGAAGGTGGCCAGTATGCTCCCGCTGCTGCTGGGAACGCTGTATGCCCTGTACCGGTTCGAGGACTTCTATATCCTGCGCTTCGTGTTGATGCTGGTATCCCTCTTAAGCTTTGATATGGCGACAACAGCGATCAACAACTACTATGATTTCAAAAAGGCCGCCAAAACCCATGGCTACGGGTATGAGACCCATAATCCGATTGTCCGCTTCAAGCTGAAGGAGTCTACGGTGGTGGCGCTGATCGTCATTCTCCTTGTGCTGGCGGCAGGCGGGGGCATTGCTCTGGTATTCCAGACCAGACTGCTGGTATTCTTGCTCGGGGGACTCTCCTTCCTGATCGGCATCCTGTACTCCTTCGGACCGATCCCCATCTCGCGGATGCCGCTCGGCGAGCTGTTCTCCGGGCTGTTCATGGGGTTCGTCATTATTTTCATCTCGGCCTATATTCATTCGGATCAGGCGGTGGTCACTCTGCTGCTGAAGGGCGAATGGATCAGCCTGCATATCAATTTCCTTGAGGTGCTGTATCTGTTCTGGTTCTCCGTCCCGGCCATTCTGGGCATTGCGGGAATTATGCTGGCGAACAATATCTGCGATATCGAGGATGATATCGAGAACCGCAGATACACGCTGCCGGTGTACATCGGACGGGAGAATGCGCTGCTGCTGTGGAAGCTGCTCTATTATGTGTCTTTTGCCGATCTGATTGTGCTGGTGCTGCTCGGGGTCCATCCGGTCCTGGTCCTGCTGCTCCTGCTGACCCTGATTCCGCTGCGCCGCAATATTGCACGCTTCTATCAGGAGCAGCATAAAGGCACGACCTTCATTCTGGCGGTGAAGAATTTCGTGCTGATGAGTGCGGCAAGAATCCTTGTGCTGGGTATAGCTGTTATATGGGTCACACTAAGATAAGGAAGGTGATAACTATGGCAGAGAAGCTTCGCTGGGGAATTATGGGCTGTGCGCAGATCGCCACAGGCTCGGTAATGCCGGCGATCCAGGAGTCCGAGACCGGAGTGATCCGGGCGGTGGCCAGCCGCGGACTCACGAAGAGCAGCAGCGTAGCCGCCGAATTCGGCATTGAGCAGGCTTACGGCAGCTATGAAGAGCTGCTTGCCGACCCGGAGGTGGATGCCGTCTACATTCCGCTTCCCAATCATCTCCACTGTGAATGGGTGATCCGCGCGGCTGAAGCGGGTAAGCATATCCTATGCGAGAAGCCGATTGCGCTCAACAGCCGTGAAGCGGCCGAGATGGTAGAGGCCTGCCGGAAGGCGGGCGTTCACCTGGCGGAGGCTTACATGTACCGGCATCATCCGCGCATCAATGAGCTGCAGGTGATTATCGCCAGCGGCGCGATCGGCGCGGTACGTACCATCCGCGGCACGTTCACCTACAACGATGCTACGGATACCTCCAACATCCGCTTCAACGCTGCCTGGGGAGGCGGATCGCTCTATGATGTCGGCTGCTACCCGCTCACGGCCGCGCGGCTGCTGTTCGGTACAGAGCCGGAGGCGGTAACCGTGCACGCGCTGTTCTCTCCGGAGCATGACAATGTAGATATGATGGCCTCCGGGCTGGTGGAGTTTCCCGGCGGGAAGAGCCTGATCTTCGACTGCGGGATGTGGGCGTACAACCGCCAGCTCCTGGAGGTGCTCGGTACGCAGGGACGGATCGAGATTCCGATGCCGTTCAATGCGAGATTCGATGATGCGGAGTTCTTCGTATACGGCGGCGGAGAGCCCCGGCGTGTCGAAGCCGTCGGAGCCAATCCTTACGTCCAGCAGGCCGACCATTTCGCTACGGCAGTCTTCAGCGGCAAGCCCTGGATTGCGGAGGAGGACCCGCTGCTGAATATGAGGCTGATCGAGAGCTGTCTTACATCAGCCCGGAGGCGTGAGCGGATCAGCTTGACGTAATCATTTATTCCATCTGTTAATAACGCCAAGCAGCGATTCTTCCAGTTACGGAGGAATCGCTGCTTTTTGGCGTCTTTATGCTTTTATAGAGGGAGCTTGCTTAGATTGGGTTCAGGAGGAGCTCATCATCCTCTTTATCCCCACGGTTGAAGGCTTCGCGGTCGAATTCGCCCTCTGAGTTAGCCACCAGCAGGGCTGTTACGGTAGTCCCGGTAGCATTAACTGCGGTGCGGCCCATATCGATAAGGGCTTCCACCCCGGCAACGATGGCTATACCCTCAAGCGGCAAGCCGAGCGCTGTCAATACAACGGTGGTAGAGATTACAGCCGGTCCAGGCACTCCCGCTACCCCAATAGAGGAGATGATGCTGACCAGCACCAGCGTGATATAGTCGGTTCCGGTAAGCTGAATCCCGTAGACCTGAGCGGTGAACACAGCCACAATGGCCGGCCATACGCCGCCGCAGCCATTGAAGTTGACGGATGCGCCGAGCGGAGCCACGAAGCTGGCAATGCGCGGGGAGACATGCAGCCGTTTCGTGATGACCTCCAGATTTATCGGCAAGGTGGCGTAGCTGCTTCTGGTGGTGAAGGCCACGGTCAGCATCGGATAGATTTTGCGGAAGAAGCGGATAGGGTTCACCTTGGCAACGAGCAGCACCAGTCCGCCGAAGATCAGGACAAAGTGCAGGATCAGTGCGGCATAAGAGGTTAGGATGACACTGCCCAGCTCCTGGAGGGTATCCCAACCGTAGCGTGCCGTGATTCCGGCAATCAATGCGAATACACCGTAAGGCGTCAGGCGGATGACGAATTTCACCACTTGGTGCAGCACTGTCGTCAAGGATTCAATAAGATCGCGGACAGGCTTTACAGCCTCCGGCTTCTTGGAGCCGACCTTAATAATGGCCACTGCCAGGAAGATGGCAAAAATCAGCAGAGGCACAACCTTGCCGGTAGCCGCTTCATTCACCGGGTTGGAAGGGACAAGGTCCAGGATCACCTGTGAGAAGGTGGGAATTTCACGGGCGGTGAAGTCCTCGGGAACGGTCTGCTGGATGCCTTTGCCCGGGTTAAACAGCAGAGCCACGGATAGGCCGATGATGGAGGCGATTCCGGTGGTGCCGAGGAACCAGGCGAAGGTTTTGATTCCGATTTTGCGCAGGTATTCCAGGTTAGTTAAGGAAGAGATGCTGTTCAATACCAGAATGAACACCAGCGGCACAACAAGCATACGGATCAGACTGACATAGATGCTGCCGAAGGTGCTGATGGCCTTAGTCTCCAACGTGAAATATTGAAAAAATATTCCCGCGATCAGTCCGATGCCCAGCCCTGCCAGAACACGGGTGCCGAAGCCGATTCTCTTGCGGGCCAGGAAATAAAGGATACCGAATACGATAATAGAGACCACAAAGCCATGCCAATTCGTCTCAATGGCGGTTAATAGATTGTTGTCGATATTATTCATGCTGCTCTAAAACCTCCTAATAATAGTTTTTTGGTCGGAATTATGGGTTTAAATGTATATGGTAATTTTATGAATGTCAATGTATAAATATGTTAATTTTCGTTTCCGGGTTGATGCAGAATTCCGGCTGCGATAAATCACAGGAATCAAGTGCTAAAATTTGCTAGAATAGGGTGAATGGTAATTTCTGTTTGCGGGATGAAGAGTATGCTTACTGAAGGGAGAGAGACGTCAATGGGCTTAACGGAAGAGCCGGTGATTTCAATTGAGGGCTTGTGGATGAATTATAGTGACCGGATGGTACTGCGGGGGATTGATCTGAAGGTATACCGCGGGCAGATTATCGGATATATCGGACCCAACGGGGCCGGTAAAAGCACGACAGTCAAGATTATGCTCGGTCTGGTGGAGGGTTACAACGGGACCATACGGATTTTTGGCAGGGATATCTCGGACGGGGATACGGCTTACAAAAAAAGAATCGGTTACGTGCCTGAGGTAGCAGAGCTGTATGACAGCCTGACAGCGCGGGAGTATCTGACCTTCACCGGTGAGCTCTACGGACTGAAGCAGGCGGATGCCGATGACAAGGCGCGGAAGCTGATAGGGCTGCTGGGCATGGAGAAGGCCTATGATATGCGGATTGCCTCCTACTCCAAGGGGATGAAGCAGAAGGTGCTGCTGATTGCCAGCATGCTGCATGACCCGGATATTCTGTTCCTGGATGAGCCGCTCAGCGGGCTGGATGCCAATAGTGTCATGGTGGTCAAAGAGATCTTCGCCACGCTTGCCGCCAGGGGCAAGACCATCTTTTATTCCTCGCATATTATGGATGTGGTCGAGAGAATCAGCAGCCGGATCATCCTGCTGGACGGAGGCGATATTGTCGCGGACGGAACCTTCACGCAGCTGCGGGAGCAGAGCCGGGAGGGGTCGCTGGAGGAGATTTTCAATCAGCTGACCGGGTTCGATCAATACAGGGATATTGCAAGCGAGTTCGTGGCTGTGATAGGCGAGGGTGCGGGGCATGAATGAATTCCTGATTCTGAAGCTGCTTGACCGGATACAGTGGATCTTTAAGGGCCTGGGAGCCGATTATGCGCTCATGCGCCGCATTCTTCAGGTCAAGCTGACGATGGATGGCAGACGGACACCTACCCTGTTCTCCGGGTCGCAGAATTCCAAGCTGGAGATGGAGGGCTCGCCCTTCAGAGTCCAGTGGCTCTATCTGCTGCTGGGGCTGATGCTGATCGCTATGGTCGCGCCCAGAGATCATCATATGCTGATGATGAGTCTGCTGTTCAGTATAGTGATGTTCCTGATCACCACGACGCTGATCTCCGACTTCTCGACGGTGATGCTGGATTTGCGGGATAAGAACATCCTCTTCTCCAAGCCGGTGGACCGCCGTACACTGAACATGGCCAAGAGCTTACATATTCTGATCTATCTGCTGACCTTAACGCTGACTTTCACCGGACCTTCGCTGTTATTCTCTTTGTTCCGGCATGGGCCGGGCTTCTTCTTCGTGTACGCAGCTGAGATTCTGCTGATGGACGGCTTCATTCTGGTGTTCACGGCGCTAATCTATCTGCTGATCCTGAGGTTCTTTGACGGGGAAAAGCTCAAGGACATCATCAACTACGTTCAGATTGTCCTGTCTGTGGGGGTAACTGTCGGCGCGCAGCTGGTTAGCCGGATGTTCAATCTATCGGAGCTGGGGCTGGATTTCACTCCCGCCTGGTGGCATTTTCTGCTGGCTCCGGTCTGGTTCGGGGCGCCGTTCGAGCTGCTGGGCGGCGGAACAGGAAGCCGGTCCGTGATTATTCTGACAGCGCTCTCTGTGGTGGTGCCTGCCGTGATGTTCGCCGCCTACATCCGGCTGATGCCGGTATTTGAACGCAGCCTTCAGAAGCTGGCTGAGCATGGCGCAGAGGGCCGGGATAGCGGGCGGCTTGCCCGTGTGCTGTCGGAGACCGTGTGCCGGAACAAAGCGGAGGCCATGTTCTTCCGCTTCACCTGGTCGATGATGAAGAATGAACGCGAGTTCAAGCTCCGGGTATATCCGACCATCGGCTTCTCGCTGATCTTTCCCTTTATCTTCATCTTCAATCAGGTGTGGAGCGGCGATCTGGCCGGGATCAGAAGCTCCAAGTCCTTCCTGTTTATCTATTACAGCGCGCTGCTGCTGATGACAGTCGTGCAGATGGTCCGTTACTCGGCCAGCTATAAGGGGGCATGGATCTATCAGGTGATTCCTTTGCCGGGCAAGGGGCTGGTCTACCGGGGAATGCTGAAGGCAGCGGTCGTGAAGCTGCTGGTGCCGCTCTTTCTGCTGGAGGCGGCAGTGTTCACCGCTCTCTTGGGCTCATGGATTATTGCAGATATGGCAGTCGTCCTGCTGGCTCTGCTGCTGTATGCCGTGATTTGCTTCCTTACGTTCCCGAAGGCGCTCCCGTTCTCGGAGAAGTACGAGGCGGCGCAGCGGAAGGAATTCACCGGCAGTGCTTTTGTACAATTGTTCATTCTTGGGGGGCTGGCCGGAGTGCACTATGTCTTCACCCTGATTCCTGCAGGAATATACATCTACATGGTAATTCTGGTAGCTGCAAATGCCTGGATCTGGCGCAGGGCCTTCCTGCCGGACACCTCCCGGGACAACGGATTTCCAACCCTTCGCGCAGGCGGCTGAGGACAAATATGGACAATTTTTGCCGACGTTCAAAAAAGGGTCCAAGTTCCATTATTTACTTAGACAGCCCGGTGATTACAAGGTAAAATACAGCTAAAGTTAGTTTTCAGAGAATACCTGCAATCATTATATACTCCTCCATTTATCCGCTATCCGTATATTGATTTATAACTTAAGATAGACGCTGAAACGACGCTGATACTATAACCAGTGAAGAGGTCAACTATGGATCAAATGGGAATCCACTATAATATCTGGATCGTTTTACTATCCTATACGCTAGCTGCCGCAGCAGCGTACTCCGCGCTTAATCTGATTTCACAGGTTTCCCATTCCGCGGGCCGGGTCAGACGTCTCTGGCTGCTCTCAGGTGCCTGTGTCCTTGGCGGCGGGATCTGGGCCATGCATTTTGTCGGCATTATGGCCAGCCGCCTGCCGTTCAAGGTCAGCTACCATCCGGTGATGGCTGCCGTGTCCCTGCTTATTATTATGTCCTCCTGCTATGCAACCCTTCAGCTGGTTACGGCTCCCCGCCAGAGAAGCTGGCGGCTTCTTGCGGGCGCCGGTATACTCGGCAGCGGCATCTCATTCATGCATTATGCCGGAATGTCCTCGATGGAGATGGAGGCCAAGATTCATTACAGGGCAATGGATCAGGCTGTATCGGTACTGATTGCCCTTGCTGCTTCCTACATCGGAGTTCTAATGTTCCGCAGATTCAAGGATCATACAGGCTTCAACCGCTGGAAGCTGTATTCGGCTCTATTCATCGCCCTGGCGGTTACCGGTATGCATTATACGAGTCTGAGAGCGAGCGACCTGCATAGTTACAGCTGGCAGGCGCCCGCCCCGATGCTGATGGAGACCGATGTGGTTCTGCTGACAGGGATTTCACTGGTTACCCTGTTCGTGCTGGCAGTCTCCGGCGGGACTGTTTTTCTGGACAGGGATGTATTGGAGCGCATGGCCTATCATGACCCGCTCACCGAGCTGCCGAACCGGCATGGTCTGGAGCGCTACTTCAAGGATGATTTCTTCGGCGGGATCTCCGGCGCCGTGTTTTTTGTTGACCTGGACCGCTTCAAATCGATTAATGATACGCTGGGCCATGATATTGGAGACTTGCTGCTGTGTGAGGTGTCTGCCAGGCTGACCTGCTGCGTGGGCGGGAAGGGGAAGGTGTTCCGGCTTGGCGGGGATGAATTCCTGATTGCGCTGCCGGATTGCACCGCCGTGGCGGCGGAGGAGGTAGCACAGCATATCCTTCAGGAGCTCAAGAAGTCTTACAGCATTGAAGGTAACGAATTGTACGTAACTGCGAGTGTGGGAATCAGCATGACTCCGGCGCACGGCACTGACCGTTCGGCGCTAATGAAGGCAGCCGATACGGCGCTATATACCTCCAAGGATTCGGGCAAGAATAAATTCAGTGTGTTCGATCTGGAGATGAACCGTCATCAGGTCCGGCGGATGTCACTTGAGAAGGATCTGCGCAAGGCGCTGGCCCGCTCGGAATTCATGGTGGTCTACCAGCCCAAATGGGATTCGCTGCTGAATGTCACCGTGGGGCTTGAAGCGCTGCTGCGCTGGAGACATCCGGAGCATGGCGTCATCTCTCCGGGAGAGTTCATTCCGATCGCCGAGGAGACCGGCCTGATTGTCCCTATTACATACTGGATGCTGCATGAGGTGTGCGGACAGAATATGCTCTGGCATCAGGCGAAGGTTGCCAGTGTAGCGGTCTCGATTAATATGTCGGCTCGGATGTTTGAAGGCGGAAGCCTGTATGAGGTAGTGGAAGAGGCGTTGTCGCGTTCGGGCCTTGCGCCGCATTTCCTTGAACTAGAGATTACCGAGTCGATTGCGATGAACAATATGGAAGAGACGGTTGCCCAGCTCTCCAAGCTGCGGGATCTCGGTGTGCGGGTGTCCCTGGATGATTTCGGAACCGGTTTCTCTTCGCTTGGCAATCTGGATGAGATTCCAGTGAATACCCTGAAGATTGATCAGGTCTTCATCCGCAAGAGCAAGATGCATTCCAAGAAAGCGATCATCAGCAACATCATTGCCATTGCCAGCAATCTGAACATGGAGGTTGTGGCTGAGGGCGTGGAGACTACGGAGCAGATTGAACTGCTGCAATCGCTGGGCTGCAGCGTGATGCAGGGCTACTACTACGGCCGTCCGATGCCGGTTAACGAATTAGGCCAATGGTTCATTGAGAATACGGCATAATGCTCCTGGTTGCTGTTGCACGCAAAAGGCTGTCCTGGATGTGGAGGGTTGTTCCACATCAGGGCAGCCTTTTTCATGAATAATATATAAAGCTCTGGTCTAGATTTTGAAATTCTCGACCAATACCTGCAGCTTCTCTGCGAGGGAGGAGAGGAATGCGGCGGAGGATTCGACCTCCTGCATGGCGGCAAGCTGCTCCTGGGACGAGGCAGACAGGGTCTCCGCGCCCTCGGCTGTCTGATTGGAGACCGCTACGATCTTCTGGATCGAAGCGACAAGTCCGTCAGAGAGCAGGGCCAGCTCACGCACGGTGGCTGAGATCTGCTGGCTATGTGCAGACATATCGGAGACGGACGACTCAATCTCGGAGAAGGAATGGCCGGCCGCTATAATCATTTCTTTGCCGTGATGCATTTCTTCCGTGGAGTGCCTCATGGTCTCTCCGGCCTTGTCCATCTGCTGGACAATCAGACTGACCAGCTCACCGATCTGGCGGGCAGATCCGGCAGATCGCTCGGCCAGCTTGCGTACTGAGCCTGCCACAACAGCGAAGCCGCGGCCCTCTTCTCCAGCCCGTGCGGCTTCAATTGCCGCATTGAGGGATAACAGGTTCGTCTCCTCGGCAATACTGGCAATGGTGCCGACAATATTCTCAATCTCTTTGGAATGGCTGCCCAGCGTCTCAATAATGCCGGAGAGATCCGAGATGCTCGCACCTACAATGGCCATCTGGGAGGTGGTCGAGTCCATAGATTCCCGGCCTGTCCGGGCCTTCTGGGAGTTGATGGCTGCCTGGTTCATTGCGCTGTCGGCATTACCTGCAATTTCGGTAATGAAATGCGACATATCCTGCACGGCCTTGAAGCTGCCTTCCAAATTTTGCAGCTGGGTGTGTGCCCCGTCGGCCAGATCCAGAGTGACATTAACGCTGTGTTCTCCGGCCCGGTTGGTCTCCTGGGCGCTGGCGGACAGCTCCTGGGAAGAGGAGGCAACCAGCATGGACGTATCGTTAACCTGTGTGATCAGGTCACGCAAATTCAGGGTCATCGCATTGAAGTCGCGGGCAAGCTCGCCGATCTCGTCCTTGGCTGTAAAGAGCAGCGGTTCCCTGGTCAGATCGCCTTGGGCTACCGTGTTCACGGATGCGGACAGCTTGGTAAGAGGGCTGACCATCCGGCGGATCAGCAGATAAGCGGCGAGAATCGCAATAATCAGAATGGAGCTGCCGATCAGGAAGGGCTGGGTGATGATATCCATGGTCCGCGATTGAATCAAGGGGCCGTCGAAGTTAATCGCCATTAATGCAATGATGGGTTTGGTAGGGTCATGGTCCTGATAGATGGGGCCGTAGCCGGTTTTGAGGGAGGTGCCCTGATATGTATACACCTTCGAGTAGGCGGAGTGCTTCATCGTGGTAATCATTTCTTTATCTTCATCTGCGAAGTAGAAGGGGTCTCCTGCTTTGTAGCCGCGTTGTTTGAAGTTCTTGTCAGCGGCCAGCACCTTGCCGTCCAGCGATAGAATGAAGGCTTCTTTGAAAATAGGCTTGTGATCACTGATCCATCCGATGCGGTCTTCGATCGCAGTCAGCTTGCTGGTATCGCCGGCAGCCAGAGCGGTTATGTCGGCAGGATCGATAAGACCGGTTGTTATATTCGCGCAGCCTACCAATTCAATGCCTGCAGCTTCATCGATCTGCTTGTAAGCCGCATGATAACCGAAGAAGCCTATGGATGAACCAACCAGTAGCAATACAATCAGCATCATCCATGTTAATTTTGTTGCCAATTTCATAACAAATATCACCAGCCCTGACTCTAAAAGATTAAGTGAATTATGGGGTTCACTGCTACGATTATAGCGCATACGCTGCGGTTTGAGCAGACGTCAGAAAAAAGAATTTTTGTGTCGGAAAATGATGGATTATGTATAAAAAATCATTGAAAAGTAGGCGCCTAATCCTATTTCAGTTTCAAAAAATATTGTATGTCGGACCCGTATAATGGTACGCTTGAAGCAGAACAAACGGACTGGGAGCTGAAGGGATGTCACAAGAAGTCAATCCTTTGATCGAACGTGTGGGATTATCCATGTGGAAGGTTCAGCGCAGAATCATGTCGCAGATGTCATTTCATAAGGAATTGGGCTTGACTGTGCCGCAATTCGGGCTGCTGCATATGATCTTTCAGGAGCAGCAGGCACGGGTGATTCAGCTGGCGGACAAGATGGAGGTGAAGTCCAGTGCAGTCACCGTCATGCTGGACAGGCTGGAGCTGCTGGAGCTGATCGCCCGCGTGACGGACGAGAATGACCGCAGAGCGGTAATCGTCACGATCACCGGCAAGGGACAAGAGGTGCTGGAAGAAGCACAGCGCCGTTCACTGCTGCTGCTGGAAGAGCATCTGGCCATTCTGGAGCCGGCAGAGCTGGAGAACTTCGCGGATTATTATCTCATGCTGGAGAATCAGGAGCGTTAACATAAGCATTACAAAGAGGCAGCGCTTCTCCCGTTACGGAGAGGCGCTGCCTCTTGTCTAAATATAAGAATTTATAAGTTTTACACTATAAATTATCCTTCTATTTCTCGCTGAAACGGAACCGTCCTTAAAAAGGACGGCAAAGCCGTTTCCACTTGAGTCTGGCTATTCTGCGGCAGGATCTTTGTCCGGCAGTTGCGTGACGTAGCTGTCAGACAGCTGGCGCAGCCGCAGAGCGCGGTTGTATTCATCCTCGGTGCCGGCCGGGGAAGTGCCTCCGGCAGCCAGCGGATATTGTGTGTTATCCTCGAAGCTGTTGCCCGGAATCAGCAGGGCGGAGCTGGAAATGAATGAGCCGGTGGGCAGGTAATACCGCTGCGGCAGCAGATTGTAGGACTGGCTGAGCAGATCCTGACCGAAATGAATGTTGTTATCCATGGATACCCCCAGCAGGCTGGCGGCTGTAGGCATAATATCCACTTCTCCGCCTACCTGTGCAAGCTCCTGCGGAGCAAGCCCTTCGCCATGGATAAGCAGCGGAATGTTGAGCATATCGGCGTAGCTGTAATCATATCCGTAGATTTCCTTCATTAGCTGCTTGTCGTCATGATCCAGCGAATAGATCGGCAGGCCCATATGGTCGCCGTAGACCATAACCAGGCTGTCCTCCCATATTCCGTTCGCCTTCAGTTCATCCACAAACTGTCCGAAGGCATAGTCTGCATAGTTCTGTGACCGGACATAGTCGCCGACAAAGGTTCCTTCATACCGCTCAGGAAGCTTCATCTTGTGCTTCTCTTCAGGAATAGTGAACGGGTGATGCGCCGACATGGAGATGACCTGGGCATAGAAAGGCTGGCCCGCATCGCTCATTTCCTTCAGCTTCTCCGAGGATTTGCGGTAGAGCACCTCATCGGAAGCGCCGAAGAAGAAGGCATCCTCTTCACCGAAGAACTGGTGATCGTAATACTTCTGCCAGCCGAGGGCTTTGTATAGCTCGCCCCGGTTCCAGAATTCCACTACATTGGTGTGGAACGTGGCCGTCTGATAGCCGTTGTCTCCCAGCAGACGGGGGAGACTCGGCAGCTGCTTGTCGATATAAGACATGGTGGCCGCACCCTGCGGAGGAATATAGAAGGACGAATTGACCACGAATTCCGCATCAGAGGTGTTGCCCTGGCCGACCATCTGATAGAAGTTCGTGAAGTACAGGCTCTGCTCCATCAGACGGTTCAGGTTAGGGGTAACCTCCTGGCCGTCTACCTTCAGACCCAGCAGGAAGCTCTGGAAGGACTCCAGCTGGATCACAATCAGATTCTTGCCCTTGGCGGAACCGGCATAAGCCGATACTGCCGAAGAGTCGATGCCCTTGAGCTGGTTAATCGTGCTCTGTGTGATTTCACTGGCCTGGACCAGCTCGGTTTTATCTTTGGCAAAGATCGTGTATGCTTCATAATTAAGGATGCCCATCTCCTGGGCCTTCTTGATCTCATTCATGCTGGCCTTATTCGGAAGAATATTGAACAGGCAGAGTCCAAGCGAGACCGCGAACAGTACGACATGCAGCGTCCGGCCACTGCGCCGGTTGATCTGGTCTTTTTTATAATTGCGTCCGTTCTTGTTAATGAAGAAGTAGAAGCCCAGCACGATAATATCGGTGAAGATCAACAGATAATAAGGGTCCATCAATGAGAACACGCTGTTCTTGACGGCAGTGACCTGGTTCACCTGCTCGGCGGCATGGTAAGTGACAATGACCCCGTAATATTTGAAGTACATAATGGCGGCAAAAAAGATCGCGGTAACCAGCAGATTGACCGTCATGTAATAGCCGAGCTTCCGTCTGGAAGCAAAGCGCTCAATCAGGAAGAACAGGGCCCAGACAAAGGGCAGCTCCGTCAATAAGGATTTCCAGAATTGCAAATCATCAAAGATTACACCCCAGGCCAGCAGGCTTTTGAACAAAAAAAGAATGGAAAAGAACACAAATGGCTTAAGGAGCCAGCGTTTCACAGTTTGGGATGACACAGCTTCGCCTTCTTTCTGAAGAATGAACAGGTTTCGCGGGTGATAGGAAACAGCAGCATGAGCACATAAGAATACCATTATCAATAGAACTTATTATGCAGTGCCAGGGAAGGAATGTCAAAAATCAGAAGCGGCCGTATACTCCCTGGAGCGCGCGTAAACTACGGCTAGAACGAACCCGGCGCAGGCCACTCCCTCAGGCGGGGGGATATCGGCGTTAAACGAAGAATATGAGCCTTACGCAGCGGAAGCTGGCGGAAATTATTGGAGGTGGGGACGGATGAAGCATACAGAAATCACACTGTCCGTGAGGGCGCTTGTGGAATTTGCCTACAGCAGCGGCAGTCTGGAGCCGGGCTTCCGCAGCGGAGCCGCGATGGCGGAGGGGACGCGCAGCCATCAGTTGATCCAGAAGCAATACAAGGAAGGGGACCGCAAGGAGGTCTATTTGAAGACCGGAATTGCTTACGGAGAGCTGCTGTTCCAGATTGACGGGCGCTGCGACGGACTGCTTACGGCAGAGGATGGGAGCCTGACAGTGGAGGAGATCAAGTCCATGGCCGGAATCCCGGACCCTGCGCTTGAAGGGAAGGAGGTACACTGGGCCCAGGCTTATATGTACGCTTACATGCTGGCAACGGATCTTGAGCTTCCCTACATTCAGGTGAAGCTCACCTATGTGCAGCGGGGAAGCGAGGCACAGTACAGTCTCTACCGGGAGATGTCCCGTGAAGCGCTGACGGCCTTTGCACTAGAGACAGTAAGCAGATATGCACCGTATGCCGAGATGATGGTCCGTTACAAGGCGAAGAGAGGGGAGAGCATCACGAACCTGTCTTTTCCGTTCTCGGCTTACCGGCCCGGCCAGCGCCATTTCGCAGCCGCAGTCTACACCTCCATTGCTGAGGGGGCGAACCTCTTCGCCCAGGCACCGACCGGCATCGGCAAAACCATGTCCACTCTGTTCCCGGCGGTCAAAGCGCTGGGCGAAGGCAAGGCGGCCGGTATCTTCTATCTGACCGCAAAGACCGTTACACGGATCGCGGCGCAGGAGGCAGCCTCGATGCTGAACCGCCGGGGGCTGCATCTGCATGTCATTGCGCTGACTGCGAAGGAGAAGGCCTGCTTCCGGGAGGAAGGCATCTGCGGCACGGATTCCTGCGCGTATGCGGAGGGCTATTATGACCGGATCAACGGCGCGCTGATTGATATGCTGGAGCATGAGACGCTGATGACCCGGGAGACGATCGCCGGCTATGCCCATAAGCATCAGGTCTGCCCGTTTGAGTTCTCGCTGGATGCCGCCTATGCCTGCGATGTTGTTATCTGCGATTACAATTATATCTACGACCCGCGCATCAGTCTGAAGCGCATGTCCGAGGAGCGTAAGAAGAACACCGTGCTGCTGGTGGATGAAGCGCATAATCTGGTGGACCGGGGCCGGGAGATGTATTCGGCTTCGCTTACCAAGGCACCCTTCCTGGCGCTCAGCCGGACCTACAAAACGGCGAATCCCCGGCTCGGCACTGCCGCCAAAGCGGTGAACGCTTTCTTCATTGCGCTGCGTAAGATCTGCGGTGATAAGGGTGCGGGAGAGTGGGCGGCCTATCCGGAGGAGCTGCCGGAGCTGCTGGAGAACTTCGCAGCCGAAGCGGAGCTGGAGCTGCTGAATTCCTCTTCCCCGGTAAGCTCTGTGCAGGCGGAGGAGGACGGGGCGGATAGCCTGCTGGAGACCTATTACGCAGTACAGGCGATGCTTCGCACCTTCAAAACCTACGATGAACGCTACATTACCTATGCCGAGGTGCGTAGCGGAGATGTGTATCTGAAGCTGTTCAATCTCGATCCGTCGCATTTGCTGCAGCAAATGGGCAAGAGCTTTCGCAGCCAGATTCTGTTCTCTGCGACCCTCTCGCCGCTCTCGTACTACAGGGACATGATCGGTGCAGGCGAGGAGGACTACAGTCTGAGCCTGGCCTCACCTTTTCACAAAGAGCAGTGGCAGGTGTCTGTCCTGCCGGTATCCACCCGGTTTCATGACCGGGAGGCTTCCTTACAGCCGCTTAGTAATGCTCTTAGAGGCATGGTCTCGAAGAAGGGCAACTACCTGGTCTTCTTTCCCTCTTATCTGTACTTGAGGAATGTCTATGAGGTGTTCACCGAGAAGTACCCTGAAGTCCCTACGCTGCTGCAGGGCAGCGGGATGAGCGAGCCGGAGCGGGAGGGCTTCCTGGCGGCCTTCCGCCCGGATAACCCGGAGCCGCTGCTTGGCTTTGCCGTGCTGGGCGGTATTTTCTCCGAAGGGGTGGATCTGCCCGGCGACCGGTTGAACGGGGTAATGGTGGTGGGGGTCGGACTCCCGCAGGTGGGTATGGAGCGCAACCTGCTCCGGAGCTATTTCCAGTCACAGGGCAAGAACGGCTTCGATTATGCTTATATCTACCCTGGCATGTGCAAGGTGCAGCAGGCTGGAGGACGGCTGATCCGCAGTGAGAACGACAGCGGGGTCATTGTGCTCGCAGACGACCGCTTTATGCAGCCTTCCTACCGGCAGCTGCTTCCAGAGGAGTGGCGGGACTACTCTGTGTTGACCTAAGCGGGTATAATCTATTGAAAAGGCATTCACCAGACAACTCAGGAGGTAATGACATGACGCTTAATATCGGACTTGTTGGAACAGGCTGGTTCTCCAAGGTACATGCGGATTTGCTGGCGGGCATGGAGGATGTGTCGCTGAAGGCGGTCTGCGGCAGCAGCAAGCTTAAGGGAGAAGAGATGGCCCGCCCTTACGGGGCCGAAGGCTACGGGGAGATTACCGAGATGCTGGACAGCCACAAGCTGGATGCCGTCTACATCTGTGTGCCGCCACAGTCGCACGGGGCGATTGAGCGGGCACTGATCCGCAGGGATATCCCCTTTTTCATCGAGAAGCCGTTAGGCTCAAGTACGGCCATTCCGGCCAGTCTGCTGGAGGATATCAAGCAGCATCAGCTGCTGACCTCGGTAGGCTATCATTTCCGCTATCAGGAGAATATCCAGCGGCTGAAGCAGACGCTTGCCGGAGACAAGGTAGGGATGATTACCGGAGAATGGATGGGCGGAATGCCCGGCGTGGCGTGGTGGCGCAATCAGGAGCAGTCCGGCGGGCAATTCACGGAGCAGACGACGCATATTGTTGACCTGCTGCGTTATCTGGCCGGTGAGGTGACAGAGGTCTACGGCATGTTCGGCAACCGGATTATGCATGAGAAGCATGAAGGAGTGACCGTAGCCGATGTGGGCACCGTGTCGCTGAAGCTTGCGAGCGGCATTATCGCCAGCATCTCCAATACCTGTGTGCTGCCCGGTGAGGTGAACAAGGCCGGAATCAGCTTCTATAATGACAACGGCATGCTTGACTGGAATCCGGAGCGTCTGCTCGAAGTCCGCAGCGGGGACAGCAAGGAATACAAGAATTCGGGCAATCCTTACGCGGTAGAGAGCGAGGCCTTCCTGTACGCTGTCCGCACCGGAGACCGCTCCCGTATTCTCAGCGATTATGAGGACGGGTACAAGACGCTGAAGGTAACCTGCGCCGCGTATGAATCCGCCCAGAGCGGATTGCCTGTGAAGCTGTAGGACTCTGTCTTAGGGGCAGGGAGCTGCTTAATGAATGAACACTGCGATCAGTGCGGGTGCCAGCCCAATGGAGAACAGCGCCGCCAGAATCATTGAGATACTGGAGATGGTGCCGGTCAGCGAGCTAAGCTCGAAGGCCTTGGAGGTGCCGGTGCCATGCGCTGCGGTGCCCAGCGACACTCCGCGCGCCACTTCATTCTCAATGTGGAAGAGGCGCAGCACCGAGGGCCCCATCATCGTTCCAAGCACACCCGTGAGAATGACGAAGACTGCGGTGATACTGGGAACTCCGCCAATGCTCTGCGAGATGCTCATGGCAATCGGCGTAGTTACCGAACGGGGGACCAGGCTGGTGGCGAGATCTCCGCTCAGGTGCATTAATTTGGCCAGCAGCATGGAAGACAGTACAGCCGTTACCGTTCCTGACAGCACGCCTGCCGCAATTTCGGCGGCGTGCTTTTTGAGCAGCTTGAAGTTCTTGTGCAGCGGAATCGCGAAGGCGATTGTCGCCGGCTGCAGCAGGTCTGACAGCCATTTGCCGCCTGCATTGTAGGATTCATAAGAGCTCCCCGTGATCAGCAGGAAGCCGATGATTACCAGCGGGGTGATGATCAGCGGAGAGGCGTACATTTTGCCGCTGGCCGCATAAATCCGTTTGGTTATAAGATATACTGTGATGGTAAGTCCAAGGAATAATAGTCCGGTCATCATGAGCTTCTACGCTCCTTTACTTTATAGATCATCCCTGTCAGCAGACCCGAGCTGGCCATGACAGCAAAGGTGCCCACGAGCACAACAGCCAGTACCTGCAGGCCGAAGGATTCCAGCAGCTTCGAGTAGTTCATGACCCCGATAGCCGATGGAATGAAGAACAGCAGCAGCTCAGCCAGCAGCCATGAAGCTCCTGCCTCCACCCAGTTCAGACGGATCACGCCGGATTCGAGCAGCAGGAATAATAGAATCATCCCGATAATGCTTCCGGGAAGCGGAATATGCAGTAGTGAGGTTAATCCGTTAACGAGCAGGGAGAACACGGTTAGTCCGGCCACCTGCAGTAAGCCTAAGGCAATCTTTTTCATCATGATTACCTCCTTTCATCTCTTACTGAAATTTTACATCTAATTCTTTCATAGGTACAATGAATGGATTGAATATCTCGCATTCTAATTGTCTATGCATGGAGGTTACCTAATGGATATCAGACAGCTGGAGTATTTCGTGCAGGCCGCCAGGCTGAACAGCTTCTCCAGAGCAGCAGAATCGCTGTATATCACCCAGCCGACCATCAGCAAGATGGTCCGCAATCTGGAGACGGAGCTGGGGGCCGATCTGTTCTACCGCGAGGGCCGGAGCATCCGTCTGACGGATGCCGGAGAGCTGCTGCTCGTCAAGGCGCAGAACATTGTAGAGTCCTTTGCCAGCCTCTCCTCCGAGCTGGACAGCCTGCGCAATCTGAAGCAGGGGCATATCCGTATCGGACTTCCGCCCATGGTTGGAGCCAGCTTCTTCCCGGCGGTCATCGGGGAATTCCACCGGAAGTATCCCGAGGTGACGATCCGGCTGCATGAGGACGGGGCGAAGAAAGTGGAGGATGACGTAGAGTCCGGCCTGCTCGATATCGGGGCGATTGTACTGCCGGTGGACCCGGCCAGATTCCACTGCTTCACCTTTGTGGAGGAGAAGCTGGAATTGCTGGTTCCCACAGGCCACCGTCTGGACGGAGCGCAGCAGGTGCCGCTGAGAGAGCTGGCTGAGGAGGAGTTCGTCCTGTTCCGGGAGGACTTCGCCCTCCATGACCGGATTATCTCGGAATGTGTCAAAGCTGGCTTTCAGCCCAAGGTGGTCTATGAAAGCTCTCAGTGGGATTTGATCAGCCGGATGGTCGCCGCCGGGATGGGCATTGCGCTGCTGCCGGAGACCATCTGCCGGGATATCGACCGTTCGCGGATTGCGGTGATTTCCCTGACCGAGCCGGTGATTCCCTGGCAGCTGGGCATGATCTGGCGCAAGGACCGCTATTTGTCCTTTGCCGCCAGGGAGTGGATTGCTTTTGCGATGAATGTACTAGGAGAGCGGTATTCGCGGCCGGAGCCTCCGGAGGATATATAAATAACAGAGCTTATTTATACTTCCGCCGACATTTTTTTCTTTTTTTGCAAATTTTGTTTTTTGGCATCATGATTTATGATAGGGGAGAAGTTGATAGAGAGAAGGTGAGTAACCGTGAACCTTTACCAGAATTCTCCTGATGTTAGCGGCCGGGATTACAGAGAAGATGAGCTGTTCCTTACTATAGAGAATTTAAGAAGCGAGCTGCTGGAGGTGGCCCGGGAACGGAGTCTGAGCGACCATGCAGTGCTGGAGCTTAGCCAGCGGCTGGACGGATATATTGTGATGGCCCAGAACCTGATGATGGAGAGCCTGCGCAGCCGCAAGAATGGAGCCGCGCCTTACGGCAAGAATAAGAAGAGCCAGCGGATCAGGAATCAGGCGGCTCTGCAGCAATAATCTATAATACATCCGAGCATCTGACGGTGTTTGTTAATCATGGTCCTACTAAATGTGGGGCCATTTTGTTGTGCTTTTCATAGTGTTGTCCTATAATGGCAATTAATAGAAGGATAACCTGAATGATGGATAGGGAGGTGCCGGGTGGAGGCGAAGCTGACTACATTACGTACGGAAATCGAGAAGAGTCTGTCCCGCTCGGGCCATAATCTTGCCTCATTTGCCAAAGTCTCCGGCCTGAACCGCGGCAGTCTCAGCGCCATTCTTCACGGCAATCCGCCGAAGCCCATCTCGCTGGGACAGCTCGATGCCATGATCCGGGCCTTCGGCTTCCCGGAAGGCTGGCTGTATCCGCTCTATGTGGATGAGTGCTTCAGTGAAGAGCGGATCTCCCGCCGCCGTATCGAGCCCTTCCTGGTTAAATGTGCCGAGATGGGCAAGCAGCAATGCATTGAAGAGGTCTTAAGGCGGATTATGGAATATCAGCGGCCGCTGGATATCATCTACAGGGTGGCAGAGAGGCTATTCTGCAGCGGCAAAGTACAGGAGTCCATCGTATTCTACAAGCTGATTGTAGACCATGAACAAGACAGCTATTCCGAGCGTATGGCGATTAGCCAGTACCGTATCTTCATGTCTTTGCAATCCACTCCGGATGTGGATATGGAGCAGAAGCTGCGCGCCGTAATCAGCTTCGAGCCGTATCGTGGGCTGCTTCCCGAGGAGATGCAGCTGGACGGGCTGCTGAAGCTGGCGAAGGTATGCTTCGCGCTGCACCGCTGGAAGGATGTGGAGAAATTCGCTGATGAGCTGAGGGCATTAGCAAGCGGAATCTACCGCGAAGAGCTGCGCCGCAGCAAGGGGAAGAGGGCAGAGGCCTTTCAGGCAGAACGTCCGCTGGTGGTCTATTACGGGCACGGTTATCTGATGAAGGCATCGGCGCTTACCAAGCAGGGAGAATATCAGCAGGCCAAGAAATATACCGCCGGCTATGCGGACCTGGGATGGTTCGAGATGCTGGATGACGAGGGGCGCAGCAGTGTGGACAGCTTCAAGCTGTTTGCCACGGCCAACGGGTTCACGCTGGAGATTCTGATGGGCAATATCTCTGTATTGCCGTCCTATATCGCTTTCTTGTCCGAGCATCCCGGCGAGATTCTGTCCGGCATGGTGATCATTATGGAGTCGGCCAACCGCTTCGGGTTCTCCGCTGATGCGGTGATGTCGCGCTTTTCCCGGGAGATGCTGCGCTTTGAACAATTCCAGGATACGATCAATGTAGACCGGGTGTACCGTCTCTATTATCAGATTGCGATCTACCATATCTCCCGCAAGCAATATGCCAAGGGAATAGACTATATCATTCATTGTCTGCGTCTGACCATCAGGCTGAACAGTGGCAAGGACTTTATTAATTGTGTAACCTTATTTGAACTGAACAGAGACTATGCCTCGGATACCCAGCAGAATGCGTACCGGGAGCTGATCAGGGAGGTGAGAGCACATGAAGAGATCACTGTTGACGACGGTCAGCGTTTTGGTATTGTTTAGCTTCATTCTTGCGGGTATAGGAACAGATCAGAAGTCCAAGACCAGAGGGTTTACCGCTGTTGAACACGGAGTGGAATTTTAGAGCAGATTAAAGCAGTTAATTGTATAGCTTGAAGAGACTCCCCGGCCCTCTGTGTCGCGGGAGCGTTTGCGCGTGGTAATGTGAAATAAATTACATGCTCAGGGCGTAATCAGGAATTGACAAATGGCAGGCACGAAAATATAATTAGGTAGCCTAATTAATACATGGTTTAATTATTTGTAGACCTAACTAAAATGGGGTGGAAGCATTGGGATAAATCGCGAAGGTGAAAACTCAGTCGGACACAAGCTTTTCTCTGCACTTCGGAAGCTGCGCAAAGGGCATTGGCATCACTCAGTGGAGGGGCATAAGCCAAGTGAGATGACTTTATTGATATGTATTGCACGGGCGTCGCATGCTTCAGATCTGGGACTTAAGGTGTCGGAGATCAGCCGATTCCTGGGACTGACTCCGCCAACAGTAACCCAGCTGATTAACAGTCTTGAAGCCAAGCAGATGGTAGAACGGCAGGCTGATCCGTCTGACCGGAGGGTAGTGCGCATCAAGTTGACCGAACAGGGGAAAATTATTACCCGCAGAGCCAGGGACCATATGGACGCCACACTTAACAGGATGGTGGAGTATTTAGGTGAGGAAGAATCTGATCAACTGGCGGAACTGCTGCTGAAAGTCTATGCCTTTATGGAGGATAATCCTCCGCCTAATCTAGACCGGTTACAAATGAACGGAGATGAGAAGCATGATTAAATTAATGAAACAACTGAAGCCCTTCCGCTTGGCCATCGCAGGGGTACTGATTCTGGTATTCCTGCAGTCCATGGGCGATCTGTATCTTCCCACCTTGATGAGTAACATTATTGACAAAGGGATTGTGGAGGGTGACCAGCCGTATATCTGGAGAATTGGCGGCTTCATGCTGCTGGTGGCGGCTGGAGGTGTGCTATGCTCTATTATTGCCAGCTATCTGTCAGCCAGAGTGGCGGCAGGCTTCGGAAAGAATACCCGTTCAAGGGTGTTCAATCATGTGGAGAACTTTACGCTCCATGAATTCGACAAGCTGGGCACGGCCTCATTGATTACACGTACCACTAATGATATTACACAGGTTCAGACGGTACTGACTATGATGCTCCGCATGATGGTCGGTGCTCCGATGATGATGATCGGCGGGATTATTATGGCGGTGTCGGAGGACGCCAAGCTCTCGCTGATCTTTGTAGTGGTGATTCCGCTGCTGGTCGGAGCAATATTTTTCATCGGAATGAAGGGTCTGCCGCTGTTCAAGGCGATTCAGATCAAGCTGGACAAATTAAATCTGGTGCTGCGCGAGCATCTGACCGGTATCCGCGTCATCCGCTCCTTCAACCGGATTGAGCATGAGAACCGTCGCTTCAGCCTGGCCAACGCAGATCTTACGGATACTGCAATCAAAGTCAACAAGGTAATGGCGGGCCTGATGCCGCTGATGATGATCGTCATGAACTTCTCGATGATTGCCATTCTGTATTACGGCGGAATCCGGATTGGCGATGGGGATCTGAAGGTTGGCTCCCTGATGGCATTCATTCAGTATGCAATGCAGATTATGTTCTCGCTGATCATGGTGTCGATGATGTTCGTGCTGATTCCAAGAGCTTCTGCCTCAGCACTGCGCATTAATGAAGTGTTAGATATGCAGCCAGAGATTAAGGACCCTACCTCTGCAGAACTGAAGACTACGGCTACAGCTACACAGGAGGACGGCCGTGACGGATTGCGCGGGTATGTGGAGTTCGACAATGTATCCTTCGCTTATCCGGGTGCAGAGCAGGCAGCCTTGTCGGGAATTACCTTCAGTGCGCGCCCCGGTGAGATTACCGCCATTATCGGCGGAACCGGGTCAGGCAAGTCCACGCTGCTGAACATGATACCGAGATTCTATGATGCCATAGAAGGTACGGTAAGTGTAGACGGTGTGGATGTGCGCCAGATGACGCAGGAGGAATTACGGGGCAAGATTGGTTATATTCCGCAAAAAGCCGTGCTGTTCACCGGTACCATCAACGAGAATATCCGTTACGGCAAAGAGGATGCTACCGAGGAGGAGATTCTTCATGCCGCCAAGGTGGCACAGGCCTATGACTTTGTCACAGCGATGAAGGAAGGCTTCGATTCAAGCATCTCCCAGGGGGGCGGTAACGTCTCCGGCGGCCAGAAGCAGCGTCTGTCGATAGCCCGTGCCCTCGTCCGCAAGCCGGAGGTATATCTGTTCGATGACAGCTTCTCCGCGCTGGACTTCAAGACCGATGCCAAGCTGCGTGCCGCGCTCAAGGAGGAGACTACGGAATCTACTGTCCTTATCGTCGCACAGCGGGTAAGCACGGTAATGGATGCAGACCGGATTATCGTACTGGATGAAGGTCAAATTGTCGGTATGGGCACGCACCGCGAGCTGCTGGACAACAATGAGGTGTACCGCGAGATCGTATCCTCGCAGCTGTCAGAGGAGGAAATAGCATGAGTGAGCAGAACAAAGCAATGAAGCCGCCCGCCCGCAGACACGGCGGATTCGGCCCCGGCCCGGGCGGACCCGGCATGGGTATGCCTCCCGAGAAGGCGAAGGATTTCAAGGGCACCCTGCGCCGCCTGATCCGGTATTTGCGCCCGCGCCAGGTACAGCTGATTATCGTATTCGTAATGGCGATTGCCAGTACCGTATTCAGTATTTTCAGCCCCAAGGTGATGGGGAAGGCAACGACCAAGCTGTTCGAAGGCGCTTATGGCAAGATGATGGGCGTGCCTGGGGCGGCGATTGATTTTGGCTATGTGAATGATATTCTGATCCTGCTGGCAGGCCTGTATCTGTTCAGCGCGCTGTTCAGTTATATCCAGCAGTATGTCATGGCCGGTGTGGCGCAGAAGGTCGTATACGACATGCGCGAGCAGATCAACAGCAAGCTGGAGCGGCTGCCGCTGAAATATTTCGATTCCCGGACCCACGGGGAGATTCTTAGCCGGGCGACCAATGATGTGGACAACATCAGTACCACCCTGCAGCAGAGCTTAACCCAGCTGATCACCTCCATTGTGACGATTGTCGGGGTTATTGTGATGATGCTGACGATCAGCCCGTGGCTAACCCTGATTACGATCGTAACGCTACCGCTGAGCTTCGTGGTGATTATGCTGATCACCAAGCGCTCCCAGACCTATTTCGTCGGACAGCAGAAATCGCTGGGCCAGCTGAATGGTCATGTGGAGGAGATGTATACCGGGCACCGGATTATCAAGGCTTTTGGACGGGAGAAGAATTCCCTGAAGGACTTCAATGCCATCAATGAGGATCTGTATAACTCCGGCTGGCGCTCCCAGTTCATCTCCGGGATTATTATGCCGCTGATGATGTTCATCGGGAACCTGGGGTATGTGCTGGTATGTGTGGTCGGCGGGATCTTCGTGACCAAAAAAGCGATCGATGTCGGTGACATCCAGGCATTCATCCAGTATTCGCGCCAGTTCACCATGCCGATTACGCAGACTGCCAATATTGCCAACATCATTCAGTCCACTATCGCTTCGGCAGAACGTGTATTTGAACTGCTGGATGAGGACGAGGAAGTCCCTGAAGTGGCTGCTACACTGGCGAAACGTTCAGCAGCTGCAGAAGAGGGCTCTGTGGAATTCCGTCACGTGCAGTTCGGCTACAAGCCGGGTGAACTCCTGATTGAAGACATGAATATCGAGGTCAGTCCGGGACAGACCATTGCGATTGTAGGACCAACCGGAGCCGGTAAAACCACACTGATCAACCTGCTCATGCGCTTCTATGAGATCAGCGGCGGGGAAATTGTGATCGACGGTGTGAACATCACCGATATGAAGCGCAGCGAGCTGCGCAGCAAATTCGGTATGGTGCTTCAGGATACCTGGCTGTTCAACGGGACCATCCGCGATAATATCGCTTACGGCCGGGAAGGGGCTTCGGAGGCTGATGTGGTGCGGGCAGCCAAGGCTGCGCATGCCGATCACTTCATCCGTACGCTGCCGCTCGGGTATGACACGATTCTGAATGAAGAGGCCTCGAACATCTCCCAGGGTCAAAAGCAGCTGCTTACCATCGCCCGGGCGATTCTGGCCGATCCGTCCATCCTCATTCTGGATGAAGCAACCAGCAGCGTAGATACGCGGACAGAGGTGCAGATCCAGAAGGCGATGAACACGCTCATGCACGGCAGAACCAGCTTCGTGATCGCTCACCGTCTGTCCACCATTAAGGACGCCGATCTGATCCTGGTGATGAACCAGGGTAGCGTCATTGAGAAGGGCACCCATGTGGAACTGCTGGAAGCGGGCGGCTTCTATGCCGATCTCTATAACAGCCAGTTCTCCGGTGATGACCTGCCGGACGCAGGCTGATCCGAATAGAACAGTTACCTGAATATAGCCGGCTGTAGACCACAGCCAAGTATAACCAGCGTTCATGCAGAGCGTCTTCGGACATTCTCTGTATGAACGCTTTTTTTATAAGAACCGAATACAATGCAACTCACACATCAACTCACCACTTACCTATGCCGCTACTCGACTCCACCAACCTAACCTTTCCTGCATTTTATACAGCATTCCTCGAATTATCAGCTTATCTGTGAGCGGAAGTTGCAATTCCTGCAACATTTCTGTCTGCGGATTCAAAAGCAGGTCTAAATCGAATTCTCCAGATAATACTAGAGAGAGTGTCTACGATCAACCGTTATTAGCGGCATTGAGTAAGCTGTTTCCGGGCAGCAGCGGCAGTGATCACTCTAGTTTTTCAACATTTCAGAAAAAAGATTTGCTTAAAATTTTCGGGGTATATATGATAAGGATATCAAAATGACCCGCGGCTCATTTTTTGAAATATAAGAATTTATATGTTTCGCGCTATAAATTATCCTTATATTTCTCGCTGAAACGGTGTCGTCCTTTAAAAGGACAGCACAGCCGTTTCTACTTGGGCGGACGGATAGGAGAGAGGATGAAAGGTATGTCGGGCTACGGAAAATGGGTAGCAGGGAGCAAGACCAAATGGATCACTCTGCTGGTATGGGTTGCACTGGTCGGGGTGCTTACGATGCTATGGCCATCAGTGAATTCACAGGTTGCTAACAATGCCTCCAATCTGCCGGAGGATTCACAATCGGTGCGGGCATCGGTCGTTGCTGAGAGAGAATTTCCGGCCGGAAGCGGAGTGCCGGCACTGCTCGTATGGCATCGTGACGGAGGAATCGCGAAGGAGGAACTCGTACATATAACAGCAGTATACAGCAAGCTTGAGCAGCAGCCTCTTATGCATCAGAACTTCGTTCCTCCGCTGGGCAAGCTGCCGCCGCAGGCGCTGCAGGCGTCCTTGTCGGAGGACCGGAGCACGCTGGTCACCCCTGTGCTGTTCGACAAGACGGCAGACAGCGACCAGCTCGGAGAGTCGCTGAAGAGCTTGAAGGAGCTGGTCCGGACGGAGACGGGGACTGACCCGTCTGCCGCCAAGCCGGACAGCGGAGACTTGAGCCTGCGCGTATCCGGCCCGGTCGGAATCTCGGTAGATGCTACAGGGCTGTTCAAGAATGCCGATGTGTCGCTGCTGATTGCCACCGTCATTCTGGTGCTGGTCTTCCTGCTGCTGATCTACCGTTCACCCATCCTGGCGCTGATTCCGCTGGTTGCTGTAGGCTTCGCTTATGGCGTAACCAGCCCGGTGCTTGGCCTGATGGCCAGGGAAGGCTGGATTACAGTGGATTCGCAGGCGGTCTCGATCATGACGGTGCTGCTCTTCGGGGCAGGGACAGACTATTGCCTGTTCCTGATCTCGCGCTTCCGTCAGATGCTGAAGGTGGAGGAGAATAAGGGGCGCGCACTGCTGAGCGCCATTTCCCACTCCTCCGGGGCGATTGCGATGAGCGGCTTCACCGTGGTTCTGGCCCTCTTCGCTCTGCTGCTGGCCAAATACGGCGCGTACCACCGGTTTGCAGTGCCGTTCAGCGTCTCCATTCTGATTATGGGAGTAGCCAGTCTGACCCTGGTTCCGGCCTTGCTGGCGATCTTCGGGCGGACCTCCTTCTTCCCGTTCGTGCCGCGCACGCCGCAGATGGAAGCAGAGCGGGCCAAGGCCAAGGGCAGACCGGTGCCGCAGCCGCAGCCTGCCCGCCGCAAAGGAATCGGGTACCTGGTGGTATCCCGTCCGTGGGCCATTGTCGGAATTACCGTAGTACTTCTGGGAGTGCTGGCCTCATTCTCCAGCGGAATTAAATTCACCTATGATATTCTGTCGTCATTCCCGAAGACTATGGAGTCTCGGGAAGGCTTCGACCTGATCGGCAAGCAATTCTCCCCCGGTGAGCTGGCGCCCGCCAAGCTGATGGTCGATACGGAAGGGTTATCCGGCGGAGAAGACCTGAAATCGGTGCTGAGCAGCCTGTCTTACGTGGATGTGGTCTCAGACCCGCAGCAGGGGGCCGTCAACCCGAAGATTACTGCCTATGATATCGAGTTCAAGGACAATCCGTATTCGATTGAGGCGATGGACCATATCCCGGCACTTCAGGCTACCGTTGAGTCGGCCCTGACGGAATCCGGGATTGAGAACGCGCAGGATAAGGTATGGATCAGCGGCCAGACCGCTACCCAGCACGATACCAAGGAGCTTGGGGAACGTGACACCGATCTGATCATCCCGGTCGTTATCGGCCTGATTACGGTGCTGCTGCTGGTCTATCTCAGATCTGTCGTAGCCACAGTATATCTGGTGGGGACAGTAATTCTATCGTTCTTCTCGGCACTGGGCCTGGGCTGGATCATCATTCATTACGTGCTCGGTGCAGATGCGATTCAAGGGGCCATTCCGCTATATTCCTTCGTCTTCCTGGTAGCGCTAGGGGAGGATTACAACATCTTCATGATCTCGAATATCTGGAAAAAGCGGAAGCATATGCCGCTGAAGCAGGCGATTGCAGAAGGTGTGAATGAGACCGGCTCGGTCATTACCTCCGCCGGATTAATCCTGGCCGGTACGTTCGCCGTGCTGGCAAGCCTACCTATTCAGGTGCTGGTCCAGTTCGGGATTATCACTGCGATCGGTGTCCTGCTGGATACCTTCGTGGTCCGTCCCTTCCTGGTACCGGCTATCACTGTTCTCTTCGGCCGTCTGGCCTTCTGGCCGGGTAAGCATCAGGAAGTAAGTGAAGCCTCTGCTTCGGATACACAGCGGTAAGGAGTAGTTAGTTCTACAATTTTCTGGAGAAACAACAAAGAAATCGCCCTTTCGGGAAAATGGAAGATCCATCAACCATCCCGAAAGGAGCGATTTTTTTGCTGTTGCCAGCGAATCTCTATTAAAGGGAGAAGCCCTTCTTTTGAGCGGAGCTAGTAGATCATCAGAATTAAACAAGTGAGTTCATTCCATAAAAGCAGTAAGGTACGAAGCTGCCTTCGTAGCGAAAAAACAGGGATAAGTGTATTCTGTGCATCTAAAAACAGGGAAACGGGTGGACTTCCTCTTCTAAGTGTAGTCTGTACAACTAAATTTGCCCGGATGGGCGAAAATCCAGGTATAGGGGCATTTTAATTGCACGAACTACATCTAAATGGAGATTTGGCAGCATATCCGACGATTTAGTTGTACGAATTGCGATTAAGCCTACCCCTTGCACCCTAATCGGGTGAGGTAACCCCTCAGCAAGCCATTAGTTAAAGTAATTCTCAACATGTTTAGATCTGATGTGCTACTAGTCAGCCTGGACATCCGGAGTACGGCTGTGCAGCAGCTCGTACTTGTCGAGCGAGGAGCCAACAATGGCTTCGTTCCGACCGGCACCGCGGTGCGAGTCCCGGAAGGCGGGGCTTGAGGTCCAGCCGTTCAGCGCTTCCTCATTCTCCCAGACGGTGCTGATCTTCAGCTCCTCCACGCCTTCCTTGGGAGCGCCGCGCCACACCTCCATGCGGATGAAGCCGGGGATGCTCTGCACCCCGTTATCTGCGCTGAACCGTGAGGCCAACGCTTCACCATGTCCTTCCTTGATCTTAATCGTATTGGTAACTACCAGCATGCCAAGTCCTCCTTGTAGGGCTGTACATAATGTCTGTCTTTATTGTGGATTCGTGGTCCAGATGCCTGCTGTTTTCAGGAAGACGCGGTCAGGCAGCTTAAGTGCAGCGAGCGTCAGCTCGGCCACATCCTCCGGCTGCATCATCCGGTCCTCGTCCCCGATCTTAAGACCCGCATCGGCAGCAAGGCCTGTATTCACTGTGCTTGGGGTCAGCGCTACGACACGGATATTATGCTTACGCACCTCCATCGCCAGCGACTCCGTCATGCCCATAAGAGCAAACTTGGAAGCACAGTAGGCCGAGCCTGTAGCGAAGCCGCGTTCTCCTGCGGTGGAGGAGATATTGATAATATTGCCGCTCGAACGCTCGATCATCGCAGGCAGTGCCGCGCGGGTCACATAGTAGGCCCCGAACAGGTTGATCTGCATATGCCGTTCCCAGTCCGCCGGATCCATCTCCAGGAACGTGCCGAACTGGGCGATCCCGGCATTGTTAATAAGCGCGTCGAAGGGGCCGAGGTCCTTCTGCAGGGCTACTACCGCCCGCTCCGCTTCTTCACGTACGGCAATATCGGCTACAGCGATACTGACCTTGATGTCGTACACCTCGGTCAGCGCCGCCTTCAGCGCCTCCAGATCCGCCGAGGTTCTGGAGATCAGCCCCAGGTTGGCGCCTTCCTTAGCCAGCGCCATAGCGAGCGCCTTGCCGATTCCCTTGCCTGCACCTGTAATGACAATACTGGTTCCTCTCAAATCCATAACCTGTCGTCACGCTCCTTATATATAGAATGATGGGTAATTCTAGAAGATACTGTCTATTATACCTGAGCGGCCGGGCACAATCACGCCGGAGCCGCAGCTCCGGCAGTGCAGACCGCCAGGCCCCCGGTACCACTTGTGCCGCCTGTGCCGCTAATGCCCCGCAGCTCCTGGTCATCCCGCTTTAGTCTTCCGGCGTGATTGTCTTAAGCGGCACGGTCGCCGGACCTTCGAGCACATCGCCTTCGTAGGAGAAGCGGGAGCCATGACACGGGCAATCCCAGGAGCGCTCGGCGTCATTCCACTCGCATTCACAGCCCATGTGAGTGCAGGTTCTGTCAACGAGATGCAATTGGCCCTCAGGGTCGCGGTAGGCACCTACGCGTTTGCCGTCATGGAAGACGACAGCCCCCTGATCCGGCTCCAGATCCTTCGTCTTGGTGTGTACAATCTCCACTTTGCCGGCCACCAGCTCCTTGGCGACCGAGAAGTTCTGCACGATGAAGTTCTTGATGGCTGGAACGGCTTTGAAGCGTGAGGGATCATATAACCCGGTGTAGGGATTGCTGCTCCCCAGAATGCCATCTGCGATCAGGCGGGCAGCCACGGTTCCGTTCGTCATGCCCCATTTTCCGAAGCCGGTGGCGATATAGATCTCCTCGTCCTCGGCACGCTTGCCGATATAGGGCACCCGGTCCAGCGTGATCAAATCCTGGGTGGACCAGCGGAACGGAATACTGCGGATGCCCAGCAGTTCCCCGGCGAACCGCTCCAGATTCTCATAATGGCCGAACGTACAAATGCCTTGACCCGTCTTGTGGTTCTCCCCGCCGGCGATGACCAGCTTCCGGTCTCCCCATTCCACTGCCCGCAGCGAACGGGCCGGTTCACCGGCACTCAGATACATGCCGCCCTCATAATCCGTCTCCGGCTCGAACGCCAGACAGTAGGAGCGTTCGGCATGCAGCCGTGAGAAGTAGAGGGACCCGCCGTCATAGAAGGGGAAGTGGGAAGCCGACACGGCATGGCGGCAGCGGATCTGGAGCTTCTCTCCCTCGGTATGCAGGGTTATCTGTCCGTCCGTATCAAGCTTCTCTCCGATCATCGTATGCTCAAATACGGCGCCACCCCTGTCCAGAACCGCCTGCAGCAGTCCCTTCAGGTAATCCAACGGGTGAAAGCGGGCCTGATCCGGCATCCGGATGGCCCCGCCCGCGCCCAGCGGCAGGGGAACCTGATCCAGCCACTCTCCGGGCAGTCCCAGCTTGCCGTAAGCCTCGAATTCCTTATTCAGCGCCTTCAGCGTCTTCTCGTCACCTTGATCTGCATACAGATAGGCTGCCTCCCGCTTCATCCCGCAGGACAGGTCCAGTTCCTCCGCTGTGGCAATCATCCATTCCATGGCCTCGCTGTTAGACTGATAATACATCCGGGCCTGCTCTTCGCCGAAATGCTTCAGCAGATCATGATAGATCATGCCGTGCTGGGCGGAGATTTTGGCGCTGGTATAGCCGGTGGCCCCGCCGAGAATCTGTCCGGCTTCAAGCAGTGAGACCTTATATCCGGCCTTGGACAGCAGATAAGCGGTAGTAATCCCGGTAATTCCTGCCCCTACAATAGCTACGTCTGTGACATGATCTTCCGCAAGCACCGGAAAAGACGGCAGACCTGTACTGTCTATCCATAACGATTCCGGAAATTGCGGAAGACCTTGCGGACGGGGTTCCTGTGTGCTCATAGTCTAGTCCCTCCTAAGTGATGATCCATTTCATTTATTACCACTCTTCCGTGAAAAGAAACGCCCCGCTCCCCGGCAGGTGCATGAAAACCGCCAGAAAGTGCCAACCTAAGAAGAAATTCACGGAGCAGCGGGCGGAGAGGGGCAGAGACCTATGTCGGAACAACAGCATACACAGGCGGTCGTGCTCGAATGGATCAGAAGCCAGCTAAGCGGGTTCGGCGACCTCGAAGACAAGGTCTTGACGATTCCGGCGGGACAGGTCAGCCTGCTCTATATCAAAAGTGTGACAGACGGACAGGCCATCAGCCGCAATATTATTGCTCCGTTCTACGAGATGGGCCATCCCGCAGCCTACTACAGCTATGTGGCCGATTACCCCGGCAGTGAAGAGGTGACAGACGGGCAGCGTGCTCTGGATCTTCTGCTCAGCGGCTATGCCTGTATTGGGCGGGAGGGCAAGCTCTGCTGCTTCGATGTCCTCCGGGCGGAGGCCAGCAGTATCAAGGAGACGATTACGGAGAGTATCAGCCAAGGTCCCTCCGATGCGCTGGGGGAGAGTCTGGCGGTGAACCTCAATCTGGTCCGGCGGCGTTATCTGTCCTCTGCGCTCAAGATGGAATTTACCGTTATCGGCAATGTGTCCAAGACCAAGGTGGCGATTCTCTACGACGAGAGCCGGGTGAATCACCAGGTGCTGGCGGAGTTAAAAGAGAAGCTGGATTCGCTGAAGCTCGACATTCTGCAGGCTGCCGGTGAACTGGAGAAATATATCAGCAGCGACAAGCTGCGCATTTTTCCCAAGACCATAGTAACCGAGCGCCCCGACCGGGTGGTATTCAATCTGGCAGAGGGCAAGGTGGCGGTCCTGCTGGATACGACCGGGTATGCGATTGTGCTTCCGTCCATATTCAATGATTTCTTCACCGCCATGGATGACAAAATCCATCTGCCCTTCGTCGGCCGCTTCCTGAAGCTGTTGCGCATTCTGGGCGTGGCCATGACGTTATGGCTGCCGGCCTTGTACATTGCCTTCACCTCATACAATCCGGAGATTGTGCGGGTGCAGATCGCCCTGCTGATCGGGGGAAGCCGCGCTACGGTGCCTTATCCTTCTTTTGTCGAGGTGATTCTGATGATGATTATGATGGAGTTCCTGACGGAGGCCAGCTTGCGTCTGCCCAGAGCCATCGGTCCTACAGCGACCACGGTCGGCGGTCTGATCCTGGGGCAGGCTGCTACAGCGGCGGGGCTGATCGGCAACATTATGATTATTCTCGTCTCCGTAGTGGCGATATCCAATTTCCTGGTTCCGCTGAATATGATGAGCTTCTCCATCCGTGTGCTGAAGTATTTCTTCGTGATCGCCGCAGCTGTGCTCGGGCTTGTGGGTGTTGTCATCTGCTTGGTCGGCTTCACGATGTATTTATGCAGCCAGCGCAGCTTCAGCCAGCCGTATTTCAGGATGTTCGCCCTCGATGTACTGGGAGCAGATCAGAGGAAGAAAAGCGGGGGTCAATAATGGCGAAGAACCGCTATTTCTATTGTCTTTTTGTCATGAATACCCTGATCAATATCCTTAATTTCACTCCCAGGGAGCTCATTGATGCCCGCTTTGACGGTGCCCAGTCCTCCATTCTGGTTGCAGTGGCTGTGGGCACCTTGTTCATTTATCTGTTCACCAGAGTCATCCATAAATTTCCTGGGCAGGGGCTGCCGGAAATCTTCGGATCGGCGTTGCCGAAACTGTTGGCTTCTCCGCTAATTTTTGTATATGCGGTACTCTGGTATATGGCGGGGGCGCTTATCCTTCTGTCATTCGTAGATATTACCCTGCGGTTTATCAGTCCGGACACAGGGCCGTATGCGATCATGTTCGGGTTCCTCGCGGTTGTCTGCCTCTGTTCGCGGATTGATTCGTTGTCTCTTCTCTACGGACTGGAGGTCACGCTGGGGATTACAATACCCTTAATTCTGTATACGATCGTTAAGGCAATAATTAACCCGGACTTCAGCTGGGATGCCGTGCTCGAGGTGATGACCCATTCCCTGCATGCTCCGGATCTTAACAGCATTGCAGCGGCCACATTTACGTTCAGCGGCTATATTAATATGGCGGTCTTCAACCGGGTGTTTCATGGGCTGAAGCTTAAGCATCTATGGATTCTGAGCCTGGAAGGCTTCCTGATGCTGCTGATCACTTTTTTTGTGCCCATAGGGTACCATGGGACAGTCGGCATCGAGCGTCATGTGTATACGTGGTTCTCAACGGCGGACAGCATCCGCATTGAGGCTTTTTTGATCGAACGCATGCTGTATGTTTTCTATTTTGCTTGTATTACGTTATCACTGGTTAGTGCCATTATCCAGTGGCATGTGGGCAAGGAATTACTCCTCAGCCTGCTTCCCTCCCCCTCCGGGAAGCCAAAGACAAAGCTGCTGCAGGAACTGGTTATCCTGGTTCTGTTTGCTTCCGGAGCGCTTGCTCTCATGCGCCTGGATCAATATAACCTTAATATGCTTGGGGTGTTTCTGCAGCATATTCGCTGGTACGGCGAGATGCTGATGATCGGGCTGCTGTTCTGGTGCTACTGGGTTGTTAGGGGGCGGAGAGAATGAGAAGCCTGCGTGGCGGGATTATCGGGATTATTCTGCTGCTGGTGTGCACGGTGTTGGCTGGCTGTAACTTCAAGGATATTGACCGGAGAATATTTGTAGTAGCCATCGGAATAGATCCCGGCAAGGAGGAGGGAGTCTTCAAGGTGAGCTTGAAGCTGGCTATCCCCCAAGGGGATGTCACGAAGATTGACGAGAAGATGCTGATTCTCACGGAAGAATCCGAGAGTATCTCTGAAGCACTGCGGAGAATGAAGTCCAAAGTAGAGAAGGAGCTGGATTATGTCCACTGCAAGACAATAATTCTGGGAGAGCGAATAGCGGCGAAGGATATCCGACATGTGACAGATTGGGCGGTGCGTCGCAGAGATATCCAGTCGATTCTAAACTTTGCGGTAGGAAGACCGGGAGCGCTTGAAGTTCTGCAGGTCAAGCCGCCCTCCGAGCGTATCCCGTCCAACTCGCTGATTCTGGCGATGAGCGGGCAAGGTACAGAGTCGCCTTTTATCTCCAGTGTATATTCCTATCAACTGATGCGGAATATTTATGAGAACGGCATAGATCCCATCCTGCCTATTATTGAAGCACAAGGGAAGGAACAGTTCCTTATCGATAAGATCGCCCTGCTGGATAAGAGCAAAATCAAGCTTGTCTTCTCCCCGAATGAGACCAGACTCTTCAATCTGCTGTCGCGTTCCAATCTGCGTACGAACTTTCCGGCCCATATCGGCAGCGGAATGTACCAGTATTACACCGAGAGCTCCTCCTCCAGTTACCGGATTGTGACGAATCGGGACGAAGAGCCTTACATCCGCTACACCATTAAGATCCGGGCGATCCTGGAGGAAAACAGTACGGAGGAGATGATCACCCACCATATGCTGAAAAAGATTGGTAAGGCCGGTGCAGCAGAGCTGGGCGGTGCAGTTAAGGCTCTGCTGGTCAAGATCCGGGACAGCGGCATGGACCCGCTGGGCTGGGGACTGCATTACGGCGCACGGCATTGGAATAACGGCACGGAGATGGCCGAATGGGGCAGGCTGTATCCCCGGCTGAACTTCCAGGTGAATGCACAAGTGGAGGTGAAGTATTCCGGCATGATCAAGTAGAGGCGCATTGACGCTTCCGGCATCAGGACTTATACTTGATCTAAAAACAAATTAGAGGATGATAAAGATGAGAACCCTGAACCTGACCTCTCAGCGTCAAGCCGTGTATGATATCGTCCGCAATTCCCATGATCACCCTACCGCTGCGGAAGTCATGAACCGGCTGGTTGAGCAGGGGCATAACCTTGCTTACGGAACGGTCTACAATTCCTTGCGCTATCTTACAGATAAACAGATGATCCGCGAGCTGAAGCTGGGCGAGGCGGCCAGCCGGTATGATGCGCGCCTGGACGACCACCAGCATATTGTCTGTGAAATCTGCGGTGCCGTGGATGAAGTGATGAGCCAGGTCCCGCAGGAGTGGAGCGACTCGGTGGCAGCAGATACAGGCTATTCGATCACTCATACGCATGTGGTATTCGGAGGCATCTGCCCGGCCTGCCAGAGCAGGAATTCACGCCAGAACTAGGACGTTTGTATGAGGTATGCTGGCTCGCTTAGTAACGGAATATAACAAAAGACCGTTTTCATGGAAACGGTCTTTTTGCTGTGCTCCTATAAAAATTATCAATAAATATAGGGAAATTATCATTAATTGCCGGAAAAAAGAGGGTTTCGGGGGCTGATATTTAATTATATATAAAGCTGCCGCTATGATCCTTCTTAAGACCCAGGAAGAATGAAAGAGAGAGTGAGTCCATCATATGAATAAAAAGGTGCGTCTGAACATCCGTACGAAGCTGATTACTACCTATCTGCTTGTCCTGCTGGTACCGAGCATCATTATAGGCTGGTTAACCTATCAATCGGCCAGCAGCAACATAAGGGAGCAGCTTACCAATAATGCCCAGGAAAGTGTAGTTGCAGTGAACCAGATCATAAGTTCCAATATTCAGTCGAAAATAGATGATATTCTCTATTTCGCCGGACAGCTTCCGGCAGATTCCATTAATAACGAGGCGGCCGGACTGGCGGCGCCTGCACTGGAGAACAGATTGCGGGAGTATGCCGCGCTGCATCCCGATGTGCTTGATATTTATGCCGGAACCAGCAAAGGCAAGAGCATCCGAGCGGCAGAGCTGGAGCTGCCTGAAGGCTATGATCCGCGCAAGGAGAATACATATATCAATGCGCTTAAGAAGGGCAGCGGCACTGTGATCTCACCGGTATTTCAGACGGTGAACGGGGAGAGCGCCATTGCGGTATCGGCGGTGCTCGCAGGCGGGGACGGCGTAGTCAGTCTTGATCTGAATCTGTCCTCCCTTGCCGGTATGACGGATATCAAGGTCGGTCAGGAGGGCTATATTCTGATTATCGACAGCAGCAAGAAATTCATGGTTCATCCCACAGAAGCGATTGGTGCGGAATCCTCGCTTGAGTTCGTGAAGCAGATGTTCGGGAGTGAGGGCGGAAGCTTCGATTATGTATATAAGGATGCACCCAAGAAGATGACCTTCATGGTGAATGAGCTGACGGGCTGGCGAATCGGAGGCACCATCAGCTTGAATGAGATCACGCAGGCAACCAGCGACATCCGTGAGACGGTCTGGCTGGTCATCTCTGTATCCGTGCTGCTGGCGCTGGTGTTGATCTATTTCAACATTGCGTCGATTCTGAAGCCGCTGATCCGCCTGCGCAAGGCAACCGAGCGGATTGCCGGCGGCGACCTGTCGCAGGATATCGGGGAATTCCGGGGGGATGAGATCGGTCTGCTGGCCGGGAATTTCCGCCTGATGGTGGAGAGTCTGCGGCAGATGATTATCGGGGTGCAGACCATGACGGATAATGTCTCTTTCTCTGCGGAGCAGCTGAGCGCGGGGGCAGAGCAGACGACCAAGGCTATAGAGCATGTGACAGTGGCCATCCAGGAGGTGGCAGCCGGCACGCAGCAGCAGGTCAACAGTGTACATAAAGGAATGGCAAGCACGGCTGCCACCACAACCGAGGTAGCCCATATCTCGGAGTTCATGAAGCAGGTATCGGTAATGATGGACAAGACCTCGCTGTCGGCTTCGGAGGGCAATGATTCGGTCATCAGCGTAGTCGACAAAATCAACGGCATTCATGAGACCGTGGAGGAGATGGGCAAGGTCATCGATCAGCTGAGTGAGCGGGTCGGGCAGATCCAGGGGATCACCGGTGTGATCGCGGGAATCTCGCGGCAGACGAACCTGCTGGCGCTGAATGCGTCCATAGAAGCGGCCAGAGCCGGTGAACAGGGCCGCGGGTTCGCTGTGGTAGCCTCGGAGGTCCGCAAGCTTGCGGAAGAATCCGGAAAGTCAGCAAGCCTGATCTCCGAGCAGGTTGCCTCTATCCATTCAGAGATGCTCCGGGCTACGGCAAGCATGGAGGATGCGAAGACTAAGGTGATGGACGGCATTATGGCTGTGGATACAACGGGACGTTCGTTCTCGCGTATCCGCAGGGCGATTAAGGGGGCCGCGGAAACTATAGGCGGAATGAACGAAGGCGTTCACACCCTGACTGCAGAAGCAGATAGTCTGGATCAGGCTATTAGCGAGATCCGCGGCATTACCGAGGCTGCGGCAGGCAGTACCGAGACGATCTCGGCAGCCGCCCAGCAGCAGCTTGCCTCGGTGGAAGAGATCGCCTCTTCCTCAGCCGACCTGAGCCGGCAAGCCGATGAATTGCAGCAGCTGGTCGGACGCTTCAAGCTGTACCCGGGAAACCAGGCTCCTGCCGCGCCGGAAGCGGTCAAGCCGGGGGAGAACCTCCCTGGGGATCAGCAGAATTCATGAGGCCGAATATGCGGTCTGGTCTTTTCTTTTACCTCACTTTGCAAGTATACTGGTAAGCAACAATACGGGGTGATGAAGGGGAGAAGCGTTCATGGCAGAGCAATTAAAGGGCATTACCGTAGCCCTGGCCGGTCCGCGTAAAGCGGAAGACATGGCCAAGCTGGTAGAGAATATGGGAGGAACCGCGCTGCACCGTCCCGCTCAAGGGACAACCTTTCTGGATGATGCCGCCCTGCGTGAGGGGCTGATTGCCTGGACAGAGCAGCCGCCGGATCTGGCTATTCTGACTACCGGTATGGGGCTGGACGCATTGTTCGAGACGGCTGCGAAGCTGGCGCTTGCGGACCGCTTCCTGGAGGTTCTCTCTGGCTCACCTGTTGCTGCCCGTGGTTATAAGACAGTGAATGCCCTGAAGAAACGGGGACTTGAGCCGGTCGTACGTGACGATGACGGCAGCTCTGCCGGACTGATTCGCGGCCTGCAGGACTATGATCTGCAGGGCAAGCGGGTCATGCTTCAGCTGCATGGGGAGACTGCCCCGCAGCTAATCGGTTGGCTGGAGCAGGCGGGCGCAGCCGTAAGCTGTGTTCAGCCTTACCGGTATACTCAGCCGGAGCCTGGAGCGCTGGAGCTGCTGCTCACAGAGATCACCGAAGGACAGGTGGATGCAGTGGCGTTCACAAGTGCGCCGCAATTCCGCTTCCTGGCACAGCATGCGCGGGAGCAGGGGCAGCTTGCGGCGTTGGTGCAGGCTTTTGAAGAGAGGGTGCTGGCGGTATCTGTCGGCCGTATGACCTCGGAGGCCCTGAAGGAAGAAGGCATGAAGCGGATTGTCATGCCGGAGCACGAGCGGATGGGCAGCATGTTCGTTACCCTGGGCCGCTATATTGCGGCTAACCGGTAGCAGCAGGCTGTTCAATTACATTTACTACTACAATTACAGAGAGATATGGAGGAGGAGACCTATGGACAAGAGAAAATGCCTGTTGTTAGGCGATTACACACACCCCCGGTTTCACCCGTTGCAAGGTGTGGACAAGCAGGTCAGTGAAATTCTGAATGAGCTTCTGACGGTACAATGCTCGGAGAACAAGAAGCTGATGCTAAGCGAGCATTTGTCCGGATATGATCTGTGCATCGCATATAATGAATTGTGGAATGAAACCGTATCTCCGCAGCAAACGGCAGGTCTGCTGAGCTATGTCAGCGGAGGAGGCGGTCTGATTGTCCTGCACACCGGGGTATCCCTGGCGAAGCGTTATGAGCTGGCTCAGCTGATCGGTGCCAGATTCACCGGCCATCCGGCTTATACTCCGCTTCAGTTCAAGGTGCAGGAGCATGATATTACCGAAGGCATCGAAGACTTCCAGCTCGATGAAGAGCCGTACCGGTTCGAGTTCGATCCGTTCACCGAGAAGCAGATTCTGCTCGAATACGAAGCGGACGGGGAGATGCTGCCTGCGGCCTGGTGCCACAGCTATGGCCTGGGACGGGTGGTCTATCTGATGCCCGGCCATCATGAGCCGTCGTTCCGGCATCCGGCTGTTCGTCAGCTGATTCTGCGGGCAGCCACCTGGGCGGCGCGTATCCCCAGATAATCAGCAAATAATCGGCAATATCGAAGCTTAGCCCCACTTTGTGGGGTTATTTTGTGAAATGGCGGGCGAAGGGGTATACTTTATCCATAACTGCAATCTTTGGGAGGGAAGTACCATGAGTGATCTGTTGAAGAAAGCTATCTCATTAGGCGTAGGCCTCACCATTGTCAGCAAGGAGAAGGTTGAGAAGGTCGTTGACGAGCTGGTAAAGCGGGGCGAGCTGGCCCCATCGGAATCCAAAGCGCTGGTGGAACGGCTGGTAGAGCGCGGAGATGAAGAACGGGGTGTGTTCAAGTCTGCCGTGCAGGAGCAGGTTCAGCGGGTGCTGAAGGAGCTTAAGGTACCTGTGCAGGAGGATATCACCAGGCTGGAGTCGCGCATTGCCCAGCTTGAGGGCCGTGTTGCCGAGCTTGAGGGCAAGTCACCCCAGGAGACCACCGTGCCGGAACAGCGTACGGAATAAATGGCTGTCCGCATAAGGCATGCCGGACGTTACCGGGCAATCGCCATGGCGCTTATGCGTCATGGCTTCGGCTATATGGTGGAGGAACTGGGCCTCTACCATCTTCTGTCGCTTCCCCGCCGGATCATCACACAGGAGGTTCATGAAAGTGTGACCCTCGCTGAACGGGTCCGCAGGGTGCTGGAGGAGCTGGGGCCGACCTTCGTCAAATTGGGCCAGCTTGCCAGTACGCGCTCCGATCTGCTGCCTGATGCGATTATTCAGGAGCTGGTCAAGCTGCAGGACAATGTGCCGCCGTTCTCAGCCGAGACGGCCCGCAATATTCTGGAGCAGGAGCTGGACCAGCCTATTGATGCGGTCTTCGAATACTTCGAGAACAATCCGCTCGCTGCCGCCTCCATCGGCCAGGTGCACCGCGCTGTGCTGCATGGCGGACAGAGTGTTGCGGTCAAAATACAACGTCCAGGCGTCATGCGGACGATGGGCAGGGATCTTGAGATTCTATCGGATCTAAGTCTGCTCGCCGAGCGCAAGATGGACTGGGCCAGGCAATACGGATTAGCCCGGATGGTCGAGGAATTCTCCCGGGCACTGCTGGCGGAGCTGGATTATGCCCAGGAAGGGCGCAATGCCGAGCGTATAGCCGGGCAGCTGTCTGCTCAAGATAACATCTATATTCCGGCCATCTACTGGGACTTCAGCTCCACCAGGGTTCTGACCATGGAGTATATGGAAGGGATTACACTGAACCGCAAGGACGAGCTGGTGAACTCGGGCATGAAGCTTAAGACAATTGCCCAGCAGCTCGTGGAGATGATGCTGAATCAGATTTTTATTCATGGCTTCTTTCATGCCGATCCGCATCCCGGCAATGTCATGGTGCTGGAGGACGGAAAGCTGGCCCTGATCGACTTCGGAATGGTCGGGCGGCTTAGCGAGGAGATGAAGGATGGCCTGTCCGCGCTGGTGATTGCACTCATGCGCAAGAATACGGACTCGATGGTACGGGCCATTCTGCGCCTGGGAGTGATCCCGGAGGACGCCGACCGGATGGCACTGCACGAGGATATGGACCGGCTGCGCGAGCAGTATTATGATATCCCGTTCAAGCAGGTCAGCATCGGCAAGGCGCTGAATGATCTGTTCAGCATTGCCCGCAAGCACCGGCTGGTCATTCCGCCGGATCTGGCGCTGCTGGGCAAGACGATGCTGACCCTGGAGGGCATGGTCGCCAGCCTGGACCCGGCTTTCAGCATTATGCAGATGGCCGAGCCGTTCGGCAGGCGGCTGATCAAGCAGCGCTTCAGCGGAAGCCGTCTGCAGCGCAAGCTGCTGGGCGGGGTAGCTGATCTTGCCGAGAGTCTGGTTGAGCTTCCCGCTCAGGCCCGGCAGCTCTCCTCGCTGATCAGCAAGGGGAAGCTGAAGGTGGAGATCGGGGTCCCGGAGCTGCAGGACCTGGAGCATAAGTTCAGCCGGATCGGCAACCGCCTCTCCTTCAGTATCGTGCTGCTGGCCTTCAGCATCATCATGGCCGGACTGATTGTGGCCTCCTCCCTGCGCGGCGAGCCGTCGCTGCTCTGGGACTTCCCGATTGTGGAGATCGGCTCGGTCATCGCGCTGCTGATGATTCTGTGGCTGCTGTTCTCCATCTTCAAATCGGGCAGATTCTAGCCGGAAGAGACGGATAAATAATTATTCTTCGCCGAATGCATACAAAGGTTGCAAAATCAAGTACAATATTAAGATAACTTGCCACAATTAAAGTGTAATGGAACGCAAATGGAGTGCCGTCTGAACGTCCGGTGGATCGCTGCTGCGCCGTATAACCGAACGTTCGACCGCTGCCTTGCGGGCCCATGGGACGGAAGGGCTCCGGTGACGGGGTGCTTCCGCTTTTATTTAATACGATAAGAATGTGAAACGGTACCGTCCTTATACAGGGCCTGAGGGTGAGATCCCCTCTGCTTACCTTGCGTACATTACTCCGTTACATGGATGAATATAAGTTATGGACTGACATGATGAACTGAAAATTTAGAAAATTAGTGAGGTGGAGCAATTGCCGGGTTTTAAAGATTTAGGAGTATCTGAAGTGCTGATTGATCTGCTCAAGGGGCAGGGCATCGTGAAGCCGACGCCGGTGCAGGAAGAGGCGATTCCGCCGCTGGTGCAGGGTCTGGATGTGATCGCACGTGCGAAGACGGGAACGGGGAAGACGCTGGCTTTTCTGCTCCCGATTATGGACAAGATCCGGGTCGAGGCCGCTTATCCGCAGGCGCTGATTCTCGCGCCGACGCGTGAGCTGGCGCTGCAGATTACCGAAGAGGCACGCAAGCTGGCCCGTCATACGGGTGTGAAGATTCTGGCGGTCTACGGCGGTCAGGATGTGGAGAAGCAGCTGCGCAAGCTGGAAGGCGGCAGACATCTGATCATCGGTACACCGGGACGGCTGCTGGATCACCTCCGCCGGGAGACCCTGGACCTTAGCGGCGTGAAGATGCTGGTGCTGGATGAAGCGGACCAGATGCTGCATATGGGCTTCCTGGAGGATGTGGAGACGATCATTACGGCTGTGCCTTACCGCCGCCAGACGATGCTGTTCTCCGCGACGATGCCGGACCCGATCAAACGGCTGGCAGCGAACTATATGAAGGAGCCGCTGGATGTCATTATCAAGAGCGGTTCGCCGATCCCTCTGGACAATATCCGCCAGCAGGTGGTGGAATGCTCGGACCGTAACAAGGAGGAGGCGCTGATCTCCCTGATCGAGCGCGACCGTCCTTACCTGGCGATCATCTTCTGCCGGACGAAGCGCCGGGCCATCAAGCTGAACGAGGCGCTGCAGGCGGCCGGGTATGACTGTGACGAGCTGCACGGCGATCTGTCGCAGGGCAAGCGCGAAGCCGTCATGAAGCGGTTCCGTGACGCCAAGCTCCAGTTACTGGTGGCTACGGATGTGGCGGCACGGGGTCTGGATGTTGAAGGGGTCACCCATATCTTCAACTATGATCTTCCGCTGGATGCGGACAGCTATATTCACCGGATCGGCCGCACCGGCCGCGCCGGAGGCAAGGGCCTCGCGATCACGTTCGCTTCGCCGCGTGAGCGCGCCGGGCTCGAACTGATCGAGCACGGCATCTCCCAGCGGCTGGACCGCCGCCGGTACGAGAAGGATGAATTCGGCGTAGGCGAATTCACCTCGG
>NZ_ASPX01000072.1:0-2420 GCF_000517965.1 Paenibacillus sp. FSL R7-277
ACGGAGAGCTGACCTATTCCCGCTCGGAGCTGGGCGGGGCTCGGTTTAGTTTTAGGAAGAAGGTTGGGGAATGAGGTGTTACAGACAGACGCATTAAAAGTAACAGCAGCAGAACAAGACTAAATAAGTCTTAGACTGCTGCTGTTGTCATTCAGCTGACCTCATACCGAATTAGACTGTTCTCGCCTATTCTACTACAGCTTTAACATACATGTTTTTCTCATATTCAATCGCAACAGCTTGTTTGGTATCGACTCCTTGAATTGACCAAATTTGAGTACCCTTCGGGTAATAGTTTGAAAAGTTATCAGTATCTTCTTTAATTTGGGCTTCATCTGTAGAATAGTTTAGAATTTCTCCAATAACTTTGTTGATATTGATTTTTTCATCAGTTGTAACCTTATACTTTTGATTGTCCCATATTACTAAAGGGTAGGGGAAGGAAGACTCAACATTTACATCTACATTGGCAGGATTGTTTTTTAAATCTCCAGCATTATTAGCATTGGAGCATGCCGTAAGGATTATTAAAAACAAGATTATTACTTTCTTCATTGATCATCACCTCTCTTTCATGACGTAACTTCTGGGGAAAATGTTTCCTTAATCAAAAATACTTTCTGAAGTCACTCAGAAAGTATTATTTACAAGATTATTTTATAACTCTTTATTAGATTTTATATTTCTAAATTGTCCTAATTCATAAATAAAAATACCATCATCTTCATTAAGCGGTATGAATGTATTTTCATTTATTTTACGTAAAAATAAAATGGCCTCCTGATTATCCTTTAAGTGAGTTGAAGACTCAGAAAAAACAGTTACTTGACCATCTGTGCCTCCCATCTGAGAGATTGTGATGATTTGCCCAGGACTATCATCTCCTTTTAGAGTATCAATAATTTCTATATTGACTTTGGTAGAGTAATTGAGGTAATCACCCTTAGTAAAGTCACTTTTTGCTTCTCCAATCACTTTTCCTTTAACTACTAGATCAGCAGCTTTTGTTAAAGCTTCTTTATCTTCATAATACACTGCCCACGAAGGATGGATATAAACTCCATCCTCTAAAGAATCATATCTAGTATCTTCAAGTTCTGATTCAGCCTCTTCAGAAGAAATAGCAAGAGCAGGATAAAGTCCATTCACAAAATCTATATCCGATGACGAAGGTGAAAGTGCTCTGGCTAAACTACCATCACTATTAAAAGTATATGGATGCATAATTGAACTGCTTTCTACAACTGATGTATGTGTTAAGCCCAGAGAATGTCCCACTTCATGGCCTGTCACTCCAGCTAATATACTGTTTGTAAACATGCTACTTGATGTATAGTAGGTATTTAAATTTAATATAGCGCTTTGAAGTATACCATTATTTACAGCCTTAGAAGTCAACCCATCCCAAGTTACAGAAGAATTAAATACGTTGACGGCATAATAAGTTGAACTGACACCTACAGAAGTTGATACTTTAAAATTTGTGTTGTTATACCATTTTGCAGCACCTGTAGCCCAAGGAGAGTTTATGCTATTACTATTAATATATAATGTGTTAAATCTACTGGGCCATTTCCCATTAGTTCCCGGAACTGCGTTCACATTACTTACTAAGAATGAAGTACTTATGAACAAAGTAATTATACCAACCAGAAAGTTTCTTTTCATTTTTATCCTCCTCAAATTAGTAAATGTGAATATATTAAATGAAGGACCACCTCCTCTTTCGATATGTTTTTTTTGGTTTTTACATAATAATCATAACTCACCAAAAAAATAAAAGGTTATTTTCTACAAAAATTGTCAATAAAAAACAATTAAGAATACTAGTACCTTGACCAAGGAAACGCGGGATTTTTTCTTTGACAGTCTGGACTTTAGTACGTGCGAAAGGGAAGCTTGTTTTACGGAACCGTTAGCGGGATGACGTCATTTTCAGGTTTGCGAAAGATGGACAAAAGTCGATGGGGCACTTCAAATTCAGGAATTACTGGACGTTCACTATCCAGACACGAAGAGGGGCTTGAGGCGATAGCCATCCAGTCAAGCGCTTAATCGATATGGTAGACAAGCTGCTCCAGCTCTCCCGGCTGGAAGCCGTTGATGAGCATTGGCCCGCCGCCACCGTTGACCTGCGGACCATGGCCGAAGAAGCCGCCATGCTGCTCATGCCCGAGGCCAACCGGCGGGACCTGAAGCTCATCGTGGAAGGCGAGAGCCTGCAAGCTACGATTCCCGGCGAGCAGCTATTCCGTATCCTGGTCAATCTGTTACAGAATGCGGTTAGACATACCACGGATCAAGTGGTCATCCGGGTGGACCCGGAGGCTCCGGGAGCGGCGTGGGCGATCCATATTGAAGATAACGGTCCGGGGCTGGCCGAGGAGGAGCGGGAAGCGGTCTTCGAGCGTTTCTATACC
>NZ_ASPX01000073.1:0-317 GCF_000517965.1 Paenibacillus sp. FSL R7-277
TCGGTGCGACCCCCTTATCCCGGAGTCCTCCGTATAAAATCGGTACTTGTCGTAGATATGCTCTTTATTTCGCTTTTTCTCTCGGCCAGAAGAAGCGGGAGCGGTCTTCTAAGGTCAAGACCCATTCCGCAAAGGTAGCTGGCGGCATGTTCCGAAGGCTTGTATGCATTCTGCGATTGTTGTAGAAGTCCATGTACCGGTCCACGGCTTCATAGGCCTCTTCGAACGTGTCGAAGGCCTCTTTGCGGAATAAATCCCGATCGATATTACTGTGGAACGATTCAATAAAAGCATTTAAATCCGGCGTTCGAGGCGGA
>NZ_ASPX01000074.1:0-273 GCF_000517965.1 Paenibacillus sp. FSL R7-277
ATATTCCCTGATAGCTCAGTTGGTAGAGCACTCGACTGTTAATCGAGTTGTCACAGGTTCGAGTCCTGTTCGGGGAGCCATATGGAGAGGTGTCCGAGTTTGGCCGAAGGAGCACGATTGGAAATCGTGTAGGCGCCACAAGCGTCTCGAGGGTTCGAATCCCTCTCTCTCCGTAGCAATACTTTTTACACAGCATGGCTCGTTGGTCAAGGGGTTAAGACACCTCCCTTTCACGGAGGTAACATGGGTTCGAATCCCATACGAGTCACCATT
>NZ_ASPX01000075.1:0-781 GCF_000517965.1 Paenibacillus sp. FSL R7-277
CGTCAGACCTGTCGCTCCAGTCTCACCAGTCAGTCCTGTCGCCCCAGTCTCTCCTGTAAGCCCCGTTGCTCCGGTCTCTCCCGTAAGCCCTGTTGCACCAGTCTCACCTGTAAGCCCTGTTGCTCCGGTCTCTCCCGTGAGCCCCGTTGCACCAGTCTCGCCAGTCAGCCCCGTTGCTCCGGTCTCGCCCGTGAGTCCTGTCGCTCCCGTTTCTCCTGTGAGCCCTGTTGCACCAGTCTCGCCAGTCAGCCCCGTTGCTCCGGTCTCTCCCGTCAGACCTGTTGCTCCTGTTTCTCCCGTAAGCCCTGTTGCTCCCGTTTCTCCCGTAAGCCCCGTCGCTCCAGTCAGTCCTGTCGCACCAGTCTCTCCGGTCAGCCCCGTTGCTCCGGTCTCTCCTGTGAGACCTGTTGCACCAGTCTCTCCGGTGAGCCCCGTCGCTCCAGTCTCTCCCGTGAGCCCAGTCGCTCCAGTCTCTCCCGTAAGCCCTGTTGCACCAGTCTCACCTGTAAGCCCAGTTGCTCCGGTCTCTCCTGTAAGCCCTGTTGCACCAGTCTCACCTGTAAGCCCAGTTGCTCCGGTCTCTCCTGTAAGCCCTGTTGCACCAGTCTCACCTGTAAGCCCAGTTGCTCCGGTCTCTCCCGTGAGCCCAGTCGCTCCCGTTTCTCCCGTCAGCCCTGTCGCTCCAGTCTCACCTGTGAGCCCTGTTGCTCCGGTCTCACCTGTGAGCCCTGTCGCTCCCGTTTCTCCGGTCAGCCCAGTCGCACCAGTCTCACCTGTAAGC
>NZ_ASPX01000076.1:0-379 GCF_000517965.1 Paenibacillus sp. FSL R7-277
ATCATCTGCTGGTACAGTAACGAACATCCTCGCTGGTACGATTACTAGCGTGCTTGGTGCGACTATCACTGCTGGTACTTTAACATCTGCTGGTACAGTGACCAACCTCTTAGACGGTACGATTACTAGCGTGCTTGGTGCGACTATCACTGCTGGTACATTAACATCCGCTGGTACGGTGACCAACCTCTTAGACGGTACGATTACTAGCGTGCTTGGCGCGACTATCACTGCTGGTACTTTAACATCGGCTGGTACGGTGACTAACCTCTTAGACGGTACGATTACTAGCGTGCTTGGAGCGACTATCACTGCTGGTACTTTAACATCTGCTGGTACGGTGACCAACCTCTTAGACGGTACGATTACTAGCGTGCTT
>NZ_ASPX01000077.1:0-4011 GCF_000517965.1 Paenibacillus sp. FSL R7-277
AGCATCCACCGCTCCCGCATCTTGCAACACGCTATCGATCTCACCCGCACTCTGCGCCGTAGCATCCACCGCTCCCGCCGCCACACCAGACCCCACACCGCCCTCAAGCATATCAGCCGCCGCTGTGTAACAGCCATCCCTTACCAGCAGGCGCAGTAGCTCCTGGCGCTGCTCCGTCAGGATGCCGGGCAGTTGCCCGGCCAGCCAGCCGTGAAGCTCGGGCTCGCGGCCCGTGCATTTGAACAGGCGCGTGAGCCGGGGAATCAGCAGCCAGGGCTCCGGCTGGAGCTGGGCTGCCCTGGTGAAGCAGGCTGCCGCTTCATGGTCTTCGCCGATCTGCTGGCAGACCTGCCCCAGCAGCGTGTGGGTGAGATAGGTGCCTAACCCGGATTCTGTATGATAGAGGGGAGGGGAGGCTCCGATCTGCAGTGCCCTGCATAGCGCAGCCTTGGCTTCGGCTAAGGCTGATACCTGCAGCAGCAGCGCACCTTTGAGATGGTGAAGATCGGGATAGTCCGGGAAGAGCGAGCTTCCCTGCCCGCAGGCTTCCAGCGCAGCCGGGTAATCACCGGTTACCGCCAGGCAGCGGACTTTGTATTTATAGAGCAGATGAATATAGCTGGTGCCCGGCTCGGCCAGGTTCAGCGAGGTGCCGATATGCTCCAGCGCCTGCCCGTAATCGCCAAGCCGCATATATTCAACCGCCAGATTGAAATGCTGAAAAGCATCTCCGGGACTCTCCTCCAACTGCTGCTTCAGCAATCCGAGATTACGGCTGATTTTATCTTTTCGCTCCACAACTCCGTCGGCATAGCCGTAGTGATGAACAATCACGGTGCTCATATGCATCGCGGCCGCCGGGGTCTCCTGCACAATGGAAGCCGCAATCTGCTCATGAATAATGCCGCTGAAGCGATAATTCGGGCTGTTCTTGAACATACGGAGGATCGGGTTAACCGTAAGGGTCTGCGAAGCGCGCTCCATCCCCTGATGATTATGAATCCGCACAAAAAAAGCCTCATACTCCGTATGCTTCGCGCACACCAGCAGCTCATCCCGGCTCCCCGGATCCAGTTCCTCGTCTGCATCCAGCACCAGAATCCAGGTACCCTGAACCAGGGCCAGCCCGGCATTGCGTGCGGCGGCAAAATCCCCGTTCCACGGGTAATCGATGATCCGGGCACCGAAGCTGCGGGCAATGGATCGGGTGGCGTCGGTGGAGCCGGTGTCCACAATGATGATTTCATCCGCAGCCCCGCGCGCACTCCGCAGACAGCGGGCCAGGTTGTCGGCTTCATTTTTGACAATCATGCATAAGGAAATCAGCGGTTGGTGTGGTTTCGTGGTCATTAGCTCAGACCTGCTCCTCTCTGCCGTTGGGTGTAATTCCACTTCGTATGCCAAGGGGTGCGGCGCAGCACCGCGATGGATTGAACCACCGCTGCACTGTCCTCCTGAAGCGGGCCATGAGGCGGTTGCCCCTTCCCCTGTAGTCGTTCTACAGCTTCTGCGAGACGCTGCTCCGCCAGATGAAGATAACAGAGCGCTAGTCCGGTGCTAACTGCATCGTCTGCAGGGGATTCCCCCAAGGCAAGCCGGTACCAGCTGGCAGCTTCCGCATAATGTCCTTTATCGATGAGCAGTTCTCCGAGATACCGTAGGGTTGCCCCTGAAGCTTCCTTGCTGCCTGCAAGGCCAATGAACAGTTCCCCCGCTTCTGCACGCCAGCCTTCCTCATAGAGCGCCTCTGCCAGAGTGCTTGTATGCGCTGGGAAGCGTTCAACGAGCCGCTTGCCCAGGGCGATGAACTGGTGCTTCACAGCAAGCCGGATGACCTCGGCAAGCAGAGGGGATTCCCCGAAGGCGGCGAACTCCGCTTGCTGCACGGCAGCATCGGACGACAACCTTGCATCGATCTCCAGCAATTCGGAACGCACTTCCGCAGGTGATTGCAGCCAGAGCTCCTCTTGCAGCTTCTCGCCCAGTTCCCATGTCACCATGGCTTCAAGGAGCCATAGCTGCCGCACCGTTTCTGTGTTCAATCCTCCGGCTGAGAGCTGTAGAGTGCCGGCCCGCAGCTTGTCGGCTGTCTTCCTGAACGAATGATATTTTCCGGTAATGATCCAGGAAGACAGCAGGAACAGCAAGGTGTCCTCCTCCAGCGGGCAGACCGCAGGCGGCAGCTCTGCAATTGCCTTATAAGCGCCCAGCCGATATAAAGTACCGATAATTGCGGTTCTGGCAGCACGCTGTGCTGTGCCGGTCAGCTGTATCAAGAGTGCGGCGATCTCTCCCTCCGGCACCTCCAGCTCCTGAAAAGCAGCAGCGATCCCCTCCAAAGCGGGGAGATACAGGGAGTGCTGCTGAAGCGCACGATGATACAACTGCGCGGCCTCCTTTTGCTTCCCGAGCTGCTGGAAAATGGCCCCCATCCGGTGCAGCGGGCGGAAGCTGTCCATGCCCTGTTCAGTGACGTATGCTCTGCGCGGAGTCGGGGCAGACGAGGTATCTATGGCGTGCTGGTAAGACTGGACGGCGCGCTCATAGAATCCTTGGTTCTCCCACGACTGGCCCTGCATGTAATGCAGGTCGGGATAATCTCCATAACGTGTCAGCTCGCGGGTCAGCAGGCTGTCGACCGCTTTCACATTACCGGCGGCCAGATCAATTTTGCACAGATCGCGAATGATCGAGGGACGGTAAGAAGCCTGAAGCGGAGCGAGGGTAAGACTCTGGCGCAGCAGTTCTCCGGCTTCCTCCAGCCGTCCGTCCTGACAGCAGGTGACTGCCAGATTATAACGGCTGAACACATCGTCAGGCTCTTCCGCAAGCGCAAGCCGCAGCAGGTGCTCGTTGCGGCTGATTTTATGCTTGGCGCTCATAACCGGGGGCAGGTAGCCGAAGTGAAGAATCTCTATTGGACTGGCCTCAATGGAGGCGGACCCATGTTTTGTGAGAATAGAGGACTCTACACTTTCGTGAATTCTCCCGCTGAAAAGATAGCCCTGCCCACCCCGGAACAGCCGCACAGGATGGTGATACAGACGATCCTCGGGCCTGCTTCCCAGCAGGTTCTCTATGCGCACCGTGTACGCTTCGGCTGTGCTGCCTCCGAGAATCTCCTTGATTGAATCTATGGAAGTCTGAAGGGTTTCATCTGCATCCAGGACCAGTATCCAACTGCTGGCCGCATGGGAGAGACCGGTATTGCGTGCGTCTGAGAAATGGTGGTTCCACTGGGCTTCAATGACCGTTGCCCCGTATCTCCGGGCGATTTCCACGGACTGGTCCGTGGAACCGGTATCGACCACGATGATTTCATCGGCGCCCTGCAGACTAGCTAGGCAACGTGGGAGCAGCTCGGCTTCATTGTTGACTATGAGCTGTACTCCTAGTGTAGGTTTGGCAGATTGATTCAAGATCGTTCCTCCTTCGCGGGCCTTAATTCCTCCGGGTATTTTGCAAAATTAAGAATGTATATGCGTTGCTGCCGTCTTATGTAGATGCGGAATAACGCACAGCCAAGAGTACATGGGTATCCATGCACTCTTGGCTCCTGCATCGTATGACGGAAATTATGCTTACGTTCCTTGTGCATCAAAAATAACATTAAGCGTAGAAGCCGCACCCGGCGTGGCGGATTGATAGGAGAGGCGGGTGTATTTCAGGAACCGGGCAGGCACAATAACGTCTACAGAACCTGCTGGCAGCGGATTGTCTCCGGTCGTATCGACGAAATAGTTGGTTCCGTCTGCACTGATCTCGACCCGTGTATTCACCGGATTGGCTCCGGTATTCACAATGAAGTAGGAATAGGTGCCAAGGACACTGGTATTGTTGGCCGGCAGCGGCGTATAGGTATCCGAGGTTGCAATTGCCGTTGTAGGCAGCTCAATGAAGCTGCGCTGGGAAATAGACGTTACGCTGCTCAGCGTACCAGCAGTGATAGTCGCACCAAGCACGCTAGTAATCGTACCAGCGAGGATGTTCGTTACTGTACCAGCAGATGAT
>NZ_ASPX01000078.1:0-223 GCF_000517965.1 Paenibacillus sp. FSL R7-277
CTCCTCGTCAATTCCCATCGCAAAGTAGACCACTTCACCACGAACCGTGCCCCGTTTCAGCTTCACGTACAGCCCATCTAAATAGATCACAGAGTACCGTTTGCTCAGTGGCCGCTTTTGCCACTGGTGGATATCGTCCAGCACTGTAGCCGTAATATTGCTGACCGTGGTGGGGGAGTAGTGGCTGCCAAACATACTTTCAATGAACCGGGCCACATCCCGC
>NZ_ASPX01000079.1:0-83043 GCF_000517965.1 Paenibacillus sp. FSL R7-277
AACCGATCACAATTGGACTGGGAGCGCTGCGTAGGCCAAATGTAATCGAAAAACCGATCACAATTGGACTGGGAGCGCCGCGTAAGCCGAATGTAATCGGAAAACGGAACACAATAGTAGGTGGTTCGAGCTTACTGATTCAATTTACCGTATAAAGTCTGATGCTATACTAGCAGTTAAAGCCCCTAATGTCGATCTCTATCCGGCCTGTGTCACTCTTCTGAACCTCTCCATTCGGCAGAATAACAGTAATGGCTGAGCCGGGTGTCCAGACGGCTTCCAAGCGGAACACTTCGACGCCTTCCTCTGTAGTAATCTCCCAGCTCACGGTTATAAGCCCCTGTTCTGTGCTTACGGCTCCGCTGGCGTACTGTAGATCGCCGCAATGAGGCTGCAAAATAATGCCATCTATGTCCTGCCGGACCCCCAATATCCCTCTGGTGAATTCAGTAATCGGCAGTGCGCTCCAGGCATGGCAGTCGCTTCTGGTATCCGCAGAGTCGATCTCGGGAAGTGTGGTCAGCCCCAGCTCCAGCTGCTTCATCCAGCGTGTCCATAGCCCGTAAGACCGGTCATACATTCCGCTAAGCTCCAGCGCGCGGAACAGATAATAACTCATCGGCAGCGAGAGCTTAGCCATTGACGTATCGGTCAATACCGTTTGCAGCAGAGCCTCTCCCTCCGCAGCAGACACAGTACCGGCAAGCACTGCCCAGACCTGCGTGTGCTGGCTGAGCTGTACCTCTGGTCCTGCCTCCGGGCTGTCGCGGAAGAGCGGACCGTCCGCTTGGCGGCAGTTATCCAATACCGCAGCGTTGACTGCGGCCTTGCGCTGGCGCAGTTCTGCCGCAATCTGTGTCCAGCCGCTCGCTTCCAGCAGCTCGGCCGCTTGTCCCAGTGCAAAAGCATACATTAGACTCATCAGAGTGGCAGGTGCCTCATTCGTGCAATCCGGAGCGCCAAGCGGCCATTCTTCTACCCAGTCGTAATAATTCCAGTACTGGCGCGGAGTCCGGTCAACCAGTCCTTCCGGCGTCAAGCGCTGATCGAACCAGTCCAGCACGGACAGCATGGCCGTCCGGTAATGCTTCACCAGCGTCAGATCCCTGAAGACCCTGTAGTGGTCATGAATCATTCCGATCCAGTACAGGGAGAAGGACGGAATGACCTGCGGCAGCACTGAGGGATAGCGGCTTTGCAGCATCCCGTTTGGCAGCTGCGAAGCTCTGTAGTCCTCCATGGCCCTGCGGGCCAGCCTGTCGTCTCCTGACAGCAGGTACGTAAATTCCATCATCAGCCTGGTATCCATTGTGTATTGCAGCTGTTCATAATAGGGAGTGTCCTCATAGGTCTCGTGCATACAGCGGCTGAGCGTCCGTACACTCAGCTCCCAGAGACGGTTATACCGTTCATCCGAGCAGTGAAAGCTCCCTTGCAGCTGGAGCGGATATCCGGTCTCCCTGTAGTTGATTCCGGTTATCCTCAGCGGTTCATGTCCGGCATGAACCTCCAGCCGCACGTAACGGAAGGTACGGAACCAGAACGGCTCATAAACTTCGGGCTGGTCTTCTGTGCCGTAACCGGCTGGCCGGTAGCTGTCGTAACCGCCCCGTAATACCTGCTCCCTCATCTCATCGCGGACGGCTTTGCGGCGGACTTCCTCATCCCCTGTCTCTTCTTCATAGCATTCTGCGTATTGGAGTGTAATGAGACTGCCTCCTCCGCCCTGGAGCTTAAGCTGCAGATAACCTGTGGTCAGCTCGCCTGCATCCAGCTCCAGCCAGAGCTGCTGTCCCGCCTGGACAAGTACACCTTCAGCAGCAGGCCCTGCAATAGAAGGGACAGTGCTGCTGGCTCCATCGCGCAGCTCCAGACGATGCCCGGCCGTGAAGAGGGCCTTTCCCTCCCCGCAGCTGCTGCGCATCAGCTTCCAGAAGCATTGTTCCTGCTCATACAGCAGCGGAACCGGACGCCGTTCCAGCTGCCAGGGGGTCAGTTGACCGTAGTCATCCCTTACCGGCTGTACTATCCGGGCAGCACTCCAGGCACTGTCATCATATTCCGGCAGCGTCCAGTCCCGGAGTGCCGTGTCCCCGGCGGCCTCTTCCAATCCGCCCATCCAGCGCATCATCGGAAACGGGCGGAGCCGGTAGCTGAGATCCCGGATAGCTTTCCAGGAAGTATCCGTAGGCAGTTCCTGCACAAGTTGCCCGTCCGCTGTAATCTCCGCTTCTACTAGCAAACCGCCTTGCTCCGAACGCCATACGGATAAAGGACCGTCTTCCCCCATTTCAAAGGGAGCGGTCCCGGCATAATGAACCACTGTAACAGCAATTACATTGATCCCCGGCTGCAGGATGCCCTCCAGGTTGAATTCCTCATAATATTGTACATGTTCATGCCCCTTGCAAGGCCCCGCCCATTGGCGCTGGCCATTGACGAACAGCCTGTAGCGGCTGTCTCCGGTAATCGCCATATTCAAACTGTACGCCTTGCCTGTACCGGCTGGCAGCTCAAACACTCTGCGGAAATATACCCGCTCATGCCGCGCATCCTTGTCCGCATTGCCTTGCTCTTCCTGCAGCCAGATCCAGCGGGCGCTCCAGTCTCCCCAATCTTTTGCCGCCATGTTATCCGTATCTCCCTTCACCTTCATATAAACGGCATCGCCGCCCTTCAGAAGGACGGCGGTGTTTGACTGCATTTTATTTGACTTTATCGAGATAATCCCGCTGGAATTCTTCCGCCGCCTTATCCAGGATCTTCTGCGGATCTGCATTCTTGTCGGTTAGCACGGATTGCAGCACGACATCCAGCTTCTGATACAATTCCTGGGCATTGATGGGCTCCTCCGCCCGCATCCCCTTACTGCCGTTGTCCATATAATCACGGAACATGTCCAGATTCACGTTGTTGTATTTGTCGAGAATTTTCTGTTCCTCCCCAATACGCTTCTCATCGGTCCAGATCCGCAGCCCGTAAGGGCCGATGATCAGCCCCTGATCGCTGAGTGTCTTCTTCTCGATATCCCAGCCGGTCAGAGCCTCCTCTGAGGATTCGGGTGTGAATCCATAGGTCTTCAGCCATTTGAAGCCGGCATCAATCTGCTCCGGGGTTACATTCGGCGAGAACATATACAGGCCGCCCCCCAGCAGGGTAACAGGTTCTCCGATCGGACCTACAGGAAGTGCTGACATGGCAATATTGTCCTTGGACATCTTGGTCTGCTGCTGGATGACCGGAGGCCAGTCGTTGGTGCCGAAGCTCATGGCAACCTGATCGGTTCCCAGCATACGGAACATGTCATTGGTGACATCCACCAGATTGTTATCGGGCAGCACATTGTATTTCCATTTCAAATCCTTCACATATTGCAGCGCCGCAGCAGCCTCAGGAGAATTGAATACCGCCTGCCATTTGCCGTCAACCTGCTTCTCGAATTCCGCACCGTAGGCCCAGGCAATGTTCATGAACATCCAGCCGCCCTGGCCGCTCTTCGTGGGCAGGAACATTCCGGCTTTGCCGGTCTTTTGCTTGATGATCTGCGCCGTTTCCGCCAGCTCCTCATACGTCTTGGGGAACTTCGGAATCCCCTTGTCATCCAGAAGGCCCGCTTCCTTGAAGAGATTCACATTATAGAGCATGCCGATGACATAACCGTCCTTCGGAATCCCGTAATACTTGCCGTCCTTGGTCACCATTTTTAGAAGATCCGGGTTAATGGCCTTGTCATATCCATACTTCTTCATCGTGTCCGTGATATCCGCTGCGTAATTAGCTTTAATGATTTTGCTGGTTTCGGTGAAAAAGGTCTCATATACCGTTGGGAGCTGGCCGCTCGCCGCTTTGGGCAGGAATGAGCTGACGTCATAGCCCCATTCATCCTTGTCCACCGTAATGTTCGGATAATTGGTTTTCATCTTCGCCATGAGCTGTTCATACTGGGCGATCTTGGCTTCCTCATTCGGCTTCGGCCAGTTGCTGACCTTAATCGTTACCTGTTTGCCGGCTGCTGCATTTCCGCTCCCGCCTGTTTGTCCTTCATTGGAGCCGCCGCATCCGGCCAGTCCGGCGGCCGTAAGCAGGGTGAGCGCCAGGGTTGCGGTTATTTTCTTGTGGTGTGCCATTCTCAAAGTAATTCCCCCTATAATTATTCTTATAGCAATTTTGCTTTTTGTAAAGCGCTTTCTTTAATGCTGAGATCATCTTACCATGCGTCCTTTAGAGCGCCCTACGGGGCAAAACTGTGAAATGGTTTGTGATCGGGTGACATTACCCTTTAATGCTGCCGCCGAAGGCTTGCCCGTTCATGATGTACCTTTGGAAAAAAATAAACAGCACAATCGGCGGCAAGATAGCAAATGTCAGAGCAATAAACTGAATGTCCTGCGGTAATGTCGCTTTTAAATTATAGATAGCCACAATGACCGACCAGGTCGATTTATCCTTCAGTACCATGAAGGGCCAGAAGAAATCCTGCCATACACTATTCATCGTAAGGATCGTAATCGTGGCCATTACTGGACCGCTGAGCGGAAGAATCACCCGGATGAAGATACCGATGGTGCTCGCCCCGTCGATCTTGGCCGCTTCCAGCAGCGCCTGGGGAATCGAGTCGAAGAAGTTCTTGAAGATCAGTATCACTACCGGATTCACGGCAGCCATGAACCACATCGGCCAGAAGGTATTGGTCAGATTCACATGCAGCAGCGGGAAATCAATCAGGTTCTTGAACAGCGGCACCATGCCCACCGTATTCGGAACCATCATCGTCCATACAATCAGCACGAACAGCAGCGCGCTCCCGCGCGGCTTCAGCTTGGAGAAGAAATATCCGGCCAGCCCGTTAAAGGTGAGACAGAACAGTACAGAACCGGCAGCCAGGTAAGCTGTATTCAGATAGTAACTGAGGAAATTGAACTCCTGCCAGGTCTCCCACAGCTTGCTGAGATTGAAGGTGCGGGGGATTAAGGTAGGCGGAATCGCATAGAACTCCTTAATGTCCTTAAGGCTTGAGACCATGATCCAGACTGGAGGCAGGATACAGACGGCGGCGAGCGCAATCATCAGAAGGAACAAGCTCCAGTACAACAGGCGCACCCAGGGTGATCTGTATTCAATATTGCCGATAATGCCGTAAGCTTCATTGGTTTTCATGGCTTCTACTCCCTGTTCAATTTCTTATCCAGCCTGAAATAAATAACGGTAAGCACCATCAGGACAAGAAAAGTAATAACCCCCAGCGCCATGGAATGGCCTGCCTCGAAACTGCGGAATGCATAATAATAGCTTTGCAGCATCAGCGTCATGGAAGCATTATTCGGTCCGCCCTCGGTCATGACCAGCGGTTCGTTGAAGATCTGAAATACCCCACTGATCTGCAGAATCATCATCAGTCCGATCATGCTGGAAATTTGCGGAAGGGTAATGCTTCTGAAGCGCCGCCATACATTGGCACCGTCGATCGAAGCTGCTTCATATAGATCATGATTGATACTCTGAAGGCTTGCCAGATAGAGCAGCACCGTCCCTCCGAAGTTCCGCCAGGTGATGGTGAATATGATCAGCATTATGGTCATCTTCGGATCCTGGAGCCATTGCTGTACCGGGAAGCCCAAGGCACTCAGCATACTGTTCAGCAAACCGCCCTGCCCGGGCTCAAACAGGAACATCCATAACATGGAAGCCGCAATACCGGGAACCATACTGGGAAAAAAGACGGAGAAGCGGAAAAAGGACTTCCCGTGTCTGAGTTCATTAATTACAACAGCGACTACAATCGGGACGGCAAAGCCGATCAGCAGCGACCAGATCACATACATAAATGAATTGACCAGTGTCTGCTGAAATGCCGAATTCTGAATAACATCCTTGTAGTTCTGCAATCCGGCAAAGCTTACAGCATTATAACCCTCGGTGTTGAAGAAAGAGAGCACAATCCCCTTGACGAGAGGTTGCCAGGAAAAAAAGAAAAAGACTAACACCGTTGGCACTATTAATATCCAGGAGGACCAATCTCTGAGCAGTCGCCGCAGAGGATTCCCGTTCTTTTTCTTTGCGATAAAAGGCTTTGCTTCATTGATTCTTCCAATCATGCTCCTGTCCTTCCTTCCTCCCGGAACCGTAATTCACTCCGGTCAGGCGTTGTATAGTTGGTATACCTTCTGTACCGGTTAAGCTTCCTGCTCAGGCTTCAGACAGCCCGGAGCTGATGCACAGCACAGCCGCTTCCGCGCGGAAGGCCTCGCTTGCCGGATTGGGCTGCTCCTCCAGAATGCGGAGAACCGACTGCGGCTCTACACCAGGCTGCGGCACCCGGGAAGGTGAGACCTCAGTCCAGTCCAATTCACCTCTCAGCCTGTAGGACAGCCCATACAGATAATAACCTGCACTTAACGCGTCAGTGGATGGGCTTATCCCCTCCTGCCACGAGCAGACTTCAAGGGGATGGCGCTTGTCCGGCAATCTCCCGGTCGCAAGCGTGATGCGCTTGTTACGGATCACCTGCTTGTTCTGTTCCCATGCCTGCTGATCCAGGCTCTCCAGCTCCAGCCGGTATTCCATGCCTTGCTCTCCATACAGTGTCCAAGCTACCGGACTGCCTGCGGGTATAATCTTCGGCGCCTCCAGAAAAACCGGCTGACGGGCCGGGCTAAACCGTTCAGCCTGTTCCCATTCTCCTGCAGCCGGACTGCGTCTGCGGTAATGCACCGTTCCTGTGAAGTCAAGCTCCTGATCCTGCAGCAAAGCCTTCAGGCATAGGGCCGCCTGCTCGTAGAGATCCGTACAGTTGTTATGGCCGAAGCGGTAGCCGATCTCATGACGCAGCGGAATGCCATAGCTTCGGACCAATGCGGCAAAAGCAAAGCTGAACCGGCTGAGAGTGAAGGCATCATGTGTACCGTGATTGATCAGCAGCTTCGTACCGCTCGCCTTCAGCCCTTGCAGGAAGAACCCGGATTCGAGTCCGGCAGTTTCCTTCAGAAGGCCGGAGTCACTTTCACCTGTAAGTGTCCACAGAAGAGTCTCAATTGCGGTACTTCCTGTCACCGGATGCCGCCAATTTTGCTTCCAAATATCACGGTAACCGGTGTCCACCTCTGCTACATGCCAGATCAGCGGACAGGCGCCTTCCGCATACTCTCGGATAAGTCCGTTAAGGATGAGCGGCGGTGCATAGCACAGTGTGTAACGTACCCGGTAAGGCAGCCGGTGCGGGTTGCCTCCGGCCAGCAGTGCAGTCAATCCGCCGCGCGAACCTCCCACAGCCACTACCTGGTCTGCATCACCGCCATAACGGTCCTGGGCGCTGGCAATTGCCGCCCCGATCCCACCATAGATTGAGCCTTGCAGGGAGCGGCTTCCGATGTAGCCTCCGCCGTTCCAGAGAATGCCAACCACGCCTTGGCCCGTACCGGCCAGCGTCTTGCCTATGATCTCCAGAAATGAAGGTCCCACAGTACTGAAGGTGTTCTCATTGGCGTCATAATAACCATTGAACAACAGCGGATACCTCTTGGCGTTCGCCGGATTCCAATAAGGCGGGAGAATATAGGAAGCCAGGCTATACCGGTTCTCCGAATTCAGCAGCCTGTTGCTGATTAGCTGAAATACAGGTGCATCACCTATTAGCGCCCCTTCCTCCCTGGATTCATTAACGAAGACCACTGGATATCCGAAGGTCTTGAGCATACGGTCACTCAAGGATACGGCGACCAGATCATCGACGGCATATAGACTGTAACGGTCCCCGATGTAGTGCTCGAATTGCGGAGTTCTCAGTGTTCGCTCCAATTCACCCTCACCAAACAGCTCATAATCTTCCGTGTTATATACATAAGGGCTGTCGGTGTCGCTGTTATAGAGCCTTACATGCTCGGAAATAACCTGCTCGCCCGCTTCGTCCATGCGCAGCGTTCCAATGCCGTCTGTTCCTCCATAGCGGAACCTGCCTCCGCCCTCTGCTGAATCGTTATCCCAGTGCGATACTACCGGGAACATATTGGTAAGCAGCGGGCTGACAAGTACGAACACGCCTTCTGCTGTATTGCTGTTCCAGGCTGCCGCATCAGCTTCAACGGTATCTTCATAAAGTGTGGACCACCGTGCATTAAGGTAGGTCACCTCGCCGCTGCGCTGACAGGCCAGCTTCAGAATGGAGCGATGCCGTCTTAGATAGTCCGCCACTGCCCGGCTTACAGGAACGGTAACGGGCTCATGCCCGCCGGCTTGAACATACCGGCTTAGCGGTACGAATGGCCCTGGAACATAACATAATGGTCTATTCACGATTCTCCTGCCCCCTGTCCGGTTTGCTTGTGCCCTGGACAGCCAGGAACGATTTGAACTGAATAACCGGCAGGTCACCGGAGATGCTGTGATTCTCCCCGGCGAGGAATCCTCCCGCCTGTCTCGGCGTGCAAGTCACCGTCACCATTTTTGCCTCACCAGGGAACAAGGTCAGGAATTGCTCGTCTGCTTCCATCCAGTAGCGGTTTCCCTTCTCTTCCGCATGTACATGCAGCAACGCTTCGCTGCCTGTATTAGCTACCATGAAGCAGGCTTGCAGACTTGGCTCTCCGGTAACAGCGGGCAGCCATTTATTCTCCTGGCACACCTGTAGCTTGCCGCCGGTAAGCGCTAACGCTGGTGCGTACAGATGCTCCCTGGCGGTAGAGAATACATATACATTCTGCTGCGGTTCTTCTTCACGGTTCATAAAGGACAATCTGACGAAATATAACTGGTCCTCCAGCTCAGGTACTGTGAACTTCAGGGTCCCGGCGCAGACTGCCCGGTCTCTGTCTCCTTGGGTTATGAAATGCTGCCGGTGCAGGCTCCGGCCCGCCGAATCCAGGACCTCCGCATCAGCTTCACACGATTCCCCTTCCCAGCCATGTACGTATACATCTCCCTGGAAACCGGTACCCGGTGTGAGCAGCAGACTCCGGTAGTCCAGTGATACATGCAGTGGACGGAAGGCCTGTTTCATCCAGTGGTAAGCCATCTTCGGTTCACCATAATAATCAACCACATTGGTACAGGACACGTTCGGCCAGGGTTCGTTGAGCTGCCAGACAATACTTCCGCTGTTCCGGAACTTGCGCCGCCGGTTGGCCTCCAGCACGAAGCGGATTCCTTCCGCCTGAATCCACTGGCTGCAGGCGGAGAATTGTGCCAGGTCTGTCAGACTGCCGAATATTTCTTCATCTCGGCTCAGCGTATCCCACCACTCCCCGTGATGTCTCCAGACTGCACTGTTCTCCATGGAGACCGGCTGGCGGTGCGCTGCGCCCAGGAATTTCTCCAGACTCTTGAGTGAACTCAGACCGTCCACCCCAAATTCACTGTGCAGCAGATTATCGTTGCTGCCATATAGCTCATAATGATACGGGTTGCCCATGTACTTCCAGTGACCGTGTACATCATGCCCCTGCCCCTTGGTCTCGCTAATATACTCCACCGGACCGGAAGCCGAGGTTGGCAGGAACAGCCGCTGCGGATCATACTGCTCAACGAGTTCCTTCAGCATTGCCAGATTGGAATCGCTTAAGTCCGAAGGCTTATTCGGCTCGCTCATTAATTCATTGCCGCCGCTCCATATCGTCATGGCGACATGATTACGCTTCGCCTTGAGTGCTGAGCGGGCGGACTGGTGCAGCAGCTCAAGGAACTCCGGCTGCTTGGAAGGAATATTGTCAATCCCCGAGCTCGACTGGATGAATTCCTGCCAGACCATAATGCCGTTCGCATCGCATAGGTCGTAGAAGACCTGCTTCTCAATGATCCCGCCGCCCCATACCCGGACAAGATTGACATGAGCCGCCTTCATGAGACGGACCATAAGCTGATACTGTTCGGCTGTTACATTTCCGTAAAGATGGTCCAGAGGGGTCATATTCACCCCTTTCATATAGATCCGGCGGCCGTTGATGACTACTGTATAGGGCAGCGCATTGTCAGGACTGTCAACATTGCGGATATAGTCAAGCTTGCGGATTCCGGTTCGTATAACCCGCGTATCCAGTTCCTTCCCGTCTTCATCCAGCAGCTTCAGTTCAAGACAGTAAAGCGGCTGCGCCCCGTAACCATTCGGATACCATAGCTCAGGTTCAGGGATATCCAGCGCGGTCTTGAGCATCGCTCCAGCACAGACGGGAAGCGTCTGCACCAGCAGCGGATTACCTCCGGGATCAGAGCAGGTAATATTCGCCTCCAGTGTCCGGGCAGGCTCTGCTCCAGCCGTGGATGGAACGGCGGCCTGTATTTCAATACGGCCAGTCACCTGAGTAGTGCTGCCCTCTTCAACCTCAGCATCGGTTGTGATGGACATTTCGCCCCACGAGTAATCCTCATGTATCCTTAGCAACACATCATCCCAGATTCCAACGTTAACCAGCCGGGTAGAGAAATCCCACTTATAATTGAACCGGCTCTTCTGCGTGAAGGTGGCCGAGGTTTTGCCGATTTGCCCCATTTCATCGGGCGCCTGCTTCAGAAGCACGGAGATCTCAAGCTTCTCCCGAACGGAGAGCAGCTCTGTAACATCGTACACAGCAGGATCAAACATTCCCTTATGCTCTCCAAGCAGGATATGATCAGCGTATACCGCTGCTTCATAATCAAGCCCCAGAAAGACCAGCTCAACTCGGGCCCCCTTCAACTCCGGTCGTTTCAAGGTCATACGGTACACCCACCAGCGATTCTCTACCCATTCGCAGCTCAAGCTGTTCAAGTCCTCATAGGGATTGGCAATCCAGCCCTGTCTGTAGAGATCGTAATGAACTCCCCCCGGCACCGTTGCCGGCATCCAGTCGGTCACCCCCATTAATTCCTGGCCAAGCTCCATGCTTGTACCCTTCAGCGGCACCCAAGGCCAATATCCTTTGACTTCCCAGTTCAATTCGTTCAACAGAATTTCTCTCATCGCTTCTTCCGTTCCCCCAGACCCTGGTAATTTGGCGCTGCCTCTAACCAAGAACGGCTCTGGCGCCAGCCCGTTAATGCGCTTACAATCCATAATTCCTGCCGTTTCATTACCAATGATAGCACCGCGCTCCCGAATCCGAAGGCCCCCATATCTGTGAAATCGTTTGTAAATCTGCTCAATTGCGGATGAACCTATAACTTCTTATATTCACACGCAAAAAATGCCCCCAAACTGCATGGGAGCATTTCTCTTTTATGCTTATATGCTTACATTATGAGGTCATTCAGTTAACTGACTTGTCATATTGCAAGTAGACAACATGCGTCTGGAGGTATTCGTTCAAGCCGTGCTTGCCGTCAGCGCCGCCGATGCCGGATTTTCTCCAGCCTGCATGGAAGCCCTGCATCGCTTCGAAATTCTCGCGGTTGATGTACGTCTCCCCGTATTTCAGCCGCTTGATTACTTTCATGGCGACATTCAGATTCTGCGTGTACAGCGATGAGGTTAAGCCAAATTCACTGTCATTGGCAAGAGCAATCGCCTCATCCAGGGTAGAGAATGAAATGACTGGGATGACCGGACCGAAAATTTCATCCTGCACAATCTCCATCTCATTCGTAGCGTCTGTGATTACTGTCGGCTCGAAGAAGCTGCCGGTTCCTTCTACCTTTTTACCGCCCAAGGCGATCTTAGCCCCTTCCTGAACGGCCCGGTCCACCTTCTGCTGAACCGATTCCTGTGCGGCCTTGTTGATGAGCGGTCCCATCTGGATGTCCGTGTCCTTGAGCGGGTCTCCGTACTTCACGGCCTTCATCGCTTCAACCAGCCGCGTAGTGAACTCCTCCTTAATATCTTCATGGACATAGACACGCTCCGCACAGTTGCAGACCTGGCCTGTATTAATGACCCGGGAAGCCACAATCGCCTGAACAGCCAGCCCCAGATCGGCATCCTTCATGACGATGGCAGGCGCTTTGCCGCCCAGCTCCAGACTGACCTTGATGATATTCTCAGCCGCCGCCTCCATTACCTTCTGCCCTGCCGGTACGCTGCCTGTAAGACTAACCATGCCTACCTTGGCATTACTGGACAGCTCGTTGCCCACTTCCGCCCCTCTGCCAGTAATAAGGTTGAATACCCCCTTAGGTAATCCAGCCTGATCCACGATCCGGCTGAACGCCATGGCATTGTTCGGAGATTCCGCGCTGGGCTTCACGACAATCGTGTTGCCGGTGATGAGCGCCGGGGCCATTTTTCTAGCGATCAGGAAGAACGGGAAGTTCCAGGGCAGAATGCCCGTGGTGACGCCAATCGCTCTTTTGAATACAAAAATATGCTCATTATCACGGTCGCTCTGAACGATCTCACCCTCATAACGCCGTGCCCACTCCGCCATATAATCCAAATAATCCGCAGTGAAATGAACCTCTACGGTGGATAATTCCAGGGTCTTGCCGACTTCCTCCGAGATCAGCCTGGCGATGCTGTCCGCCTCTGCCCTAATCCCGTCAGCAATCGCATGCAAATACTTGCCGCGCTCTACCGCCGGAGTCTCCTCCCACGCTGCCTGGGCCTGCTCTGCTGCATCAATGGCACGTATGACATCATTCCTTGTAGCCTTGGGAACCTGTGAGATCACTTCATCGGTTGCCGGATTGGTAACATCCATCCACTCTTTGCCTTCGGATTCCGTAAATTGGCCGTCGATATACATCAAATGCTTGGTCACTGTTTCTCCCCCTCAAGGTAGATTATTCCATTATCCCAATTACCCAATCATAGTGTAAACGCTATCAATATTTATTGTCAATAAGTTTCACATTTTTTATTTGTTTTTGTGTTGTTTTTCATTGACTTGTTGAGTTAAGCTGTGAACATAGGTTTTCATTGATGGGAGGGGTAGGAGTGCGAGTCAGTATTTTTTCTACTTGTTTGGTAGACCTTATGAGCCCGAATGTCGGGATTGCCATGGTGGAGGTCCTGGAGCGGCTTGGCTGCGAGATCGATTATCCCGCTTCACAGGTCTGCTGCGGCCAGCCTACCTACAACAGCGGTTATCTGCAGGAATCCAAGCTTGCTATGCAGAACATGATACTGGCCTTCGAGGCTTCGGATTATGTCGTAGGTCCGTCCGGCTCCTGCATCGCTATGTTTCATGAATATCCGAAGATCTTCAGCGGTGACCCCGATTGGGAATTGAAAGCGGTTGCTCTAAAAGAAAAATCCTATGAAATTACGCAGTTCATTGTAAAAGTACTGGGTATCACCGATGTCGGTGCCACGCTCGAAGGAACAGCTACTTACCACCGCTCCTGCCATATGACGAGGCTGCTGGGAGAGAAGGAAACCCCCTTCCAGCTGCTGGAGCAGGTGAAGGGACTGAAGCTTGAGCCGCTCAAGAACAGCGATAACTGCTGCGGGTTCGGCGGAACCTTTGCGGTGAAGATGCCTGAAATCTCGGAGCAAATGGCCGATGAGAAATGCGGCTGTGTCATGGATACGGGAGCGGATATTCTAATCAGTGCAGACATGGGCTGTCTGCTGAATATCGGGGGACGCCTGTCACGTAAGGGTGAGCATGTAAGGATCATGCATATTGTAGAGGTATTGAATCAACATCAGCCTGTGGTTAGCAAAGGGGGAAGCCGGACTTGAGCCTGCAGACGGATTCACGTAATTTCAGCGAACGGACGACGGATGGCCTTGGGGATTCCTTCATGCGCAGTGCCGTGGGTTCGGCGCAGGACAGTCTCAAGACAAGACGTCTGTCTGCGGCCACTGCGCTCGGTGACTGGGAGCAGTGGCGGAATGTAGGCCAGCTTATCCGCCAGCACACTCTGGAGAATCTGGATTATTATCTGGAGCAGCTTGCCGGCAATATTGAGCGACAGGGCGGGCATATCTATTTTGCAGCGACCAAAGAAGAAGCCAGCTCTTATATCCGGGATGTTATTGTGAACAAACAAGCCACGAAGATCGTCAAATCGAAATCCATGGTCACGGAAGAAATAGAGCTAAACCGCGTTCTGCTTGAAGCAGGCTGTGAGCTGACGGAGACGGATCTTGGAGAATATATCCTCCAGATGGATGACTGGGACCCTCCCTCCCATATCGTAGCCCCCGCCCTGCATAAGGACCGGAGGCAAATCAAGAGGGTATTCACAGAGAAGCTTGGTTATACAGGCGATGAAACTCCGGAGAATCTGGCCGGATTTGCCCGCACGGTCCTGCGGCAGAAGTTCCTGGAAGCGGAGGTCGGAATCACAGGCTGCAACTTCGCCATAGCCAATCTCGGAGCGATTAATCTCGTCACCAATGAGGGCAATGGCGATCTTACGGCTGCCATTCCCAAGACGCATATCGCGGTAATGGGCATGGAGCGGATTGTGCCGACTCTGGAGGAGATGGAGATCCTGGATAATCTGCTCTGCCGCAGCGCCGTCGGACAGAAACTAACCAGCTATATCACGGTTATGGGTCCTTCAGCGGCGGGTGAGACCGACGGACCGGAGGAATTCCATCTGGTAGTCGTCGATAACGGGCGGTCCGATATTCTGGGAAGTGAATTCAACGAAGCGCTGCAGTGTATCCGCTGCGGTGCATGTCTGAACGTCTGCCCAATCTACCGCCATATCGGCGGCCATGCTTACGGATCGATCTATCCAGGGCCGATTGGGGCGGTCATTACCCCGCTGCTTGGCGGTTATGATGACTACAAGGAACTTCCCTTTGCCTCCAGTCTGTGCGGCGCCTGTACGGATGTCTGTCCGGTGCGCATCCCGCTGCATGAGCAGCTCATCGTGCACCGCCAGAAGATGGTGGAACAAAAAAGAACCGGCACCGCAGACCGTATCCAGATGAAAGCCGCCAGCAAGCTGCTCTCTTCCCCTGCCCTGTTCGGCAAAACCCTGCGGTTCGCCCACTCTGCAAGCCGGATGATGAGTAAGCAGGGCCGTATTGTAAGAGGACCAGCCTTGCTTCAGGGCTGGATTCGTTCCCGCGACCTGAAGCAGCCCGTCAAGCAGAAGGACAGCTTCCGGGCATGGCTGGAGAAGCGCAAAGGAGGCTCAGAGCAATGACAGCAACCACAAACACGAGCGCGAACAGAAACACGAATAAGGAGGCTTTTCTGAATACGATTGCCGCCAAGCTGGGCCGGGAACGGAGGACTGAGGTTCAGCGTCCTGCAATCCGGGAGTTCATTCCTGACAGCTACGGCCCGCTTACTACGGACGATCTGGTGGAGATTCTTAAGGAACAGTGCTTCTTCATCCACACCCAGGTAATTGAATCGACACGGGAGCTGCTGCAGAGAACGTTAGATGATCTGTTAGAAGCAAATGGCGGCGGGATCGTGATGACTTCCGGTGATCCCCGGTTCAGGGAGTACGGGCTGGCTTTCCCAGATGCTGCCGTATGGGAAGAAGCTGCGGGACGAGCGGAGAATATCAGGCGTGCTGAATCGGCGAATACAGCCATAGTCTTCGCCGACTGTGCACTTGCGGAATCGGGAACGGTTGTGGTCGAGAGCCGCCCCGATCAGGGACGGTCGCTCCATTTCCTGCCTGCCCATTATATTGCGGTGGTTGAACGTGAGAAGCTGGTGCTCCGCTCCACGGATGCCGCCGCAGCGCTTAACCGGAGAATTCAGGACGGGGAACCGGTGGGTTCATCGATTAACTTCATCTCCGGTCCCTCCAATTCCGCCGATATCGAAATGAAGCTTGTCGTCGGGGTGCATGGGCCGCTGAGGGCTACTTATGTGCTTATTTAGAACGAATTCTGTCCCTTAAGGACGGTATAGCAGCGATTCTACACGTAGTCCGTGACGTCAAACTCTCTATCCTTGTAATAGAATTTCCGGTCTTCCTCCGTGATCTCACGGACAATTCTGCACGGGCTGCCTACGGCGATCACATTATCCGGGATATCCTTGGTCACTACGCTCCCCGCTCCGATAACTACATTATTCCCGATGGTTACCCCCGGATTCACAATGACATTGCCGCCGATCCACACATTGTTGCCGATGGTGATGGCAATCCCGTATTCATAGCCTGAATTCCGGGAATCGGGATGGACAGGATGTCCTGCTGTGTAAAGCGATACATTCGGAGCGAACATGACATTCTCGCCGATGACCACCTTGCCTACATCGAGAATCGTACAGTTGAAATTGGCATAGAAATTATTCCCTACAGTGATATTCGATCCATAATCGCAGCGGAAGGGAGTCTCAATATGCACAAGCTCCCCCGTCTTGCCGAAAAGCTTGCGGATCAGCCCGTCTCTCTCCTCATGAGCCTCTGGAGAAAGTGAATTGAGCTGGTGAACCAGCAGCCTGGCGGCTGTCCGCTCTTCAGTTAATCCGTCCAGCCACGCTTTATAGGGTAATCCTGCAAGCATTCTATCTTTTTGATTCATTAGATTCATAGGTGATTCCTGCCTTCTCTTAGTGTTGTGTGTTCATGGGGTAGGTCCAGAAGGCTTCCTGCCCGAAGCGGAGCTGAGTCTCCTCCGCCGTCAGCACCTGATTGCCGACAAGCTCCGCCGCCTGGAATTGCGAACGGTGTGCCTGGATAGAAGCCATCTTCTTGTCCAAGTATGCGGTGACATCGACATGCACATCCGATAGTCCGATATGCTCCTCATGGCCGATGGAGAAGGCGCAACAGTGGACAACTGGCCGATCAGCGGCAGGCAGGCGGTGGACTGCCCGGATAACCGCTGCTCCGGTAGCATCGTGATCAGGATGAACACTGTAACCCGGATAGAACGTAATGACGAGGGACGGAGCCAGCTCCTGAAGTAAGGACAGTATTGTATCCTCTAGCAGGCGCGGGTCGTCGAATTCGATCATTTTATCGTGGAAGCCTAGCATTCTTAAGTCCTGTATCCCGATAGCTTGACAGGAAGCACGCAGCTCCTCCCGGCGGATCTCCGGCAAGGTTACCCGGTTCGCGAATGGAGGAATCCCCATATTCCGGCCCATCTCGCCCAGCGTCAGGCAGGCATAGGTTACTTCTGAGCCTTGCTCAATATACTTCGCCAGTGTGCCAGCCGCTGTAAAAGCCTCATCGTCAGGATGCGGGAACACCACCAGTATGCGCTTGTGTTCTGTAATCTGTGTGTCGTTCATAGGTTCATTCCTCCCGGTGACATTATAGCTTAGCGAAATATTCGATAACAACCTCGCGGAAAATCAGGCCCGCCTGTGAAATATAGCGGTTCTTATGCCATAACAAGGCGATTTCCCTGACCAGTCCCTCGTCTTCCAGCGGAATCAGACGGATATGATCCTGCGCATTCCTCGCCGTACCCGGGATGAAGGCTAAGCCGATTCCGGCTTCCACCAGGTCAATCAAGCGGGCCGGTTCGTCTCCCTCATACACATAGCGTGGCAGGAATCCTGAAGCCTGGCAGACGGAATCCACCAAATCTCGAATCCCGTAACCTTGTTTGACACCCACAAACCACTCATTCTTAAGCTCTATCAAGGCGAGGCTCTTGCGGTCCGCCAGAGGGTGAGCGGCTGGAACGGCAAGGTAGATGTGATCGTTACAGACCACCTGACATTCCAGCTCTTCCCCTCTGACCGGAGGAGAGGACAAGCAGAAATCAACTTCTCCCCTCTGAAGAAGGGGAATCATCTCCTGCATGGGCAGCATTTGTACGTGAAAATGGATGTCCGGCAGCTTGAGGCGAAACTCCCGGAGAATACCGGGCAAGGTACTCGCGGTGGTTACCGCTAATTCAAGGTTGCTGGACTCCAGGCTGGACAGGTCCTTAAGCTCCTGCCTACCCTGCTCCAATTCGAACAGCGCCTTCTCTGCACGCTGCAGAAATCTGCGTCCCGGCTCGTTCAACCGCAGCTTCCTCCCGCTCCGGTCGAACAATGGAACTCCGAGATCCTCCTCAAGCCGCTGAATGGTCTTACTCAGTGAGGATTGGGTAACATGCAGCCTGTGTGCAGCCTCGGTCATATGCTCCAGGCGGGCAACCGCGATGAAATACTGCAATTGAAGAAGTTCCATATCCCGCCCCCATTCATTCCCTCAAGTCTATGAAATCATAACATGAAATGCGTTGGAGTAAATAACTCATATCCTGTACGATAACTGTACAGCACTTGAGGGGGAATAACAATGAATGCGCGCAACTGGTGGTTAATGATATCCGTTGGGCTGGGAATCATGCTTAACCCGCTTAACTCTTCGATGGTAGCTGTGGCGATTCCCAGGTTACAGCACGTGTTCGGGCTTGAGTTCACTGTGGTTTCCTGGATCATTTTCTCGTTCTATATTGGCAGCGCTGTTGCCCAGCCTGTCATGGGCAGAGCCAGCGATATCTTCGGCCGCAGGAGAATATTCCTGGCCGGACTAGTAATCGTCTTCGCAGCCTCCCTGCTCGCCCCTTGGTCTCCGGGCTTCGGGGGACTCGTTGTTCTGCGGATTATCCAATCTATCGGAACCAGTATGGTGGTGGCTGTAGGGATGGCTATCATCCGGGTGAATATTACAGACAAGCAAGCCTCTGCTCTGTCCGTGCTGTCGATGTTTACATCAGGAGCGGCAGCGGCAGGACCGTTCATCGGCGGGGTCTTGATCCATGTGTGGGGCTGGTCTTCCATCTTCTACATCAACCTGCCGTTTGTAATGGCCAGCTTCCTGTTAGCCTGGAGAACCATCCCGCAAGATAAGCCGTCCGCAGCCTTATTACCCAAGCCGTCCTTGCGGCAATGGATGAGCCGGATGGATGTGCCTGGAATCCTGCTGTTCACTGTGGGGCTGGTCGCTGTACTTGGACAGATGCTGTCGGCCAAGTCCTCCGGTCATGTCACCCTATTCAATGTAATCATCGGCCTGTCCGGGTTCATCCTGCTTGCGGTCTTCGTAAGGCATGAGTTAAGAACAGCCATGCCCTTCATTCCTCTGCGTACCTTCGCCGGGTATCCCGGGCTGATCCGTGTCAATGTCGAATTCATGCTGGTTAATCTATTATTTTATTCCGTCTTCTTCGGTCTTCCATCTTATTTGCAGCTCGTTCGTCAGGTCAGTGAATTCCACACCGGGCTTCTGATGTTAAGTCTGGGGCTATGCTCACTCGCCGTTTCTCCAATCGCCGGAAGATGGATCAATGCCTCAGGGCACCGGCCCGCGCAGGCAGGTTCGGCAATCCTCATGACCATCGGGTCGCTATGGATCGTGATGCTGAATCCGGCATGGCCTGTAATCAGCATCATCCTGGCCCTGGCTGCCTTCGGAATCAGCAACGGACTGAACAACGTCGCCATGCAAGCCGCCTTGTTCAACCACTCGCCAAAAGAGATCATCGGCGTAACCTCCGGCTTATTCAGCACCTCCAGATATTTCGGGACGATCCTCTCCTCCCTGCTCATCGGAATCATTATGGGCGACCAGTTCAGCTTCAGCGGATTCCGGGTGCTGGGAATGATCCTCGCCGTGATTGCCCTGTGTCTGCTGTTCATGTCCCGGCGGCGTTCCCGCAAGCCCAAAGACTCCCTTCACAGTCTTGATGACCGCTAGGGAGCCTCTGGAAGACACTGCTAATTGTTGCGGAAATCTGCGCTTTTATCCCTCAACCACATCGGCCCGCAGGTCCGTGGCAATCTCAAGGATCACGGGTACAATAGCCTCCGTTGACAAGGCAACGTACAGATCGCCCATATACAGACGGAACGGATACTCCGTCCCCTCATGGCTCCACATGAAAAAATCTCCATCAATCGACATCGTGCTCTCTGCACCTTGTACGGTGTAGACCCCGGAATAGCTGAAGCCGGATTTATCGGCAAAGTATTGCTTGCATTCCTCTAAGGTTAGCGCCTGCTCTGCATTCTCTTCCTGCATGGAACGGGTAATTCGTAAACGCTGGCTCATTGGTGATCCTCCACAATGTTAATATTTAAGCTACTAATCCGTTAGTGTTAACTCCATTAATTGATTTCGGCCGGGTTGATGATGGCAAGGATCTGGTGGTCCTTCCACACCCCGCGGATCTTCACATTCAGACGGGCAATGCCTTCCTTATGGAAGCCTGCATTCTCAAGCACACGGATGGAGCCGGGATTATCCGGTGAGGCTTCCCCAGTAATCCGGTGGAACTTCAGCTCCTCGAAGGCATAGCGCACGACCTGCTGCACCGCCTCCGTCATATAGCCTTTTCCGTTATAGTCCTTGTCCAGACTGTACCCGATCATACAGCTCTGCAGCGGTCCCCGCACCACAAAAGACAGACTGACAGTACCGATAATCCGGCGGTCAGCCTTGTGAATGACCAGGAAGTCGTATCTCTCATCCGCTGCCCTGAACTCTTCATACTGCGTAAGCTTGTCGAGCTGGTACTCCTCTGTATAGAAATCCTCGCTGATCTCCGGCGAATGTTCTTCAAAAAATTCACGGTTACGCAAATACATCCCCGTCAGCTCCGTGGCATCTCCCGCCTCAGGGTAGCGGATGTATACCCGTTGTTCTGTCATCTTTACGCCTCCATTCTTAATTGCAGCACAATGCCGCTTCCTCCGGCTGTTCCTTGCATTCTGGGAACCGGTAGGTCCAGAAGCGTTCCGTACCATACTTACCGCAGATTACTGGATCGGTTGGCAGAAGGCTACCAAGCACTTTATCCTCCTGGAACTGGGTGCGGTGTGCCAGAATGGAGTTGATTTTGACAGTGATAAAAGGCGTTACATCGATGACTACATCGGCTGCTCCAATCCGCTGCTGATGGCCGTTCGAGAAGGCAACACTATGTACAACCGGACGTTCCGCTGCGGGCAGCCGGGCCATTGTACGGATCACCGCAGCACCAGTGGCATCATGATCCGGGTGCACGCTATATCCGGGGTAGAACGTAATAACCAGCGACGGGGTAAGCTCCTTCACGAGCGATTCCATCCGCTGATCCAGAAGCGCCGGGTCTTCGAACTCAATCATTTTGTCATGGAAGCCCAGCATCCTCAGGTCTTGAATTCCAATGGCCTTACAGGAAGCTTCGAGCTCCGCTTGGCGGATGGCTGGCAAGGTCGTGCGGTTCGCAATGAGCGGAACGCCCATATTCCGGCCCATCTCTCCCAGTGTCAGACAGGCATAGGTCACCTCTGCACCTGCTGCGATATACATCGCCAGCGTCCCGGATACGAAGTAGGCTTCATCGTCAGGATGGGGAAGTACCACCAGGATTCTCGTATGGTCCATAGATTTATTATTCATGTCTGCTTACTCCTCCAGTATCATTAAAAAGGGCTCCGGCTAAGCTGCAACGCCACGATCAGCTTGCCCATACTGTCATGTCCGGCCAGAATCAGCCGCTCGTTATCCTGCTCATCCACATGGGTCAGGCCTTCTGCATAGATCCAGCCCTTCTCTGTCTTCAAGCCCACCCGGTAGGGTCCTGTCCCTGAGATGGAGCCGTTCGTGTAACGGATCTCGGCATTGCTGATGAACACCGAGCCCGGAGCACGGGAGCTGTCGAAATGGCTGGCGTAGGCTCCGTTTGTAAGTTCTAGATGGATATATAGATCCTCAGAGACGAAATCGTCGATCCGGTTCTGAATAGCTTGGGGTTGAATGAGCTGCATAATGTCCTCCTAGAGTGAAAAAGAATAGCTGGTTCCAGTGCATTTATTATACATGAAAAAAAGAGCCTGCCCAAGGAACTCTAAGAATTCCTTAAGCAAGCCTGGAGATGCTAAGAATTAAAGATTAACTATAGAGAAGACCTTATCATTGATGAAATAGACGTATTGGTGGCCGTACACTACATACCCGTCATAAACTTCGTCCGGGTCTCCCCAGGAGAGCAGAAGCTCTGTGATCGTCATGCCGCTGACCGCCCGCTCTTCACGGATGGCTGACCACATTTTATCGCTGATCTTGAACTTCGTTTGCGGATTCTTGAAAAACAGTACCTCTTCGACATACTCACTAGGGTCATCACGAGGTTCAATCTTGAGCGGAACCTCCTGCCCGTTGGCCCGGCGGATGATCATTTCTAAATTACCATTGGCCGGGTTCGGGCGGAAATTCGCGATGGTTGCTTTCTCAAAGTTCTTGAACGGACTATCGGTAATCATGGCGTTGCGGGTCCACACCGTTAGTCCATTATAGTAATACTTCAAATAATCAATATTCTCCATGGTGTACATAGTATTATCCACAAAATCGTTCAAGTCCAAAACCCACTCGGTTCCGGCTTCATTTTGCATCACAAAGTTCTGGTTGTTGTCATCAACATACTGTACACTTTTCACCCAATGGCTTCCCGGATGTCCATATAAGTAGACCTTTTTGCCAAGCACAATGCCCATCGTTCCAGGCAGCTTGCTGATTGCGTAGAGCATACTGTTGCTCTTATTCTTGCCGTCCTCTGTACTCCAAACGAACAACGCTATGGCGCTGGAGGCATATTTGCCGTCAATCGCTCCGAGCTTGAGCAGGGTTTTGAAGGCTACGTAATTGGTGCTTTTGTACAAAATAGAGTTATCCTTGTTCAGCTTGGCGCTTCCTTTGCTGCCTGTGAGCGTAACGCCAGTAGCATCCGCCGCCACAGTGAAGCCCGGAATCTGTCCGGCCAGCTTAACCGGAACATAGGCAGAGCCATTCACGAGTACAGATTTGGCTGGCGAAATAAGCAGGTTGCCTTCGACAAACGTAGCAATCTCCGTGTACACTGGTGCGGCTGCGGCCGCTGCCTGTCCGGCGCCTCCCGGATAGACCAGTCCGAGCGCAAGCAGCAGAGTGGTGAGCAGTAATGCAAGTTTTTTCATAGATGTTCTATTTCCTTCCCCCGATGTAAGTTAGGTGTCCCGGCAAGGTGCCGGAATCTTCCAGATCAGTACATTCGACAAGAAGTTAATTATTTCCTCTATATAAAATCACTGATCTGTACTCCTTCAGCCGTTCGCTACTTCGGAATACGGATCACAAATACCGTCGGCTCCCCTTCCCTACTCTCCAGTAGCAGCGTGCCCTCCATCTTCTCTACGTTCTTCTTGGCAATGGACAAGCCCAGACCGGTACCCCCGCTTGCCGTTGTCCGGGCTTCATCTCCCCGCACAAACGGATCAAAGATCGTAGTCCACAGCTCCTTCGGAATGCCGACTCCATTGTCCGCAATCTCGATCCTGATCTGTGTGTCCTCGGGAATCACGGATACCCGGATGCGCGTCCCTTCCGGATTATAGGCCAGAGCATTAGAAATTAGATTATTAATGACACTGGCGAACAGCTCGGGATCATAACGGGCATAGACCTCTTCTTCGGGCACCTGCACGTGAAGCTCGAATTCTTTTTGCTCAATCTCGCCATAGGTATCAGCAATAATCTCCCGCAGATGGTCGCCCAGCTCAATGCGCTCTATCCGCAGGATGAAATCCGGTGAGTCTAGCTTAAGCAGATCCAGCATATGCGTAATGAGCTTCGTGACCTGCACGGACTTGGTGTAGATGTAATTCAAATATTTCGTCTGCCGCTCCGGGTCGGTAACGCGTCCTTCGATAAGGGCCTGCGCGTATCCCTGGATGCTGGTAATCGGGGTCTTCAGGTCATGTGACAGATCGACCATCAGCCGCTGCTTGCTTTTCTCGGCGAGGCGCTTCTCCTCGGTGGTCTTCTCAATCACATCAGCCATGTAGTTGAAGCTGTGGCCGATCCGCAGGAACTCGGTCTCTGCATACAGAGCGATTCGGGTATTGTAATGCCCTTCCATCATACGGTTCAAGCCTAGATTCAGCACCCGCAGCGGCTTCTTGATCCGTCTGGAGACCCAATAGCTGTACACAAAAATCAGCAGCAGAATCAACCCGCTGACCAGGAATACATAAAAGAACACCGAATGATTCAGATAGGAGACCAGAAACTCGTTGTTAATAGAGACATTTATTACATCGCGGGGAATTTTAAGTAACATCCATGCTGCCCCGCTATCCTGCTCCGTTACGCTCGTAATAGAATAATAAAAGGGCTGGTCGCTGCGGTTCTCCAGTCCCTGAAACAGGCTGTCCTCGGCATAAACCTGAATCTCATCCTGCTTCTCGCCAACAACACGGATCACCCGCTTGCCGGAATCCAGCAGCTCCAGCCAGCCTCCGCTCTTCAGCAGACGCTCACTCTCCGGCCCTTGGCCCAGCTCCTCCCGGTACGCCCCGGCTTCCACAGACAGATTGGGGTCAGGCGTCATTTGCTCCCGGATAACCTCAGCAATATCCTTTTGTACGAATAGATAGACCACTAACACCAGCATCAGCAGCATGCAGTTGAACAGCAGGAAGTCGATGGTCAGCGACGTCTGCAGCGGGCGGTTATCTCTACTTTTCCACGGGTGCTTCAATTTTGTACCCCAATCCCCTGATCGTCTTCAGGTATTCCGGTCTCTTGGAATCTCGTTCGATCTTGTCGCGGATGTTGCTGATGTGCACCATAATGCTGTTGTCCTCGTAGACGTAGAAATCTTCCCAGACAGTCTCATAGATCTTCTTGCGTGTAAAAACACGGCCCGGCTGCTGCATCAGCAGCTCCAGGATTTTATATTCGGTAGAGGTCAGAGCGACGGCCTCCCCGGCCACCTCAACCTGACAGGTACTCCGGTCCAGCGTCAGCCTGCCGAGCACGATCTGCTCATTGGGCTTCTCCTCCTCCGGTGCCTTGGCATCGAACTGATGCACCCTCCGCAGCATGGCCCCGGCACGCGCCACAATCTCCAATGGATTAAAAGGCTTAGCGATATAGTCGTCCGCTCCAAGCTCAAGCCCCAGGATTTTGTCATGATACTGGCTCTTGGCGGACAGGAACAGTACGGGGAAATGCTCATACTCCCGAATCCGCTTCAGCAGCTGCAGCCCGTCCATTCCCGGCATCATAATGTCCAGTATCGCCAGGTCAATCTTGTTATTCTGCATCAGCTTCAAGGCTTCGATTCCGTTCTCTGCCGTCAAAATGTTATATTCCTTCTCCAGATACAGCTGCAGAAGCTCAACAATCTCCGATTCGTCATCGGCTATGAGAATGGTATACATGGTGAATCCCCCTCTATCTTGTCATGCAAGCCGCACTCTTTGTAACTATAGCCTGCCATTCTTAATCCAGTCTAAACCAAATCTAAAGAAAAGATAAAGAATTAAGTGAACTGACAGTAGTACAACAGTACAACTTAAAGCTTGGTCGTCGCTGCGGTGAACATTTGGACTTCCGGCCGCTGTTGTGTTTGGATTTCCTGATTGAAACCGCTTTTCGCGGTAGAAATCCAAATACAAAGGCGGTCGCATTCGCTCCTCCAGTTCCAAATTTCCCCTCCGCTTCTTTTTGCTTTTCGTTTGTAAAACCTTCTTAATAGTTCCAAAACAAATAAAGAAAAAGGAACAGCCCGCTCAGCCAATGAATGGCTTAACGGACTGTCCTAATAGTAGAGGTTAGTTCAGGCAGAGCTTAACCGTGAAGCTTCACCTTACACCGTAGGTACGGTTCCCCCGTCAATCACGTACTCAGCACCTGTAATGGAGGCTGCCCGGTCGGAAGCAAGGAAGGCTACCAGCTCGCCCACCTCCTCAGGGAAGCCGGGACGTCCGATGGGTATGCCACCCAGCGCGTCCATTACCGACTGCAGCGCACTTTCCACACTGCCGGTTACCTCCGCAATGTTCTCCATCATGGCATCAGCTGCTGTAGTCTGAATGAAGCCCGGCGCAACCCGGTTCACCCGGATGCCCTGCGGAGAGAACTCTTTGGACAGGCTCTTGCTGTAATTGCTTAACGCAGCTTTGGCGGCTGCATAGGGGATGGTCGATTCGATCAGCGGCAGCACTCTTTGAATGGAAGAGATGTGGATGATGACTCCCTTTCCCTGCTCCAGCATGAGCGGGATCAGCCCCCGGTCCAGCCGCACAGCTGCCAGCAGGTTCAGATTCAGCGCATCCATCCAGTGTTCATCGCTCGCCGCAAGGAATCCTCCGGGAGGTGTCGAGCTTCCGCCGAGATTGTTCACCAGGATATCAATCCGGCCGAAACGCTCCTTAACCGCAGCAATTACCCTGTCTACTCCTTCCTGCTTGGACAGATCTGCCTGAACGAACAAATCAGAAGCAGAATCTTCAGCCGGCAGTGTCCGGGCAGTAGTCATAACTTCAGCGCCTGCCGCTGTGAATCGGGCAGCGATTGCCTGTCCCATTCCCTTGGTACCGCCTGTTACCAGGACTCTTTTACCTTCGTATTCTGTCAGTGGATTAGCATAAGTTATAGTCATGTTACAGCCTCAATTCATTAGGGATTCCTCAGGGTAGGCTGCAAGTCCAGCCTTCTAAGGTCTGTATGTCTATCTTAGACTTGATTAATATGTGCGTCTAATTTATTATTTTCATTAAATTCATTAATAATATTAATGTATAAAGGGGCTGTCTGCATGGAGCTTACACAACTGGAGTACTTTCTGACCGTAGCCCGGCTTGAGCATATGACCTCTGCGTCCAAAGCGCTGCGAATTACGCAGCCTGCCTTGAGCCATGCGATTTCCAAACTGGAAAGTGAGCTGGGGGTTCCTTTATTCGAGCGTAAGGGACGCAATGTCCAGCTCAACCGCTATGGGGTTATGTTCAGTTCGCGGGTCGAAGAAGCGCTGCGCAATATCGGGAATGGGGTGCGGGAGATTGAGGAGTCGTCCAATGCGGAGAGTGGAACCGTTCATCTGTCTTATCTGAATATTCTTGGTGTGGACCTGATCCCATCGCTTATCAGAGATTATCAGGCAGACCATCCGAAGGTACGGTTTGATCTGTATCAGGGGAATCACGGGGATATCGACGAAGCGCTGGATAACGGGACCTCGGATATGCTGATTACGTCCAGAGAGACTACGGCTGAGGATAAGGAATGGAAGGTCATCCGCAGATTACCGATTTATATTGTGGTCTCCAGTTCCCACCGGTTCGCCTCGCGTTCTTCATTGAGTCTGTTCGAGCTGTCGGGTGAGCCGTTTGTCGGACTGAAGACGAATTGCGGACTCAAGAGCACAATCACCTCCCTCTTCCAAAATACTAATTTCGAGCTGGCCTCCACCTATGACGCTGAGGATCTGATTACTGTGGCCGGCTTCATCAAAGCCGGGCTTGGCGTCTCCGTGCTTCCGCAGACGCTGGGACTGATGCTTGACGGGCTGGTCTGGATTCCCATCCAGGAACCGGGCTGGGAATGGGAGGTGGGCCTGCAATGGCGCCGGGACCATTATCTGTCCCCCGCCTCCAGAAGGTTCATGGAGTATATTCAGCAGAATAGAGAAGTATAAAGAGCTGCCCCAACCAGCCGCTTCACGGCTGTGGGACAGCTCTACCCAGTCTTTTAACGAATCAATGCCCGAAGCTCTGCAATCGTTGCCCGGTATTGCGGCTGGAAATCAGCAGAATTCATATAACCGGCTATGCTGGTCAAGAATTGTCTGCCTTCAGTGGTCCGGCTCACCTTAGCGGCATCCAGTACACACAGCAGCAGATTACCGTTACCTACGCTGCACTCTGTGAGGAAACTTAGCTTGTGATTACGCTCGAAATTATCGATGGTCTGTACGATGGGATTCCAGCTGCGGTCCGCCTCATCCATGATAAGCGATTTGGAATGCTGGGCGATGGTCCACCACGGGTAGGTGGAATACGCTTCACTAGGGAAATCGCGCAGCACCGGATGCCCGTTATCGATCAACAGGCCCATGGTACCGATGGGAACCGGCCGGTTCATGCTCTCCGAGATCGAACGGAACATCGGGTAGCACCAGAAATCCGTGCAATAATAGCCTTCGATTCCGTTCTGAACCGACTCCGGTTCCGGCATCAGCAGCACGTTGCCGCCTTGCTCCAGCAGGGTGACTGCCTTCTCAGACAGCTCTGTGAACACATGGATGCCTTCAGCTTCAAGCGGGTTATCCCTCTGCTCAGGATATATCCACAAGTCGTAGCTTTTACGGATATCGGTTCCTTGGACCCGGAGCGCCAGCTCCGCACGGCTCATCCGGTCAACCGCCGGAAGCTCTATCGCCAGATCACAAATGTCAATGTAGTGGGTTCCGGCAGGAATAAAGGCTCCGGCTGAGCCCGTTGTCCGAACTCCCCCTTCAACCGCAAGCTCCCAGTGAAGCTCAATGGCATCCGGCATGCCGCTGCGGAAGCAACTCAGCTCCACATGGGCCTCGAAGGTTTCCCCGGCGCCGTAGTTGTATTTAGGGAATCTTGCCAGCAGCACGGCATCATTACAGAAGGTACGCCACTCTTCCGGGCTAATCAGCCCCTTGGAATCCATGAAGGCATCCAGAACACCTACCAATGCTGTACCCTGGCCGCTGAAGTCCTGGAGATCCAGAAGCTGGAAGCCCGCTAACCGGCGGGAACGGAAGGCAGCCTCAAGCTCTTCCTTGTAGCAAGCGACAGCGAGCTGGCCTGAGCTTTTGAAGTATGCATCGGCCAGATGGCCAAGCCCCTTGCTCTCCAGCCGTTCGCGGAAGATGACGAAGTTCCCGGCCTTGAGTGGACCTGTGTACTTCCCGATTTCCTGGAAATCCGGAAACGTAGCATATTGTCCAATCTCATGCGAGATTACCGGAACCTGTGCTATCCATTCACCGGACTCACTGCCGGATTGTACGGCCTTGGCTTCAGTGCCGTACTGGATCAGGATCTCGCCGCCTGCCTCGACGGACACTCCTTCACCATTCCCGAAGCCCGGCGGAACAATCTGATCGTCGTAATCCTTCATTGTACTTGGCAGTGAGGTCTGGACATGGCCAAGCGGAGCATCGCACATGGCATAGGACCCTCTGAACAGCCGGTCGCGCGTGAAGCGCACACCGCTGAAGAAATCGTCATGCTCCAGCACCTCCGGCACCCATTGATGGTTATTCGAGCCTTGGGTGTAGAGCGGACGGTCATCGAACGCTTTATAATCTGCCAGGAACGAATCAATCCGCTCCTTGCTGCCCCATAACTCATTGCCTAGCGACATCATGACGAAGGATGGATGATTGCCGAATTCCCGCAGGATAGCGTATCCTTCGCTGATCAGATAGTCCTGCTCTGCCTGATTATGCCCTTCATCGGTATCTACAGTAATGGTTCCCCAGAACGGCAGCTCCGGCTGCATGTAGATCCCGAGCAGATCGGCAGCGGTGAAGGCTGCTTCCGGCGGACAGCAGGTATGGAAGCGGTAGTGGTTAATACCGTAGGACTTCGCAATACCCAGAATCCGCACCCACTCTCGGGCGTCTGTAGGAGCATAGCCGGTGAGCGGGAAGATCAGGCCGTCATGCTTGCCGCGCAGAAAAGTCTTTTCCCCATTAATGGTGAACTTGTCCCCCTCAGCCCGGAATGACTTAAGCCCAAAGATCACCTCCTGCCGGTCCACGGTAATGCCATCGCTGCCCTTGAGAACAAGGCTGACAGTATACAGATGGGGAGCGAATTCACTCCACAGCAGCGCATCGGGACCCAGTGCATAGTCTATAGTGAACGGACCCGGTGTGATGACATATTCCTGTTCCTCTACGTAATGTGTTATCTCACTATTGAAGCTATTAGCAGATACCGCGAGTGTAGCACCTTGCATGCTCTCCAGCGTTGAGGAGATCTGCACCGAACGTGCAGGCAGATCAGACTTCAGCCGGATGCCGCTAATCCGGGCTTCCCCATAGAACTGCAGCTCCATCCGCCCGGTAATTCCGTTCCAGTTGGTCTGGGTGTCCGGCGAGGTCATATGCCCGCCTTTGGTCGGATAGCCGGTGTTGTCCACCCGGATAGTAAGCGTATGACTCCCGGGCTGCAGCTGCGGCAGCTCATATACATGCGGAGTATTCAAGCTGTCGCGGCTGCCGATCTCCACACCGTTTACCCAGAGGGTGCTAAGCCTTGTACGTTCCAGATATAAGCAGCAGTGCTTACCCGCCAGCTCTTCCGGAATCCCAACCTCTCTGGAGTACCAGACCGGTCCTTCATAACGGAATTCATCCGTCAGAGCGCCTACCAGAATCTCCTCATTCTTCGGCCCTTTACGGGCGAAGGAGGTAGTTCCCGGCAGCATAATTACATCGGTAAAAGGTAGCACCAGTCCTTGCCCATTCTCTTCCAGCTGCAGCTTCCATTCGCCTTCAAGGCTGATCTTTGACAGCACAATTATCACTCCTAGTAATGGTAATCTCTATACTCTTGCGGCCAGATGCCGCCATGAATCCAGCAGTTCATCACTGTGCATCCAGCTTCCAGTCAAATCCTTAATCAAACGCTCCGGCAGCATTTCTCGGCTTCCTGTTAGTTTCTCCTTAAGCAGGGCTGTTTCCTGCTCCAGCAAAAAGCGCTTGCCGGAATGGTACCGGCAAGCGCTCAATGGATGAAGCTGATTCAGTTGTCTACTAAATGGAAATTTTCAAAGCGCTCCAACGATAGCATGCGGCACGTAGTGCTCTTCCAGCCGGGCAATCTCTTCAGCTGTCAGCTGAAGGGATAACGCTCCCACCGCATCTGTAATATGCGACAGCTTCGTCGCCCCGATAATCGGCGCAGTGACCGGCTGTTTCTGCAGCAGCCAGGCCAGTGCAACATGGATGCGCGGAACTCCGCGCTCCGCCGCAATGGCAGCTACCTGCTCGACAATCAGGCGGTCCTTATCGGCTGTAGCATCGTATTTGGATCTCTGTACCTGATCCGTTTCCGAGCGCAGCGTAGATTCCGCCCAGTCCCGGGTTAGCCGGCCGGAAGCCAAGGGGCTGTAGGGGATGACCGCAATGCCCTCTTCCTTACAGAGCGGGAGCATCTCACGTTCCTCTTCACGATAGATGAGATTCAGATGGTTCTGCATGGAGACGAACCGGGTCCAGCCGTTCATATCAGCAACATGCAGCGCCTTCTGGAACTGCCAGGCATACATGGCGGAAGCGCCAATGTAGCGGGCTTTTCCCGCCTTCACCACATCATGCAGGGCTTCCATCGTTTCTTCAATCGGCGTAGTATAATCCCAGCGGTGAATCTGGTACAGATCAACGTAATCAGTTCCCAGCCGCTTCAGGCTGTGGTCGATCTCGCTCATAATTGCTTTGCGGGACAAGCCCCCGCCGTTCGGTCCGGTTCGCATAGGGAAGAATACTTTGGTCGCAATCACCACCTCATCCCTGGCAGTCATGTCCTTCAAAGCCCGTCCGAGCATTTCTTCACTCGTGCCGTCAGAATAGACATTGGCCGTATCAAAGAAATTAATGCCCAGGTCCAGTGCGGTACGGATCATCGTCCGGCTCTGCTCTTCATCCAGCACCCAAGGGTGCACCCAGCGCTTGGCATCGCCAAAGCTCATACAGCCCAGGCACAGTCTGGAGACATCAAGGCCGGTGTTGCCCATTTTTGTATATTCCATTCGCTTGTTCCCTGCTTTCCTGAGAATAGTGTAGATTACAGTCTCTCTTATTGTGCAACAGATAATGGATTGGCGTTATCACAATAGTCGCGAATGATTGCCTAATCCTACCGTTCTCATTAACACTCCCGCCGGATATGCCCTATAATGAAACCATATGAAACTAAGGAGGATCTCAAGTGACCGAAGCAATCGCAACGCAAAAGCTTGAGCTGTGCCGGCTGATTGAGCGGCATACCGGCCGGGACGGCGCTCATGAAACGGCCGTGCCTGCACTGCAATTCATCCGTTACTCCCAGGCGAGTGAGCCTGCTTACAGAGTGTATAACCCGTGTTTCTGCTTCATTACCCAAGGCGTGAAGGAGATTATGCTGGCTCAGGAGCATTTTGTATATACCTCTTCTGATTTCCTGGTGGCTTCAATGAACCTGCCGGTAGTGGGACAAGTGATTAAGGCGTCCCCGGAGGTTCCCTATTTAAGCTTCAAAATGGAATTCACGCAAAACCAGATTCTGGAGGTCCTCCATGAATCGCAGCTGCAGATTCTCCCCCGGGAGAATGCCCGGCGTGCCTTATTCGTCGGACACATCGACACGGATCTGCTGGATGCGCTTCTCCGTCTGGCGCGGTTGCTCAATACTCCCAAAGACATCCCGTTCCTTGCCCCTCTATATACTAAGGAAATTCTGTATAAACTGCTGCAGGGACCATATGGAGTAACGCTGGCCCAGATTGCCATGGAAGGCAGCAGCACTTACCGGATCAGGGTAGCAATTGAACAGATTGTCAGCCATAGCGAACAGGCTCTGCGGATTGACGAGCTGGCCGATATCGCCAATATGAGCGTCTCCGCATTCCACCGCTACTTCAAGGAAGTTACGGCTATGAGCCCGATCCAGTTCCAGAAGCAGCTGCGCCTGCAAGAGGCTCGCCGCCTGTTATTAGCTGAGTCTGCAGATGCAGCCGATGTTGCCTTCCGGGTCGGCTACGAGAGCGCCTCACAGTTCAGCCGGGAATATTCCCGTATGTTTGGCGCTCCCCCTCGGGCCGACATCAAGCGGTTGAAGGAACAATTTGAGCTTCCGGTACAGATTTGATACCTGCTTAGTCGAGTACAACCTGCTTAGTCGCGATATTCGCGCAGAATTCGCGGTCATGCTCCACGAACAGGATCGTCGGTGTATATTCCAGCAGCAGCTCCTCGATCTGCATCCGGGAGATAACATCGATGAAGTTGAGCGGTTCATCCCAGATGTGCAGATGCACCTGCTCGCTGAGGCTTGCGGCAATCAGCACCTTTTTCTTCTGCCCGCCGCTGTACGTGGACATATCCTTCTCGAATTGCAGCCGCGAGAAATCGAGCTTCCGCAGAATCGACTTGAACAGGCTCTCGTCGATCCCCTGCTCTCTCGCATATTCACTCAGGCTGCCCTTGAGCTGCGAAGTATCTTGGGATACATAAGAGATAGACAACTGGCTGTCCCGTGCGAAGTGGCCGGTATAGTTTATGTCCTCCCCGCAGATCAGCTTCAGAATGCTTGATTTGCCTGAGCCGTTGCTGCCGGAGAGGGAGACCCGGTCCCCCTGTTCCAGAGCGAAGCTAACACCGGAGCATACCGTTTTGTCGTCATAGCGGATCGACAGATCCTCCAGCTCCACCAATTGCTGCTTATGATAAGGAAGCTGTGCGATCTTCAGGCTGTCCGCGCTCTCCAGATTCCGCAGCAGCTTCGACTTCTCGGCGATGGCGGATTCCTGCCGCTGCTGAATCGACTTGGAGCGCTTCATCATCTTGGCGGCCTTGTGGCCGACGTAGCCTTTATCCAATTTGTTGCCGGAGCTCCGGGTGCCATTCTTAGATTTCTCGACTTCATGCGCCCAGCCGCCCGTTCTTTTGGCTGAGTCCGATAAGCGCTTGATGTCCTTCCGCAGCTTCTCATCCTCCGCCAGCTCGAACTGATCCTGTCTGGACTTATTCTCCCACCAGCTGCTGAAGTTGCCCTTCTGGATCTCAATATTGGTCTTGTTAATCGACAAGATATGGTCCACACAGTTATCGAGAAAAGCACGGTCATGCGACACGAGAATATACCCGCTCTTCGTACGCAGATAGTCACTGACCAGCTTCCGGCCCTTCGCATCCAGATGGTTCGTCGGCTCGTCTATGAGCAGGAACTGGTTCTCGCGCGCGAACAGAGCGGCCAGCAGCACCTTCGTCTGCTCCCCGTTCGACAGCGATTCAAACGGCCGGTACAGCGTATCCTCGGACACCCGCAGCAGCGACAGCTCGCGCATCAGCTTCCAGTGCTCCATCTCCGGGTCAATCTCCTGCATGACATCCACGGTCAGAGCCGCAGGGTCAGCCACCGCAAACGGGAAATACTCGAAGCCCACCTGCGCGGATATCGTCCCGCTGTACTCATATTTGCCAAGCAGCAGGTTCAGGAAGGTTGTTTTGCCGCGGCCGTTGCGGCCGGTGAAGCCCAATTTCCAATCTGTATCCAGCTGAAAGCTCACATTCTCAAAAATATGTTCGTAAGTGCCCTCATAGGCAAAAGTCAGCTTGCTCACATTAATCAAAGACATACAAGTATCCTCCTGTATTTACAAAAATAAAAGCTGCAAGAAGGTTCTCCTCCAGCAGCTCAAATAAACACAGCAAATCCCATACCCGGACACTATCTCCAGGCGGACTTGAATAAGGATATTTGGACCAGAGTGAAAAGAGGCAGACCCTTCCTGCATATCAACCATAAATTGCGCGCCGCAAATAACGCTTGTTTATTGGTCACATTACGCAAGAAATGTCCGCACGATACTCTTCAACTCCAATCGCTTAATTAAGTGCATTTTAACACGAGTCTTCCCGGAGATCAACCCGTTAGTCAGATCAGTCCGTGCTTCAGGAAGCAATTATACAGTCCATCGTTCTCAATAGAATCGGTAATATCATCGGCAATTGCTTTGAGCGGCTCGCGGGCATTGCCCATGGCAACCCCCACCTGGACATATTCCAGCATCTCCATATCGTTCAGCCCGTCTCCAATCGCCATACTGTTCTCAAGCGGGATATTCAAATGATGCAGGACATCGGCAATAGCGGAAGCTTTATGAACGCCAGGCATCATCAGTTCCCCGCTGTTCTCCCCGAAGATCGGGATGGAGCACTGAATCGCCGTGAACCGGTCCTGTAATTCCTTCTGAATCTGATCAAAGGGCAGGCTGCTCTCCAAGAAGCATACCTTATTAACGTCATCCAGATATAACTCCTCGTCCCCGTAAGTGAGTGTTGCGATATAGGGATGAGGTGACTGCCGTTTTCTCTCCTGCGCCTCGGGATCATTCAGCAAGTCGCCATAGATTCTGCGCTCCAGATGCGGCTGTAAATGGCGGCTGCCGTGAAGCGCTGTATTGGATTCCAGAATGAAATCGACCCCGTTCGCGTTAAAATAATCGATCAAATGCTTCGCATCCTCCGGGGTCACTTTTTTATGATAAAGCATTTCGCCACCGCTCTCCACATATCCGCCTGCCGCTCCAATCAGCCCGTCGAACCCGATCTCCCAGATATAATCATAGATTTCAGCCTTGGAGCGTCCGGTGCACAGGTACAGCAAATGCCCGTTCTTCCGTGCCTGCTGGCATGCCTGCACTGCTGATTCCGGGACTATTCCATTCTCCATGAGAAGCGTTCCGTCAATATCGATGAAAACAATCTTTCTGCTAGTTTGATTCATGTCCTCTTCTCCCCTTTGTCTAGTCTTCCACTGAACTATAGGTTATGAAATGCGTTCCAAGTCAAGCGTTATTTCACTAGTGCCGCCCGATTCATCCATTCCGGATCTGTCCAAATAGATAAGATAGATAAGATACACTTTAGGTTTGAACTCTAAGCTTGGTCGTCACTGCGGTGAACATTTGGACTTCCGGCCGCTGCCCAGTTTGGATTTCTTTATTTAAACCGCTCCTCGCGGTAGAAATCCAAACACAAAGGCGGTCGCTATCGCTCCTCCAGTTCCAAATTTCCCCTCCGCTTCTTTTTGCTTTTCGTTAATTTCTTTAGTGCTTCTTATATAGGCGTTACCAGCAAACCTTATCCCACAGGAGGTACATAATGAGAACATTATCAGAATCCTTAACAAAAACAGCAAGAGCGGTGCTGCTAAGTACAGCTCTGACTCTGGCAGGCGGTACAGTACTTACGGGGGCACAGCCGGTAGCTGCTGCATCTGCATCGGATGCCCAGGCGGTCTACAACCAGTTCCGCAAATATGTCAGCAATCCCGCAAGCCTCGCACAGGCACGCAAATATCTTATGAACCATATCTCCAAAGTTGGCTCCTGGTACGGCACGGTAATGACCCTTCAATTGGAAAATGCCCAGAAGGCGGGGCTTGAGCGGTTCTCTGAGAAGCTATATACAGATGCTGTGCAAAAAGCGCTAATGGATGCCGAAATTAACAACGACATGACCTATACGGAGATTCTAAAGCGGGTTAAAGCGCCTGCGGTCCGCAAGCTGATTGAAGAGATTTGGGATAAAGGCTATAAGCTGGAGTCCAGCGAAGGCATGTATTATCCGGTTATGCATTATGAAGGCTTCAAGGTCTTCAAACCCTATGTCAGCAAGGATATCGCCGCGTATATTGATATCATGGCAACGGAGAGCAACAAGCCTTCCACCTTCGATGCAGGTATCGTGATCACTTGGGATGAGTTGATCGGCAGAGCGGCTATCATGAGTGATTATGTCCAGGATTATCCGAAGTCGAACCGGACCGCGGCCATCCGCAATGAAATGTCTTATACGGTTCCACTAGTACTGCTCGGCTCGGATAACACCCCAGCCTACGATTACGACACGAATGAACTCGACCCTGAGCTGCGCCGGGCCTACGACCACGTCCTGATGGAGGGCCCAGGTGACAACAAGGTGCTAAATATTCTGCCCAAGCTGGTAACGCTTCTGAATACTTCCGGTAATCAAAAGACGCCTGCGGTTGAATCCTACCTGGATCAAGTGGTTAAGCAGTATACCGAGCTTTGATTGGTACAATTGGAACAATATCGACCCTGACGGGGAAAGGAAATTAGCTTGATAGATACGCACCGGGTCCAATTGTGATCGGTTTTTCGATTACATTGGGACCACACCCCTACGTAGCGCTCCAATGTAATCGGTTTTTCGATTACATTCGGCCACATGCCTACGTAGCGTCCCAATGTGATCGGTTTTTCGATTACATTCCGCACACGTGCCTACGTAACGCTCCAATGTGATCGGTTTTTCGATTACATTCGGCCACACGCCTACGTAACGCTCCAATGTGATCGGTTTTTCGATTACATTCGGCCACATGCCTCCGTAGCGCCCCAATGTGATCGGTTTTTCGATTACATTCGGCCACATGCCTACGTAGCGTCCCAATGTGATCGGTTTTTCGATTACATTGGGCCACACACCTCCGTAGTGCCCTAATGTGATCGGTTTTTCGATTATATTGGGCCACACACCTACGTAGCGCCCCAATGTGATCGGTTTTTCGATTACATTCGGCCACACGCCTACGTAGCGCTCCAATATGATCGGTTTTTCGATTACATTTGGCCTCGGGCCATCACACCGCAAAGAGGCTGTCCTTCATCAGAAAGGACAGCCTCTTTGTACAACCGCTACACCAAATCCTCTTCCAGCGCTCCAGTAATGACCGTAACAATGCTTGTGCGCAGTTGATCCGCATTCTTGGCCTGATAAGGATCGGCGGCGTAGATGACGGCATCGGCAATATAGCCTTCCGCAATCCGGCCCAGCTCATGGCCGCTTCCAAGTATCGCCGCTGCGTCTTCTGTAGCTGACCGCCAGACCTCCACCCGGCTCAGGCCGTAGTCCAGCAGCGTGTCGAATTCCTGCAGGTTGTAGCCATGCAGCGCAGGCGTAGCGTAATCGGTGCCGAAGCCAAGCCGCACCCCTGCCTCCCTGGCATATCCAAGCGCGATGGCATGAGCATCGGCGGCCCGGGCGGCACGTTCACAGATGAGCGGACTTAACGCCAGCACTCCCTTCGGATCGGCGGCAATCCGGTAGATTGAAGTGGTCGGCACGTAAGCCACGCCGGATTCGGCCAGTCTCCCGGCCTGATCCCAGGTCATGAACATCCCATGCTCAATAGATTCCACACCGGCTTGGATCGACCAGTCAATCGTCACCCCGCCCCAGGTATGCACCAATACCTTCTTCCCGTTCGCATGGGCATGACGGACGATGAAGGCGAATTCCTCCCCGGAGAAGTTCGGCTCCGTAACCTTCTCGGTAGGTGCGCCAAGACCGCCGGTTGCCATGATTTTAACCCAGCCTGCCCCGGTCGCGTAGATCTCCGTCAGGCGGTTCTCCAGATGCTTAATCCCCTTGGCATCGGAAGCTCCCAGCATTTCACTGCTGGTCTCTACCCGCAGCGGCTGCTGGTAATACTTCACGAGATGCCGGATCGTGGCTGGCAGAATACCGCCGGCATCGCGGGCTGTAGTTACCCCCGTCCGCAAGGTAGCGGCGAAGGCCTCCGCCTGCATCACCTCAATCTCGCGGGGGTCCCGGCGGAGCTGATCGTCATGGTCGAAGTCGGTCCAGGCCAGATGGGTGTGCAGATCCAGAATGCCCGGACTGATCCATAGCTGCTGCTGCCGGGAGCCTTCCGCCTGTTCCGGGTGCGGACCTACTTCTGCCACTGCGGTGAACCGCCCGTTCGTAATCTCGATATCGAAGCGTTTCCCCTGGGTGCCTGCAATATGGATTCCAGTGTATGCCTGAAATTGCGGCTGCTTAAGGATCATTCCACTTCCCTCCAGATCTGGCGGACGGCCTGCACTGCCGGTTCAGCATCCAGCTTCAGCAGTCTGGCCAGCGTCTGCACCGCTGCTTCGACACTCTCCCGGCTGGCATTCGTTCCGAAATGATTGATCCGCAGCAATTGACCGAATAATTCTCCGTCCCCGGGAGCGACGATACCGATAGGCTGCTTAATCAGTAGAAGCGGCTGCTCGTCAATCCGAACAGTCGTAGTCAGCGTAGAATAATGTCTGCTGTCCTTCTGCCAAGGCGCAAGCCCAAGCTCCGCGACCCCTGCGACAGCAGAGGCCGCCGCACGTTCATGCCGCTGGATAACCTGTGAAAGTCCCTCTTCGGCAACAGCCTCCAGGGCTTCGATTAGGGCTCTGGCTTCCAGGACCGGGATATTCGGCGGGACGCGGAGTGGCGCTGCGCCATCCGGGGATGGCTGCAGATCCAGCAAGGACAGAATGGAATTGCGCGGAGCTCGTTCGTTCGACGCCAAGAATGCCCAGCCTCGTGGGGAAATAGTGACCGCGCTGATTCCGTTAGGACCGGCGAGCGCTTTTTGCGCACCCATTACAGCGAAGTCCACGGCCCACTCATCTACGGACAGCGCCTCTCCCCCAACCGCCGACACGGAATCCGTTATCGTAATCAGGTCATGCCTGCGGGCCAGCTTGAAGATCTCCTCCGCAGGGTTCGAGCCGCCTGTAACCACCTCTGCCTGTACCAAAGAAATCGCATCCGGCTGATGCAGCTCAATCGCTGAGGCCACCTCCTCTACTGTAACCACCTGGTCGAAGGGAACCTTCACTTCCTTAACGGTAGCCCCGCCGCGCGTAAGCCATTCCCCGAACAAGCTGCCGTAAGGTCCGGTCACTACGTTCAGAATCGTACGTCCCGGCGCAGCAATTCCTGCTGCTACCGCCTCAATGCCTAGAATCGCTTCCCCCGGAATAATTACCGGAGGATGCTGTGTCCCTAATAACCGGGATAGTTGCTGTGTTAGTGTGTCCAGCTCAGATAACGTCAATGGTACGAATCCTGTAGTTTGACGGTTCATATAATCCTCCTGATGGTATGAATGTTCAATATTGCGGCATCTTGGGCACCGCAGACAATAGCTCCCGGCTGTATTCATGCTGGGGCCGGACGAAGAATTCATCCTTCGAATTCACCTCGACCAGCTGCCCCTGGCGCATCACAGCGACGGTATCGCTGACGGCATGAATGACTCCCAGATCATGGGAGATGAACAGCATCGTCAGATTAAGCTCGGCTTGCAGCGTATGGAATAGCTCCAGCACGCTGCGCTGTACTGAGACATCCAGTGCGCTGGTGGGCTCATCGGCAATCAGCAGGCTAGGCTCCACACTAAGCGCGCGGGCAATGGCGATCCGCTGGCGCTGGCCGCCGGAGAATTCATGCGGATATCTGTCCAGAGACTTGGTATCCAGCTGCACCCGGCCAAGCAGCTCCTTACTTCTGCGCTCAACCTGCGACCGCTCTACAATCCGGTGGAACAGCAAGGCTTCCGCCAGAATCTGCCGGACGGTATGCCGGGGATTCAGCGAAGAATCCGGGTTCTGAAAGATCATCTGAATCTGTTTATGCTGCGCCTTGCTCCGCTTCTTGCCTAACGGCTCCGCACCCAGCAGAAGCTGTCCTTCATCCGGAGTGATCAGTCCGGCAATAACCCGGGCCAGCGTAGACTTCCCGGAGCCGGACTCGCCGACAAGCCCCAGCGTGGTATGCCGCGCAAGCTCCAGCCGGATCTGATCAAGGGCGGTGAACCCGCCATAACGGACGGTTACATCCTGCACCTGTAATGCTACTTCCATGAGATCCCGCCTCCTTCCAGCTCCGGCAGAGGGAGCACCGAATCCATTAGCATCTGTGTATAAGCCTCAGCCGGATGCCGCAGCAGGCTATGTGTCTCGCCTTGCTCAATGATCCGGCCCTGCTTCATTACAACCAGTCTGGAGCAAAGATTGGCGGCAATCGCCAGGTTGTGGGTCACAAAGACCATAGCGAAGCCCAGCTCCTGCTGCAGACTCGTAATCGTATCTATAATCTGCCGCTGAACCGTCACATCCAGCGCGGTGGTCGGCTCATCACAGAGCAGAATGCCCGGCTTGCAGGCCAGCGCCAGAGCAATGACGACACGCTGGCACTGGCCGCCGGAGAGCTGCCCCGGGTAGCGGTCAGTTCTCTTCAGAGAATCTGGAAGACCGAGCCGTTCAAGCAGCTCCAGGGCGATGCGCCGCGCAGCCTTCAGACTGGTTCTCTGTCTGTAATATACAACCTCGGTCAGCTGCTTCACTACCGGGCAGAGCGGATCCAGCGCCCCTCTGGGGTCCTGGAACACCATGGCACTGCTTACCTTGCTGCGGACCACTCCCCCGGTCTGCTCCACACCACGCGGAAGCAGGCCGAGAATCGCCCGCAGCGTCAGCGATTTGCCGGAGCCGGATTCGCCCACTAGTCCCAGGCTTTCGCCGCGTTCAAGGGAGAAGCTGACGCTGTTGACCAGGATTTCTGTGGAAGAAGCTGCGAGTGTCAGTGTTTCGAGTTCAAGTACAGGTTGTGTTGTCATCCTTTTCTCCTCCAGATATCGGCCAGTCCGTCTCCCAGGAGAGACAACGCAATTCCCGTATACACAACTGCGAAGCCGGGAACCGCCGACAGCCACCAGGCTGTAGTAATGAAGGGTTGTCCGTCTGCGATCATCGTTCCCCAATCCGGCGTAGGCGGGGCAATCCCTATTCCCAGATAACCCAGCGTAACAATGGCTACCAGGAGTCCTATCATATCCGTCATCAGCACGACAACGGCTTGCGGCAGTACATTCGGCAGAAGATGGCGCAGAAGGATGCGGTGTCCGGGCAGACCTAGCGTCTGCGCCGAGGCGATCCATTCCTGCTTCCGGAAGGATGCGCTGAGTCCTCTGACCACACGGGCGAATACAATCCAGCCTACGAGAATGAAGGTAATATAGATTCCGCGCTCCCCTGCCCCGCTGGCGAAGGCCACGATAATGACGATCAGATAGAACGGGAAGGCAATAAAAGTGTCCGTGATCAGCGCTATAATTCTATCGGTCCATTTGCCATAGTACCCCGAAATCATGCCCAGCATGACGCCCGTGCAAAACGGAATAATCTCAGCCAGCACCATGATCGTCAGATCCGTCCGGGCGGCATAGATCAATCTGGTGAACAAATCACGGCCAAGCTGGTCGGTACCGAGCCAGTGGGCTGCGGAAGGCGGCTGCAGGAACGCGCTCAGATTCTGCTCCGTCGGGTTGTACGGACTTAAATAAGGAATGAAGATGGCGAGCAGTATAAGTATAGTGAACATAATGATTCCGATCAGCAGTGACGGGGTGTTCAGTACTCTTCGGAGTCCGCTTGCGGGCTTCCCGAGGTCCGGCAGGGTTGTATCTATCTGTGTAGTATTCATGATTTCCCCTTCGTTCTGGGATCAAGCCACCCGGAGATAATTTCGATTAGCAGACTGATAATTACAACAGCCAGTGCACAATAGAGCGCAATCCCCTGAATCACTGGAAAATCTCTATTCGAGATGGAGGTGAACAACAGGCTGCCAATGCCCTTGATCCCGAAGACCTGCTCCACAACGAGCGTTCCCCCGATCAGGTAGGACACATTCACTCCCAGCAGCATCAGGGTCGGCAATGCCGAATTGCGCAGCACATGCTTGAACAGGATGACTCTGGACGGAATTCCAGCTGCACGGAGAGTGACCACGAATTCGGATTCCAGCACTTCCAGCATTTGCGCACGCAGCGAGCGGACCAGCGTAGGAATCTGTGAAAAAGCAATCGTGACCGCCGGAAGCACCAGACTATGGAGCGTACCCGACCATCCCTCGCCGATTCCCCCTACGGGGAACCAGCCCAGCCGCACACTAAAGAACAGAATGAACAGAATCCCAACCCAGAAGACCGGCATCCCAAGGGTGACCGCTGGAATAATGCGGATCAGATGGTCGAGCAGCTTGTCCTTGTGGGTGGCAGCAACCGTTGCCAGCAGAAGGGCTACAATTACCGCAAGCACCGAAGCAATTACAATCAGCAGTAGTGTGACCGGAGCACGCTCTGCAATCAGCTCTCTCGACGAGGTGCCGGCAATAATAGAGTTTCCGGTATCTCCCTGAGTGAACAGCAGCTTCACGAACCGGGTGAACTGATCCCATAAGGAGAGATCCAGTCCCAGTGTGTGGTGCATATTCTTAAGCGCTTCAGGTGTGCTGTATTCACCTAGAATCATTTTGGCGGGGTCACCGGGTACAATTCGAATCAGGAAAAAGACCGCCGTCATTACGCAGAGGATAACAAGTAAGGCTCTTACAAGGGCTAGGGCCAGCCACTTGTAAGAACCGTTGTTTCCAGCTGCACCCCTCAGGGTTAGCCTGGATTTCATCATTTAGATAGTCGGACATCTTCCAGACGGATGCTGCCGTTAGGCAGAACCACAAGTCCGTCAACTGAAGAACGGGCGCCGATCAGGATATCAGGATAGTACAGCGGGATGTAAGGAACTTCATCGGCAAGCGTCTGTAAAAGCTCGGTGTAGATGGTAGCCCGTCCTTCACCGTCTGCTGTCTTCTGGCCTTCATATAGCAGCTTGGTTACCTTCTCATTCGTGTAATGCGTCCAATACGATTTGCTGAAGCCTTCCGGGTCGGTCTGGAACGCCAGAATCGAGTTCGCTTCCGGGGAATCCGCCTGACCGCTGTTCAGCATCGCCGCGAAATCATAAGCGAAGAAGCGTTCACGGAAGGTGGCCAGCTCCACCGATTCAATCTCAATCTTGATCCCGATCGCCTGGCCGGCTGCCTGGATAATCTGGGCTTCCTGGGCCCGGGTGCTGTTGCCCGAAGCCACCAGCAGCTTGGTGGAGAATCCGTCAGGGAAGGCCGATTTGGCCAGCTCTGCCTTGGCAGCCGCCGGATCGAAGCTCAGTGCATTGATCTTGTCATTGGCATTGTAAGGGATCGTTGATGGCAGCAGCGAAGTCGCCGTCTGCGCATAGCCGAAGGTCAGGGCCTTGGTCAGTCCGTCACGGTCAAGCGCCAGTGCCAGTGCCCGGCGGACATGCACATCGGAGAAGTGCTTATCCAGTGTATTGAAGAAGAGCTGTTCTGTCACCCAGCTGCCGTTCGTTACCACTGTTGTGTCTGCACCATCCTTGATCTCACCCGCATTCTGTAGCGACAGGGCTTCAACTGCATTCACTGCTCCCGCCTTAAGCTGGTTGATGGCTTGGCTGTCGTCCTGGATCAGCTTATAGACAAGCTTGTCGATATAAGGCTGGCCTTCCTTCCAGTAGTTGGTATTCTTGGTGAAGGTGACATCACCTGCCGGGTCCCAGGTCTCGATCACGAACGGCCCGGTGCCTACCGGCTTCTTGAAGAATTCCTCTTCGGTCACTCCGCCGAAGTTATTCGGGATGATCCCGTTCGAGAAGTTCGACAGCTCCGAAATGAATGGAGTGTAGGGTTCTTTCAGCGTGATTACCAGTGTCTTCTCATCCTGTGCCTTGACCGTATCTACTTTGGCCGAGATGGCCAGGGGACCGCCAACCTTCAGATGCCGCTGGAGGGAGAATACCGCATCCTCTGCGGTCACCGGCGTACCGTTCGAGAACTTCAGCCCGTCACGGAGTACGAACGTATAAGTTAAGCCGTCTTCGCTGATCGTATGCGAGGCTGCGAGCTGATCTGTAATTTCACCCTTGCTGTCAAAAGCAACCAGTGACTCAAACACTTTATCAATCGCAAATGCGTTATTCGATGTAATCTGGTTATGCAGATCAAACGACGTTACGGAAGCAGGGCGGCCATACACGAAGGTGCCTCCAGTTGCAGGCTCTGCTGTGCTTGCACTTTCCGTTGCCGCTGGAGCCGTACTGGCCTGAGCCCCATTACTGGAATCCGCAGGATTGGCAGACCCGGAGCAGCCGGCAAGCAGCGATACGAATAGTACCGCGAGTGTGCCCAGCCCTGCTGTTTTTCTCATAGAAGCTTTTAATTTAATCACGTGTGATCCACCCTTCCTATAAATCATATATGTTTAGTATGGATTGTATTATGGATCAGACCTTCACTTCTGTCAAACAAAAATTCATCCGGCAAGCCGAATTAAATCATAATGTTCCAATGAAGGAAATGTATTCGTAATCATCCGCCCGTTATGGCTCTCTGAAGGCTATAATCTTCCAGCTCCAGATCAGGCTCCCTGCCGAGTGCCAGCTTCGCCAGCTGATAACCGATATACGGCCCCATCGTAAGTCCTGAGGCTCCCAGACCATTGGCCGCAAGGACTCCACTCCACCCGGGGACAGCCCCTATGACCGGCAGAAATCCCGGAGTGAACGGACGGAAGCCGACCCTCACTTCACTATAGGTACCATCCGCCAGTCCAGGCGCAACTTCCAGCCCCTTAGCCAGAATCTCCTGTATCCCGCCGGCGGTCACTCTGGTATTATATCCTTCTACGTCATTCTCATGAGTAGCTCCGATAACAATCTGCTGCCGGGCAAAAGCGAGCAGATATTGATCGCTTGGCGGGATCACCACCGGCCAGACTTCCGTATCTTGTTGGTCAGATACCTGCAAATGCATGATCTGCCCCTTCTGGTAGCTCACCTTGAAGTCAATGCCCAGCGGCATGAGCAGCGGGTTCGCCCATGCGCCTGCACAGATAATAACTTCATCCGCCGGATAATAGTGTCCTCCTGCGTTGACTCCGGTGACCCGGCCCGGTTCAAAGGCAAGCGCAGCGTCACCGCTTATCATGACCGCCCCCTGCTGCTGCGCAGAATGAAGCAGAGCGTCCCGCAAAGCGCGGCCATCCACTCGGGCAGCTCCACTAATATGAACCGAGGCATATCCTTCCGCCAGCAGCGGGAAGCGTTCACGGGTCTGCCCTGCGCTAAGCCGCGTGATGACTCCGATCTCCGGGGCATCTGCCAGCCGCATCCGTGCCCGCTCTTCTATTCTGTCGAGCTTGCTCTCATCCGTATGTATACTAAGCGCTCCAACCCTGGCATAACCGGTATGCGCTTCGCCGCCTTCTTTAAGCTGGCTAATCAGCTCAGGATAGAACCGCGCCCCCGCCTTCGCCAGCCGGTACCAGGCCTGATTGCGCCGCTGCGACAGCCAGGGACAGATGATGCCTGCCGCTGCATCCGTAGCTTGTCCAGGGTCTTGACGGTCTATAATCAGCACCTCTGCGCCCATCACTGCTAACTGGTAAGCTGCCGAGGCTCCGAGAATCCCTGCTCCGATCACGATGACTTTCTTCATCTGTAACTCCTTTCTGGATGTGTACATCCCCTTGTGTTAGTGGATAGGGTTCTGTGCAAGGAATTCAAGAATCGTATCGTTCACCAGAATGGGCTGTTCCCTTAACATATGCGGGCGGTGCCCTGCTCCCTGAACGATCAGCGTCCTTGCATCCGTAAGCAGGGAAGCGAGCTTCACCGTTCTATCCTCTCCCGCGAACGGGTCATCTTCCCCTGAAATTAGCAGTGCCGGGCAGGTTATACTGCCCAGTTGCTCCTCCGTGAGATCCGGGTATCTGATCCAGTCCTGCACCGTTTGCCGCAGATAGTATTGCCAATTCCCCTGATGGGCCTCCTGATGCCTCTCGATCATCTGATTAATGAAGGCTTGCTGCTGATTCGCCAGCAGCTGTTCAGGCTCGTATTCTCCTGCTCCAGCCGGTTCACAGAATCCGCTGGTTCCAATCGTAGTAAGCGTAGCAATCCGTCCCGGATGATTCACCGCCAGGTACAGCCCTACGCCCGCGCCCATACTGTATCCAATAAGATGTGCCCGTTCAATGTTCATCCTATCCATGAATCCAGCGACATCCTCAGCTATTCGTGGAGTAGACCAGTCCAGATCCTGGCAGCGGGTCCTGCCATGCCCTCTAAGATCAGGGAAGTAACAACTGTAATGGCTCTGGAAGTCCAAAACCTGGCTGCTGAAGGCCAGCATGCTGCGGGAATAATGACTGTGCAGGAAGATTACCGGTTCCCCGGTGCCCATCTGTTCATAGAACATTTCAAGATCGTGTACCTGTATGTATGGCATAATACCCGCCTCCCTTTGTGAATACGACCATTACCGGATCTTAACGAGCCAGCTTCTCATTCGCACAGCAGTCATTCGGATGCTGTAGGCACTTGAACGATAGTAACTGCATTTTGTACAATAGATTGCTGTAAAAAAGGCTTCGAAATAGCAGCTATTGTATTCCGTACAATTGAATATTGAAAAAAGGCCATTTTTCACCCAAAACACAACATTCCACTGTATGAAATACATTAGAATTTCATTTTGCGGTCAGCTCTGCCTTTTCTATTGTAGGAAATACAATCTCTTACAGTGTTAAAGCTGATACTGTCTACTCTCAGCTTACCACAGGTCGTCCATCAGAAGTAGTAACCCGCCCCCACTCAACAAGTGGAAACGAAACTAAAAACCCCCGGAATACCATTCCGGGGGAAGTTTGCAGCCCATCTCATTATAGATTCAGTTCGCTGATCCGCTCCGCAAGCTTAGGGAACACGCGGAGTGCATTGTTATAAAAGACATCCTCATGATAAGCTTCCGGCACCAGGTGCTTCACGAAGGTAATATAAGCGTCCAGCGGGACCAGCGGCCAGTCGGTGCCGAAGACCAGCCGGTCGTATTTCTCGGCGAACACCAGCGCCCGGCGGAAATGATCGGTATAGGTCTGCTCGGTCAGCAGCCGGTCCACCTTGGCCTGATCGCCGACAATCCAGCCGGATAGATCCGTGTACAAATTAGGGTTCTTCTCCAGCAGAGCTGCGGTGTCCATCACCCAAGGATCGCCCAGGTGGCAGAGCATGAAGGTAATCTCCCGGTGCTTCAGGAAGGTCTCCTCCATGGACAGCGGATGGGAATACTTCAGCAATCCCTGGTCCACATAAGTCAATCCGCCATGAATGACCACCGGGAGATCGTAAGCGGCAGCCAGCTTATAGACCGGATCATAGATCTCATCCCCCACATTGAAGTGGTAATACCCGGCGTACAGTTTGATGCCAACGACATCGGAGCGCTGCAGCGATTGCTCCAGTGCTTCAAGCTGCCCCTCCAGATGAAGGGTGAGCGGGTTAATGCCCACGCAGGTGAACAGATTGTCCGGCAGGGTCTCGCTCAGGTCAAGCAGCATAGGATTCAGCGCAGCGGAATCGGGAAAAGCTCCGGCAACCGTCTCGGTCACTCCCATGCCGACCCCGGCAATGACACCGCTGCGGCGGAACTCCTCCAGGAGTCCCTTGCCGGTATAGTCGATATGCGCCAAGGTCTGCGCCGTTTCGTGGAAAGCTGCAATATTGGAATAATGCACATGTGCGTCAATGATTTTCATAGAAGCTTCCTTTCTCTGACTCACTTCTTGAACCGGATCGACAGCAGATCGCCATAAGCCTGCTCAGGTACCTGGAGATCCGAGATCAGATAGAATTGCGGCTTGCTGAACTGCTCTTTGCCATCCTGCAGATGCAGGTACTCTTCCGCATAAGACGTCAATGCGACGGAATTGACTAACAAGGAAGGTGACGGATGCTTAAATGATGTAACCAATGACAGACGCTGCTGGCGTTCCATGGAACCCACTTGCAGAATCCCGCTATGGCTGGCATCCTCTGCCTGTCCCCGGCCTGACTTGTAGGTGAGCTCTTGACCTCTGCTGTTCTTAAGATACGCCCTGCCATCCTGTATGTCGGAGGCGGCAGTATAGAAGGTTGAAGTCTCAAGCTTCAATGGGCATAGCGGGCCGCCTGTATTCTGCTCCACATGTACCGTAGAGGCAAGCACCGGAACGCCCGGCAGCAGCATGTAATATTGATGCAGTACGAGTCCTTTGTATTTATCATTCTTCTGAATGGTGACGCTCATTCGGATACCCGACCAGCGGTTCCCCTTATTATCGGTCAGTTCGGCGAAATCAGCCGTTAACGGCTCCTCCATGAAGCTGCGCAAGGCAATGTCGCCCACACTGGTTACGATTCCGCCTACCCATGGATTCCACCAAGACTTTGCAATCGGCTGCGGAAAAGAAGATTCCAGCCATTCCTCGCCCTGATGGGCAAGCGAGAATAATCCCGGTGCAAAGTCCGGGCTGGCCTGTATCCGCAGTATCCCGTTGTCTACAGCCAGTACCTGCGCCCCTTCTGCTACAAGTCTCTCCTGCCGGACACGTTCATCCGCGACAGGCAAGACAAGGAAGGATTGATCCTGCACATAACTGTCCATATCCAGATGCAGGGTCAGCACATCCGGGGCAGCGCCCGATGGTACTGTCAGCGGCAGAGCTGCTTCTCTTAGCTTCTCTTCCTCTTGAACCGTTAACCGCGCTTCCTCCATGCTGCCTGCTTCGGAAGAGATCCGAATCTCACCCACCAGATAGCTCTTCTTCTGCTCCTGAAGGAGAAGCTTAGCCTCTCCGCTTATGAATGGATTCCCATTATTCAGGCTCAGCTCCAGCTGCTCTGTAGTGGTCAGTTCCTCAGCATTGCTGTTACCGCTTTGAAGCGCATAAGCACGGAAATCCTGCCAATGGTCCCAGGTTCCCAAAGCGATCCGCAGCGGCTGCGTTTCCTTCCGCCCGCCGGCGGGAATCCGTCCCAGAGAATGCTCCACAGCATGCATCCACGAGTCCTGAATCAACTTAAGCTCTGACGGCCAGCTAATCCCTCTGGAGAAGCCTTCATCCGCAGCGAACATCCAGTTCTCCGTGAATTCCTGCGCTTCCCAGTAATCCATGCCGGAAGCTTCAGCCCCTGCGCTCAGATCTATATATTTGCCGCGGTAAGGGATGACGCCTCCATGCAGGTTGAAGCGGAAGCCGTCCTTCAGGACCAGCTCATCCACTTGTTCGGTAGCCTGCGGGTTGTCGATTCTGAAATAACGGGAGACAATCCCGTTGCCGAACAGCTTCACGACCATCGTCAGCAGCAAGCCCTTCCGGATGCCGACCTCATAAGTGGCCTCAAGCACGATAGCCTCTTGATCCCTGGAGATCTTCACATCCAGCGCTGAGAATTTTTTGAATTCATTCGTATAAGGCAGTCCAAGCTTCGGATAAGGCAGGTTCATCAGATATTTACGGTTCTGGAAAAAAGTAAGCCAATGATTCGTTTTGTTCAGAACGGCGGAATAGCGGCCATTGCTGATGATCCAGTCCTTGTCGGTCGGGCCGCCGAAGACCGTCTCTGCTCCGGTGAAGACCAGGCTCAGCTCCTGCTCCAGTATAGCTGAATCCGCTCCTTCTTCTGCACTGCGGATGCTCACCGAATGGTGCCAAATTCCGTACCCAAGCAGCCGGGCCGCTGCGGTAACGGTCCTCCGGCTCTTGGCAGGAACCTCAACGGTGTAATGCTTTTGACTGAACGACAGAATCTCGTCCTCCGGCAGCTCGAAGCTGAACACGGTGTCTGTGCTGTACTCATTCTCCACCGTCACATCCAGCTCCACCTCTTCGCCCGCGAAAAGCGTTCTGTCCGGTACCTGGAGCTTCACCTTGACCGGGAACTTGGGCTTAATGCCCAGCTTGAATACGGCAGGCAGGCCGTTAATGAGCAGTTCTGCCTCCACCACAGGATGGGTCTGATAGAGATCCTGCTCCTCCTCCACCGGATGGATGAAGAAGCGGCCTTCGATCCGGGCCTCGGATTCGATATCCTGAGCAGCCTCCAGCTCCAAGCGGATTTGCGCATTGCTTTTACCGCTAATCTGGAGCGACAAGGGCTTCCCGCTTTTATTAACGGCTTCATATATGACAGGGTATTCAGCTCCAAACGGCAGCTCATGCTGCGCAGGAATCGTTACCTGTATCCGGTAATCCTCCGTCTCAATGAGGCGCAGACCGCGGCCTGTCCGCTCATATTCCATTTTCAGCGACAGGCCATCCTTCAGCCATTCATATGTAAAATAGTCGAAGCCGTTTTCCCCATGACCATCAGGCTCCACCTTGATCTCACGGATGCTGTCGTTATACCAGTCTATCTTCTCGAAATAAGACTTCACCGCTCCGGTCTGAAGCACCGAGGGAATGAAGTTCATCAGATGAGTCGTGTCATCCCGGTTCTCCCAGAAGAACCCGCTTTTCTTATACGTAGGCACCGCCTTGACATTACCGGGCCACGTATAGAGATCCAGCCGCGGCCAGCCCAGCTTAATCGTCTCTTCGATCGAACGCCTTACCAGCGCCTTACCCACCTTGCGTCCATGGTAATCCGGTCTCACGTTGAGCAGAGCGATATAGAGCGCCCCGGTATCCTCTTTATAGTGAGAGAAGCTGCAATATCCGATGACCTCTGAGCCGCTTACCGCCAGGAACAACTTGAGCATGGGGCTGTTCTCGTGTTCCCGCAGCACACTTTCCTCTGTCCGGTACGCTCCGTCTCCGCCCCAGCTCTCTGCGCTTCTGTTCCACATCTCGGCAATGGAAGCGGCATGCTTAGCCGGCACATATTCTTCAATCTCGATCTCTTGTAATTCGGGCATTACAGTCATACCTCCTCGGATCGCTATAATTCCTAGCTTCATAGCAATAAATACTACTTGCAGTATATAACAGAACGTTAAGCCGCTGTAAGTTCCTGTTTGATTATAAAAGATTATTACTTAACTCAAGCAAAGGTTAGCCTCGAACCGATCAGATAACCGATCGAGACAAACAGGAGTGACCAGATAAAGGCACCAGCCAGGGTGACCATTAAGTATTTTCGGAAGGACATGGCACTGATGCCCGAGATGTAGCTTGTCACATGCCGGATGCCCGGAACAAAATAAGCGATGAATATCGTCCAGTTGCCGAACCGGAAAAACCAGCGTTTGACATAGGCGAATCTTTTGGGCGTCAGGCCTACCCATTTCCCGTACCGGTCCACGACAGGCTGCCCCACTCTGAGACCGATGGTATAGCTGATCAGCATGCCTGTAATCGAACCTATGAAACAGACCAGAACCGAAAGTGAAAAATCCAGCACCATGGTAGAGGATAGATAGCCAACGAACAGCGTCAGCAGCTCATCGGGAACGGGAAGTCCGACAAGCCCCAGCGCCAGCAGCGCGAATATAGCTATATAACCGTATTGTGAGATCATCTCGATGACCCATGGCATGAACAATCACTTCCTGTTACCGAATTTTTTGAACGAAGGGAACGGAACCCTGCTTATCATCAGTATAGACAACAGTCCCATAATTAAAATGACCATTTCCGGCTTCAGCCGCTCACCTATAAGTGTGGTCATCGACAGAAGCAATCCGGCTGCCGTAATCGGCATGCCCACGAAGCCCTTGGAAGGAGCCGAGATATTGAATCTGGCCAGCCGCAGCGCCCCGCAGATCAGGAATGCGACCGCAGCGACAGGTCCGACCCACTGCACGTTCTCCAGCCGGTATAACAGAATAAGAAAGACGGGAGCGATGCCAAAAGAAATAATATCCGCCAAAGAGTCCAGTTGTTTGCCGAAATCACTGGTGCAATGCAGCATCCGGGCGAGCAGTCCGTCCATAACATCGCATATCGCAGCCAGCAGTATCATTAATAAAGCAAGATCATAACGTTCTTCAATCGTGAATAGCAGGGAAATTGATCCGAAGCCCAGGTTTCCCAGTGTGCACATTGAAGGCAGCCAGCTCCATTTCATGCTGTTCACTCCTTTCCTGACAAGTTAGTAATGGGGCGGCTCAGCCTCCAAAGGTTACACTAAAACAGACGCCGTCCGAGGTGTTCATCACTGCATACCGGCAGCCATGCATATCTAAAATTTGCTTCGCAATGGATAATCCGAGTCCGGTCCCGCCCGTCAGACGGCTGCGTGAAGCCTCGATCCGGTAGAAGCGCTCCCAGATATGCGCCAGCTGATCCTCGGGGATTCGCTCCCCTTTATTGTGTATGGTGAACAAAAGCTTCTTGGGTTGACTCTCCAGCCTAACGGTTATAGTACTGCCCTCTTCAGCATGACGGATCGCGTTGGTCAGCAGATTGCTGAGCACCTGTTCAATCCATGTAGCATCCGCATATACGGGCAATTCATTCGCCGGAATAATGACCACATCCAGCTGCTTATTTTGAAGGGAATGCACCAGTTTATCGGTCACCTTCTCCGTCATTTCGCTCAGCATAAAGGAGCTTTTGCGCAGCTTGATCGTGCCGGACTCCAGCCGGGCCAGGTCCAGCATATCTTTTACCAGGAACTCCATCTTGTCGGCCTCTTCGATAATGACCTTGATATAATGATCCTGCTTGCCGGCGCTCACCCCATCCTCCAGACCCTCGGCGAAGCCCTTGATAATGCTAAGCGGCGTCTTCAGCTCATGGGAAGCACTGGCAAAAAAGTCCTGCTGCATCTGCTCCAGCTTCTTCTTCTGCTCCATCTCCTCCACCAGCTGCTGATTCGTCTCCCGAAGCTCGCCCAGTGCAGTGTCCAGACTTTGGGACAAGGTGAACATGCTTCTGGACAGATTGCCCAGCTCATCCTTCTGGCGGATGGAGGCATGGCCGGTGAAATCGAGCGCTACCATTCGTTTGGCCGTATTATTGAGCTTGATCAAGGGCCGGGTCACCATCTTGGAATAGAACAGCGAAAGGACCAGAATCAGCACGAACCCGCCAAGCCCTAAGTATAAAAAGAACCAGCGCAGCGCTTCATTGGAATCCTTAACATCCTGCAGCGAGGTCACTGAGAACAACAGCTCAATCTCCCCGCTGGCCTGCTTCACGGGCAGAATCATCACGGAATTGCGGATACCGCTCCAGGGAGCCGTCCACTCTTCCTTGACCATATTCAGCTTGCCCAGGCTCTCCAGCTGCCCCGTATTTAACGGGAACCAGTCCTCGATAGCCTCGAAAAGGATGCCCTGGCGCGGGTTCCATATTTTCAGATCCGGCAGGACCAGCTCCGTAATCGTCCCGGTAATGCTTGTGTTGCCCAGCTCCGCCTCCTCGCCTACCGGCTGGAACCCCTGTTTCGTAATCGTGAGCGGGAAAAACTGATTGCCGAGGTCATTCTCCCCAGTGACAAGCTCTCCCTGGATGGTAACCCGGTCATTCTCTTTCAAATGGGCCGACCGGAGCATATCTCCGAATTGATTCATGAACAAGGACATGGGGATCACCTGAGTCTGGCCTTTATCGTCAATCAGCTTCATGCGGAACGGATCTTCCGACTTCATCCGCCCGTCCAGCTTCAGAATGACCATCTGTGTCTTATTGCGCAGCATGAACCGGACCAGCTCGCGGGAAGTGCGGGTTCTGCCCCAGGCTTCTTTGGTGTAGCTTGTCCCGAAGCTCTTAAGATGCTTCTCTACACGGGACTCCTTCTGCGTCTGGTAGAAGCGGTCGAACAGCAGGAACTGGCTGAGGATTACCATCCCGTAGAAACAGACGAAGAAGATTACGGTCATCACGAACAGCTTGAAGGTAATTCCCCATCTTTTCATTCTTCATCCTCGAATCTGTAGCCGGTTCCAATCACTGTTCGGATGTGTCGGGATTCATACCCCAGCTTGCTGCGCAGTTTCTTGATATGGCTGTCCACGACCCGGGAGTCCCCCTCGAATTCAATTCCCCACACCCGGCTGAGGATGGTATCCCGCGAGACCACATGGCCCTTGTTGCGGATCAGCAGCCACAGGAGATCATATTCCTTCGGGGTTAGCTCGACATCGGCGCCTTCCACCTCTAGACGGTGCGCCATGGTGTTGAAGATGGCTGAGCCGAATCTCACAACCCCGGATTCTGGCTGATGTGCGCCTTCAACCCGTTTCATCAACGCGGCAGCCCGGGCCACCAGCACCTTGGGACTGAACGGCTTGGTTACATAATCATCGGCGCCCAGCTCGAAGCCGTGTATTTTGTCGTCATCGGCGGATTTGGCGGTCAGCAGAATAATCGGGGTCGCCGATTTCTTGCGGATCTCCCGGCATACCTGAAATCCGTCCATTTTGGGCATCATAATATCCAGAATCAGCAGATCCGGCTCAAGCGAATCGAACCACAGGAGCGCGTCCTGCCCATTATCGGCTTCGCGCACCTCCCAGCCGTCCTGTATGAAGTAATCCGACACCAGCTCACGGATACGCAGCTCGTCTTCGACAAGCAGTAACTTTTTCTTCAATGTACTCCCTGCTTTCAACCCGTTTATACCTCTCAGCATAGTCGAGTGTTATGTCCTTTATGTGTCCTGTTGTGAAATTGGCTGATAATAAGCCGAAATATATGGTGCAGTTACTTGGGAGACCCTTGGTTTTGAGTATGATATACATCTTAGCTCGGGTGAACGCTGCGCAAACGGAACGTTGTTACAATCGCTGTTGTGTCCAGATTTTTATTATTTTTACCTAATCGGTGAAAATCCGGACACAAAGGCGAACGCTCCGCTTTTCCACAATCGTTCCGCCCGCTCCGCTGTTTGAGTGTAAGGTGCGAGTGCACTTAAAACATACTGAAAAAGATTAGTGTTCTCATGCAACACAAATCTGAAAAAGAAATAGCCGCACTGAACGCCTCAATGAACGCCCCACTGAACGCCCCACTGAACGCCTACTGAACACTTCACTGAATATAAATGTTGTACTTTTTGCAGGAACTCTGTTCGTTTGAGCTCAGATCATGCACATTGTTGTATTTATTGCAGGAATTCGGTTAGATTCACAGCTGAGGAGCGCAGATTGTTGTAATTAGCGCAGGAATTCCATCAGCGCGGTGCTGGGTCATGCGCATTGTTGTATTCTGTGCAGGAATTCTATCTGCGCCTAGCTGGATATGGTGCATTGTTGCACTTTGTAACCAATAATATGAACATTTGAAAGAACGCGATAACATGAACGGTCACAAATTCAATAGCGGCTGAAGCAAAAAACGAAAAACAGCAATTCTCTTATAAAAGGAGGATCGCTGTTTTCCTGTAATTATAACTTTAAGATACAATATTCGGCATTCGCCGCCTTGGTTACCCGGCTTCAAAGGCTTGCTTAAACTGGCTGTTATACAGCTCGGCATATATCCCTTGCAGCGCAAGGAGCTGGCTGTGGTTACCTTGCTCGGCGATCTGTCCGCCTTGGATGACCAGAATCCGGTCAGCATCCTGAATGGTGCTGAGCCGGTGGGCGATCACGAAGCTGGTGCGGCCCTTCATCAGTGTCCGCATAGCCTGCTGAATATGCATCTCTGTCCGGGTATCCACACTGCTCGTTGCCTCATCCAGAATGAGGATGGCCGGATCGGCCAGGATGGCGCGGGCAATGGTCAACAGCTGGCGCTGGCCGTGGCTCAAGGTGGTCCCGTCCGTGCCCAGCAGCGTGTCGTACCCCTGCGGCATTCGCGCTATGAAGCCGCTGACGTTGGCTAGATTGGCCGCCTCTTCCACTTCACGGTCCGTGGCCTCCAGACGGCCGAACCGGATATTCTCACGGATGGTCCCCGAGAAGACATGGGCGTCCTGCAGCACCATGCCGAGCTGGCGGCGCAGCCCGTTTTTACCCAGCTCCCGGATATCCCTGCCGTCGATCAGCACCTCACCGCCGCTCACTTCATAGAAGCGCGTCAGCAGGTTGACAATGGTCGTCTTCCCCGCTCCGGTCGGCCCGACCAGGGCGATCGTCTCGCCTGGCTGTGCGGTGAAGCTTACACCGTTCAGAATAGGCGCGCCCGGCTTATAGCCGAACACTACATCCCGGAAAACAACTTCCCCGCGAATCCGATCCAGCTCCTGCGGCTGCTCCCCGCTGTACTCGGAGGACATATCCATCACTTCAAATACGCGCTCCGCTCCGGCGATTGCCGATTGGATCAGATTATATTGGTTCGCAAGGTCGGAGATGGGGCGGCCGAACTGCTTGGCATAATTCAGCATACTGACGATGACCCCCACGGTAACCAGCTCATGATAAGCCATCCAGCCGCCAATTCCGGCAACCAGCGCGAAGTTCAGATTGTTAATCAGGTTCATTACTGGTCCTACCAGGCCGGATACGATCTGCGCCTTAATGCTAGCTTGGTTAAGCTCCCCGCTTATTCGGCGGAATCTGGTGACCTCCGCCTGTTCTCTGCGGTATTGCTTAATCACCTTCTGGCCGCTGACCGCTTCTTCAATGAAGCCGTTCAGCTCACCCAGATGCTGCTGCTGATCCTTGAAGTAGATCCGGCTTAAGCCGGTAATCCGGCGGCTCGCCAGCACGACCAGCGGAATGGTTACCAGAGCAACTCCAGTCAACGGCACATTCAGCATCAGCATAATGACCAGAGAGCCGCTAAGTGTAATCAGACTGTTCAGCAGCTGGGTTACACTCTGATTCAGCGAGTTGGAGACGTTGTCAATGTCATTGGTTGCACGGCTCATCAGCTCACCGTTAGCATGGGTATCGAAGAAGCTGACCGGCAGCTCCTGGTATTTGGCGAACAGATCCCGCCGCAGCTCGTACACCGTGCGCTGGGAGACGGAGGTCATCACATAAGCCTGGACCCACGAGACGGCGCTGCCCAGCAGATAAATGCCGCCCAGAAGGAGACAGAACCGGACCAGCAGACTATAATCCTGCGGGAGGATCGCGGTATCAATGGCTTTTCCTAGCAGGTAGGGTCCGATCAGGGCGAGGACAGCATTCAGAATCGTGAATACATAGACCATAATCAGCCCTGTCCGCTGACGGTTCAGATAGGACCAGATGCGGAGGATCGTTGCCTTGCTATTCTTCGGACGTACCTTGGGTGTTACGCCAACACGGCCGGGAGGCCCGCCGCCTAACACTCCAGGTCCGCCGGGAGCCTGCTCCCTTTTACGTTGACTGGACATAGGGCTCCTCCTCTTCCTTCAACTGGGAGTGACGGATGTCCCGGTAGATCTCGCTGCCTGCCATCAGCTCGGTATGCGTACCCTGTGCGGCGATCCGGCCGTTCTCCAGAATCAGAATCCGGTCGGCATCTATAATGGAAGACACACGCTGGGCAATCATAACGACAGTAGAGTCCTGAAGCTCCGTCTTCAGCAGCAGGCGGATGCTTGCTTCGGTAACCGCATCCAGAGCGCTGGTGCTGTCATCCAGGATCAGAATGGCCGGCTTAATTAACAGCGCGCGTGCAATGGACAGACGCTGCTTTTGTCCGCCTGACAGGTTCACCCCGCGTTGTCCGAGCTGCGTGTCGTAGCCTTGCGGCATAGCTGTAATGAATCCATGTGCTTCTGCGGCCACAGCCGCCTGCTCCACTTCTTCATCTGTTGCTTCCGGCCGTCCGTAACGGATATTATCCCTGATACTGCCGCTGAACAGCAGGGACTGCTGCATTACGAAGCCGATCCGGCTCCGCAGATGCTCCAGGCTAATCTCCCGGATGTCTGTTCCGTCGATCAGAACGGCACCGGACAAGACCTCATAGAATCTTGGAATCAGACTAACCAGGGTAGACTTCCCTGCTCCGGTAGCCCCCAGAATAGCGATCGTCTCCCCGGGGCTGGCTGCAAAGCTGATGTCCTCCAGCACAAGATTTTCATCCCCGCGGTTATAGGCGAAGGAGACCTTGCTGAACTCAATCCGTCCGAGCGTAATGGCTGCTTGGTCCGCCGCAGGCGCTTCGGTAATTTCACTTGTGGCGGCGAAAACTTCATTCACACGGTCCCCCGACACCTTAGCCCGTGATACGAAGGCAAGCATCGTGCTCAGCATCATCATCGACATGAGCAATTGAGTAACATAGTTAATGAAGGCAATTAGTTCACCAACGGGCAGCGCCCCGTTCCAGTTCTGTAGGCCTCCGAACCAGAGCACGGCAATAATGCTGGCATTCAGAATCAGCATCATAAGCGGCATATTCAGCGCCATCAGACGGATCGCCCGGATTCCGGTATCCGTATAGCCGGTATTTGCGGTATCGAAGCGCTTCTGCTCATGGTCTCCACGGACGAAGGCTTTGATTACACGAATGCCGGTGAGATTCTCCTGCAGTACATTGCTCACCCCATCCAGCTTCTCCTGCATCCGGGCAAATAACGGAAAAGAAAGCCGGATCAGCACAAACAGCAGGATGAACAGCAGCGGAACCGCAGCCAGCAGGATTAGCGCCAAGGACGGGCTGATCCGGACCGCCATGACCAGACTGCCGATCAGCAGCAGCGGTGACCGCACGAAGCTCCGCAGAATCATCTGCACGAAGGTCTGGAGCTGCACGACATCGTTCGTCAGCCGGGTGATCAGCGAGCCGGTCTTCAGCCGATCCAGATTGCGGTTCGAGAAGGTCTGGATATGCTCAAACAGCTTGATTCGCAGATCATTCCCGAAATTCTGTGAGGCGATACTTGCACATATCGCACAGCCCACACCCCCAGTCATCCCGATGATAGCGATTCCAATCATCATTCCGCCTGTTGAAAGGATATGCGATAAATCATTCTTCATCAGGCCTTTATCCACAATGCTGGCCATAAGTGCAGGCTGCAGCAGGTCCATCACTACTTCAACTACCATTAACAGCGGGGCAAGCACGCTCCAGAGGGCGTACGGCTTCATGAAGCCCCTGAGCTTCCACATTCAGTTCACCTTCATCTCATCAGTTGTTGCATCTGTTCGTCCGTTTAGGGTAAATATGTGATTTTATCAGTCATTGGTGTTCGCTGTTTGGCAGCAGGCACTTCCGAAGGATACCCTACGGCAAGCACCGCAATAACATCCTGTTCTTGAGGAACACCTAGCACCTCGCGGCCCTTGGCTGTACCGCCGAGTGATGACCAGAACACACCAGCTCCTGCCTCATGGGCTGCCAGCATGAAATTCTGGATATAGCAGGACACGGCCATGATGTTCTCTTCACGTTCCATTGTGGTAGCGGCAGATTTGGATAAGACTCCAATCAGCACGGGAGCACCGCCAAAATCTGTCTTATGGTTCAGCGCTGCACGGGTCTGCGGTCCAATGAACAACAGCTCCCACGGCTCATTCATCCGGTGGTTCGGAGCATAGCTGGCAGCCTCCAGCCAAGTATTCAGCTCCTCCTCCTTAATCGGGTCTGGCCGGAAGGCTTTAATCGTTCTTCTCGTTTGAATAGTATCGATGATAGTCATAGGTAGTCCACTCCTTCTGTTGTATTTGTATCCACATGGTAATAAGCATATCTCTTTAACACGTTAAATTACAAGGCTTTATAACTAGAATGGAACATTATGTATGTTATGTTGATAGCGGCATCTGGCGAATTCATGGGAAAATGTTGCTGCACTGGCTGCCGCTCATTTGCTCCTTTTGGGCAGCAGCATGCTCACACAACTTCAGGCCGACACATTGTGTGTGGTTTTCGGCATACATTGGGCCCGGGCTCCCTCGTACCAGCATATTGTGTGTGGTTTTTAGCATACATTGGGCCCGGGCGCCCTCGTACCAGCATATTGTGTGTGGTTTTTAGCATACATTGGGCCCGGGCGCCCTCGTACCTGCGTAATGTGTGTGGTTTTTAGCATATATTGGGCCCGGGCGCCCTCGTACCTGCACATTGCATGTGGTTTTTAGCATCCACATAAGAAAACCATAGTGATTTACTTAATTAGCAAAAACAGCCCAGCAAACTCCGCCTTAGCGGAGCTTCCTGAGCTGTTCTTTTGGAGGAGTTGATCTGTTCATATGTTCATCTGTACTCCGTGCACTCGTTCATCCTAGGCCTGCTCCAGCGCATATTTTCTCATCGTCTGCTGCTTGAAATCATCCCACGCCGGTGTGGACAGACGGGCTTGCTGCATCAGAGGTTCAAAGGCTTGATAGAGCGCCGCAATCTCGCTGAATGAGCCATCGATCAGCTTCATGAAGGGCAGCTTTTGGACCAGTCTCAACCCTTGGGCGAGCAGTGCCGGGTGCTTCTTCGCCCCGTTAACAAGGGAGGCGGGGTTAACGGGTAAGCCCAGCGTGGAGAGCACGCGGAACCCTTCATCCATTACAGCAACCGCCTGTTTCCAGCGTGCAGAGTCTTTGCTTACTTTTGCCAAATTAAAATCATAGAGATAAATGACCGACATCACCGGGATAATTAAAACAATGTGACTCAAGAGCCAGGCGTTAATATCCTGCGAATAATCCAGCTTATACTTCGTCTTATGGAAGGCTTCTGCAAGCTCCGTCTTGAACGGAACCTCACCCTCCAGACTGCCCAGCACCATCTTGCCGCCACCGCTAATAACAATTACGCGCCCGTCTTCCTCACGCGTCCCGCCGTTTACCTGGAAGCCAAACGCAATATTCTGTGGGCTTGTTAAATAAACATCTGTTCATTAGGTTAGCAGCGGGGACTCTATTAGCGCAATTGCCAATGGTGCCAAGGATGTCAATTACTGAACAAACCCGTGTAAATTGTACATTATCCGTACCACTCCTATGCCGCAGAGCCGCTTCATTCCATCATCTGAGTATGAACGGCCACGATCAGCATATCCATATGCCGGGCATGCCGCAGCAGATATTGGACGAAGCTCGTTATGAACAGGCTGCGCAGGAAGGGTCTGCGGGATTGGCCGATGATTACCTGCGTAGTCTGCATATCATTCATCCGCTGGAGCAGATGCTTATAGAGATGCTTGCGGCTTCCCGCCTCCGTAATGTCCATTACCCCGCCCAGCCGCTCGGTCAGAGCCTTCAGCGTATCCAGCCGTTTCTGCTCCTCCGCCGTCTTCATGCGGGCACAGTGCACGTAGTGAACATGCCACTCTGCCTTCAGGCGGTGTGCAATGCGGAAGCCGCGGCGGACCAGCCGTTCAGCCTGCGGTCCTGTGTCTACACAGACGAAGATAACCTCCCGTCTGCTCCAGGGTCCGCGCAAGGCAGGCTCACGCTCCCAGGCCTCCAGCCGCTCATCCACATCATCGGCAATCTCGCGCAGGGCCAGCTCGCGCAGCGCGATCAGATTGCCGATCTTGAAGAATGACTCCAGCGCCTGATTGACCTTCTCTTGCGCGTAGATCTTCCCTTCCCTCATCCGCTGCTGCAGCATCTGCGGAGTAACGTCGATCAGCTCCACCTCACTGGCCATCCGCAGGATGGCATCCGGCACCGTCTCGCGCACACGCACACCGGTTAACTGCTCCACCGCATCGTTCAAGCTCTCCAGATGCTGCACATTAACCGTGGTAATGACCGAGATCCCGTTCTCCAGCAGCTTGATCACATCCTCATACCGCTTCTTGGTGAGGCTGCCGGGGACATTGGTGTGGGCCAGCTCATCCACCAGCACCACCTCGGGACGGCGGGCGATAATGGCCGCTGTATCCATCTCCGTAAGCTCAGTGGACTGGTAGGCAATCCGCGCTCTCGGAATCATCGTTAACTTGCCCACCTGCTTGCCGGTTTCCTCTCTCCCATGGGTCTCCAGCAGTCCGATAACCACATCGATGCCCCTGCCCAGCAGCAGATTGCCTTCCTGGAGCATTTTGTAGGTTTTGCCTACGCCGGGGGCTGCACCGATATACACCTTGAAGGTGCCCCGGCGGATATCCTCGATCCGCCGCTCCAGCTCCCGGCCGGTCAGCCGGTGGAACGGTTCCGCCGCCATCTTCACAGCGGGACGGACCGGCAGAACCCGTTCTCCCTCCTGCTCGGCACGGTCAGCCATCAGGAACACATCGATATTCCGCGTCCGCCGCAGGACACGGCTGGCAATGGAGCCTTGCCACTTCTCCTGCCAGCGGCTTTTCTGCGAATGCCCCATCACAATTCGGGTGACATTGTTCTGAATGGCATAGCGCACAAGCATGGAAGGCAGCATCCGCAGGCGCAGCAGCTCCAGCTCCTCGAACCGCGCCTGAATCCGTTCGGTCAGCTTTCGGATGGAGCGCTTGAATACCTGCTGATCCTTGGTCAGGGGACGTCCGCGCAGGAGGAACGTAACGATTAGCAGGTCTCCGTTCAGCCGTTTGGCAATCTGCTGTCCCCTTCTAATATAGAGGGAACCGTTCCAATGATACTGCGCGGATACCAGAATCCGCTCTGTTGCACCCGAAGGGCCGATCAGTCCCTCGGCCTCGCGGTGCTTTTCCAGGGAATCATTGACCCCTTCCGCCATCAGCCGCAGCGACACCTCACGGAGTACGCCAAGGTTGCCCCGGAGGGATAGTGCCGGGTGTGCTCCCTCACCAAGCACCCCCTCCTCCAGCCGCTTGAGAATGGTCTCCGGCGACACATCGATCAGCCGTACCTCATCGGCGAGCTCCAATGTATTGAGCGGCACAGTACATTCCGCACGGATGCCGGTCATTTCATAGATCTGCTCGCCCACACCAGCCAGCTCGTAGACATTAATAGTCGTGATTACGCTGATGCCCTGATCCATCAGATAACGGATGTCCGCAAGCCTTGTCGGGAACCGGGCCTCTTCGCGGTTGCGGTGCGCCAGACCGTCCACCAGCAGCACCTCGGGGTTGCGCTCCACCAGCGCCTCAAGCGGCAGATCCTTCTCCTCCTTGCCATCCTTCCGCCAGTGGATGCTGGGGACCCGCTCCAGATCGCCAAGCTGCTGAACCGTCTCCGCCCGGCCCATAGTGGAGACGGCACTGATCACGACATCGATCCCCTGATGCTTCAGCAGCTTGCCTTCCTCCAGCATATGATAGGTTTTGCCGGAGCCGCTGACCGAGCCGATGATGATCTTCAGCCGCCCCCGCTGGAGCTGGTAGATAGAATATAGAATCTCCTCAGGAGACTTGCGTTTATAGGGCGCCACGGACTCACCTTCTTTCAATAATCTCCGCACATCCTCCATATATGCTATAATTTTCTTCTGAACGCTTAACCCACCATAGGAGGAAAATCATGAGCAATTTGAAAAAGTGGCTTTTCAGTCTTTTTGTACTTTGTTTACTGGTGTCGCTGGCCCCGGCTTCATTCGCAGAGGGAACGAGCCCCTCTCCAGAAGCAGCCGCCAAGGAACTGGAATTTCCGCTAGCCTTTGACAGGGCAACGGGCGATAAAGTTTCCACCATCGCAGCGGATGGACAAGGTACTATTATCGCCGTGTCCAACTCGCCCTACCTGAATGTCACACACAACAACGGGAACAAGTGGATCTCCCGAAAACTGCCTTCCAGTGACATAAACAACGTCTTTTATGTCAAAGGACGGTACTTCTTATCCGTCTATCATGTGAATTCTTACCATTCCACGATTGTCAACTACACGTCTGCGGATGGCGACAAATGGACTCCCTTCACCCTAGAATCAAGCAACGGGAAAGCGACAACCATCCGCAATGTTCAGTTTTTAAATGGGCAATATGTGCTGACCGGCAGCCAAGCGGATGATATCAGTCCCATATATACGTCCTCTAATGGTGTGAATTGGAAGGAAGCCGGCCTGTTGCCCGTCGAAGTGCACTACTTGACCTGGAACGGCAACATATACTCTGCCTACTGCGGGGAGTATGAGTTCTTATCAAGACAGGCCATGACGTTGTCCCGCAACCAGTTCCTGACGGATGCCAGTGACAATCGCTATGCGGAGCTTGTTCTGTATACGTCGACCCATTTGATAAGCTGGACCCTGCAATCGGGAACAGTCAAAAAGGATCTCAGCTACAAGTTTAGTGTGAATGACGTTCCCCAAACGAGCTACAATTTCAAGTTGGAAGGGTATACGCCGGATGGTGTCATCACCTTGTATGATGAGCGAAATACATATACCTCCAAGAACGGAATTACGTTTGCCATTCAGAAGACTCCCTCCGCTGTCGTGAATCCGTTTGGCCGAAGCCCGATTTATAAGAAGGGCAACACATACTATACCTTTGTTCGGTACTGGTACAGCCCTGGTGTGGTTTACAGCAAAGTGGGAATTTCGGCAGACCGGGTGAAATGGACGATGACGGACCTCGGCAAAACCGTACCGAATGACATGTATGTCATTCAGGCGGGCCGATGGTTTATCGGCTATGGCTATGATAGCAGAATTATGGTTTCGGAAAACGGCTTGACCTGGAAAAAAATCCGCTAGCGCATATCCTCAAAAAGACTGTGGGAAGCCCGGCAGTGTTCTCTTGATGCTCCGGGCTTGCTTGCATCTAAATATTCCTTTCTCCCAAAATAAAACTTACTGCTAAAGGCTAAGGAACTGCAACATAGCTTGCATATGGGGGACGGTCCGCTCCAGCTTATTTCGCCATCTCCGTCAGCGCCAGATTCAGCTTCAGCACATTCACCCGTTTCTCTCCGAAAAGCCCCAGATCACGCCCTTCGGTATGCTCTTTCACCAGCGCTTCAAGGGTATCTGCCGGAATGCCGGTCAGCTTGCTGATCCGGGGAACCTGCACGAGCGCCGCAGCCGGAGAAATATGCGGATCAAGACCCGATCCGGAATTCGTAATCAGATCCACAGGGAGCTGACTTACAGGGACGCCGGGATTGTCCAGCTTCCACTGGGCAATGGAATCCTTCGTGCGCTGCAGCATATCGGGATTCGATGGGCCATAGTTATTCGATCCCGAGGCTTCAGCTTTGTATCCGATACTGGATACACGGCTCTGGAACATAGCCTGGTTCGTGAAGCTCTGCCCGATCAGCGCAGAACCGACGACCTTCCCGGAAGCTTCCTTCAGCAGGCTGCCGTTCGCCTGGGCAGGCATCAGCACCTGGGCAAGCGCGGTGGAAGCCAGCGGATAAATCATTCCGCAGAGAATAATGAATACGATGCTTAACCTCACTGTAGTAAAGACAAAAGCTGCCGGTGAAGCGGAGACCTGCTCTCCGGTTGTCTCATGTGTAGATTGTGTCATGATGATTACGCCCTCCTTGTATATTCAATCGTCTGCCGGACCCCTAGATCCATATACTGACGAGCATATCAATCAGCTTGATGCCGGCGAATGGAACAGCGACTCCGCCCAGACCATAGATGACAATGTTGCGCGTCAGTAGTCTGGTCGAACTCATCGGCTTATAGGAGACCCCGCGCATCGCGAGCGGAATCAGCAGCGGGATGATAATCGCGTTGAAGATCAGCGCCGAAATAATAGCGGAGCTTGGGGACCCCAGACCCATGATGTTCAGGGCTTCCATCTCAGGAATAGCGAGCGTGAACATCGCCGGAATGATCGCAAAATACTTGGCAATATCGTTAGCGATGCTGAAGGTGGTCAGCGCCCCGCGCGTCATAAGGAGCTGCTTCCCGATGGCTACAACCTCGATGATCTTGGACGGATCAGAATCCAGATCGACCATATTGGCCGCTTCCTTGGCAGCGGTCGTCCCGCTGTTCATCGCCAGCCCGACATCGGCCTGGGCCAGCGCGGGAGCGTCGTTCGTTCCATCCCCGGTCATGGCGACCAGCTTGCCCTCGTTCTGCTCCCGGCGGATCACCGCAATTTTATCCTCCGGAGTACTCTCAGCTATAAAATCATCGACCCCGGCTTCACGGGCAATCGTGGCGGCGGTCAGCGGGTTATCCCCGGTACACATAATCGTCTTGATCCCCATGCTGCGCAGCTCGTCGAAGCGCTCCTTCATCCCGGGCTTAACGGTATCCTTCAGATAGATTAGCCCGAAGATCCGGTCATCTACAGCAACTGCGAGCGGAGTGCCGCCCAGCCGGGCGATAGCATCCGAGTTGCTGTCCAGATCGGCCGGTACGGCACCGCCTTGCGACAGCACCCACTTCTTCACGGAGTCGACCGCTCCCTTGCGCACAGAGCGTCCGTCCCGCAGATCCATCCCGCTCATCCGGGTCTCCGCCTTGAACTCAATGAACTCCCCGCCGTCCGCGAGGCTGCTGTCAACCTGAAGCTCCAGCTTCTTCGCCAGCTCCAGGACAGAGCGCCCTTCGGGCGTCTCATCCTTCAGTGAGCTGACCGCCGCCCAGGCTGCAAGCTCGGCTACAGTTGCTTCCCCTACCGTGACGAACTCACTGGCCATCCGGTTGCCGAAGGTAATCGTCCCCGTCTTATCCAGAATCATCGTGTTGATATCCCCGGCAGCTTCCACCGCCTTCCCGGACATCGCCAGGACGTTGAACTGCGTCACCCGGTCCATTCCCGCAATCCCGATGGCCGACAGCAGCCCACCGATGGTGGTCGGTATCAGGCAGACGAGCAGTGCGATCATGACCGGAATCTCCAGCTTCACCCCGATATAATCCGCGATGGGACGCAGGGTGACTACGACAATCAGGAAAATAATCGTGAGGCTGATCAGCAGCGTGTTCAGAGCAATCTCATTCGGTGTCTTCTGGCGCTTCGCCCCTTCGACCAGCGAGATCATCCGGTCCAGGAACGATTCTCCCGGATCACTGGTGATCCGCACCTTGATCTGGTCGCTGACTACCCGGGTACCGCCGGTCACGGAGCCGAAGTCGCCTCCGGCTTCCTTAATGACCGGAGCCGACTCCCCGGTAATGGCCGATTCGTCCACAGAAGCCAGCCCCTCGGTCACTTCCCCGTCGCCGGGAATCAGTTCGCCCTGGCTGACGACTACGATATCGCCTTTGCGCAGCTCAGAGGCCGGTACTTGCTTGACCCCTGATCCCGCCAGCTTATTGGCGGTGATGTCCTGCTTGGTTTTTTTGAGCGAATCGGCTTGTGCCTTACCCCGGCCCTCCGCCAGCGCTTCTGCGAAGTTAGCAAACAGCACGGTAAACAGCAGGATGAAGAACACGGTAATATTGAAGCCTACCGCGTGCTCCGCATGGAAATACCCCGGCGCCAGCACCATAAGCAATACGATAACCGTCCCAACCTCCACGACGAACATGACCGGATTCTTCATTAGCGTCACCGGGTTCAGCTTCACCAGACTATCCTTGGCAGCACTTAGCAGGATGGGACCCGTCAGCAGCTTCTTTCTGTGTACAGTACTCATTCTCGTCTCTCCCTCTCCCTACCGTAAAGTCAAATATTCTGCAACCGGACCGAGGACAATCACCGGCAGGAAGGTCAGTGCGCCGATAATCAGCACCGTACCGATCAGGATGCCGGTGAACAGGCCGTTGTCTGTGCGGAAGGTTCCTATGGTCTCCGGCACCGGCTTCTTGCGCAGCAGGGAACCGGCAACCGCCAGCATGGCGATCATCGAGACATACCGGCCAAGCAGCATGACCACCCCGGTGGTGATATTCCAGAAGGACGTATTATCCGCCAGCCCTTCGAAGCCCGAGCCGTTATTGGCCGCAGACGATACGTATTCATACAGCACCTGGGTCATTCCGTGGAAGCCGGGGTTACTGATACTGCCTTTACCGAGCTCTGTCAGAAAAGCCCCCGCCGTCGGCACCAGAATAATCAGCGGATGAATCAAAATGGCGATGGCGATCAGCTTCATCTCCCGCGCTTCAATCTTGCGGCCCAGGAACTCCGGCGTCCGGCCCACCATCAGCCCACACAGGAACACGCCGAGGATCGCATACATGAGCATATTGATCAGCCCGACACCTTTGCCGCCGAACACGTTATTCAGCATCATGAGGGTCAGCGGGGTAATACTGCCGAGCGGCGTCAGCGTATCATGCATATTGTTCACACTGCCGGTGGTTGCCGCCGTTGTAACGGTGGTGAACAGCGCCGACTGTGCGATGCCGAACCGGACCTCTTTTCCCTCCATACTGCCCTGTGAAGCATCTATCCCCATGGCGTTAATCGCCGGGTTGCCCGCACTTTCCGCAGCGTAATTCACTCCGAGCAATACCACGAACAGCGTCATCATCGCGCCAAAGATCATCCAGCCCTGCCGCTTATTCCCGGCGAACTTCCCGTACATATACGGCAGAGATGCGGGCAGCAGCCACATGGAGAGGATCTCCAGCACATTGCTCAGCGGACCCGGATTCTCAAAAGGATGCGCAGAGTTGGCTCCGAAGAAGCCCCCGCCGTTCGTGCCGATGTGCTTAATGGACTCCAGGGAGGCCACCGGACCGATAGCAATCTGCTGGGTCTGCCCTTCAAGCGTAGTGACTTCCAGCGTAGGCTTCAGGGTCTGCGGCACATGAAGCGCTACAAGCGCCATTGTTACAAGCAGTGCCATCGGAATGAAGATCCGGATATGCGCTTTGACGAAGTCCTCGAAGAAGTTCCCCACCGAGCGGCGGCCTGTAATCCCTCTGACAAAAGCAACCGCGACCGAGAAGCCGCTGGCCGCCGAGGTGAACATCAGCATCGTCATGACCGCCATCTGTGAGAAGTAGGACACGCCCGTCTCCCCGCTGTAATGCTGCAGATTCGTATTGGTGATGAAGCTGATCACCGTGTTGAAGGTAAGCGTCTCTTCCATATTGCCAATCCCGCCCGGGTTGAGCGGAAGCCCCTTTTGCAGCCGCAGGAAAAGATAACTGAATGCCACCAGTACAAGGTTCGTTACGATGAAGCTGAGCGCATATTTCTTCCAGGACATCCCGCCCCGCTGCTTCAGCCCGATCAGACGATAAATTCCTTTCTCCGCGGCACCAAATACCCGGTCTGTCCGGTTCGGTTCATTAGAGAATACATGATATAGATAAGTGCCCACCGGCTTCACCAGCAGTACGAGTATTAAGATGACGACTATAATCTGCACAATCCCCACGGATGGCCCTCCTTAGTAGTTAGAATTTCTCAGGATGAATCAAAGCATAGCCCAAATACAGAAACAGCAGCGCAGTAGCTGCGAGGACAACTGCCATTACTCCGTCCCCCCTTGCTCATCGGTCACACGGCTGCACCATTGTACAAACGCATAGAATACCGTGAATATCGCTGCCAGCATTGCCGTCATATACACATCCATCATCGTCTTTGCCACTCCTCACCTTATGGTAATCTCTCTCTCTTGTAACTTCCGGTCTAGCGTATCATTTCTCCCATTAGTTCAGGGTAAGGGTTTCCTCAGGCGCATTAAGATTGTATTAAGACTTCAGGAGGAATGGTAAATCTCTTCACCCAGCACCCTGTTGACCGCACCGATAAAAGCACCATAACCCCCGTCCGTTTCCATCCGGTGCGGGAGCGCCCAGGCAAGGATCACTTCCGTCTCCTGACGATCGAACTCGAAGCTGGTCACAAGCAGCTCACTGACCTCACGGGCCGAAGACCCGCAGGCAAACTGGTATGCCGCAGCGTACACCCCGCTATTCTCATAGGTGCACTCTTGCAGCAGATCGATCCGGTCATAATGCCGCTTGATCAGCACCAGCAGCGCCGTCAGCGCCGTCACCCATCCGATATTTCTCATCCACACATCCATCTCCATGCCTTCTCTCCAGTATGTTAACTTCAGAATTCAGCGTACCACTCCCGCCATTAGTTCAGGATTAGGGTTTGGTTCTACAGATTAAGATTACGTTAAAATACCGCGGGAACGCTGCTCCAGTCACTCTCGCATCATCCGCCGGAACGGCAAAAAAACCATGCCTGCAAAGGCATGGTTAGGAACACTATGAAACACGCTATACGGCTTCCGTAAGCCGGTTCAAATCACTCGGCTGTCGTCTCCCGCCTGCAGCATCCGGTAGCCCACACCGATATGGGTCTGGATCACCTTGGGCTGGGAAGGGCTGCGCTCAATCTTCTTGCGGAGCGTAGCCATGAACACACGGAGCGCCGGAATATCATACGTAGGACTGCCCCAGATTTCATGCAGGATATAATTATGGGTCAGGACCTTGCCGACATTCTTCGCCAGCAGACACAGCAGCTTATACTCAATCGGCGTCAGGTGGATCTCATCATTGTCCAGCCAGACACAGCCCGCCGCATAGTCAATCCGCAGATTTCCGTTCGCAAAAAAGGCTGAATCCTTCATCAGCTTCTCGCTGTCCCCCCGGATTCGCCGCAGACTGACCCGCAGCCGGGCGAGCAGCTCCTCCACGCTGAAGGGCTTGGTCAGATAATCATCGGCTCCGGCATCCAGCGCTTCGATCTTGTCGCGGTCCTCGCTGCGGGCACTGACCACGATGATCGGAAGGTTCGACCACGCCCGGATCTTCCGGATAATATCCACACCGTCCATATCGGGCAGACCGAGGTCCAGAATCATCAGATCCGGCTGACTGGATACGGCCTCCAGGATGGATGCCTCCCCCGTCTCTGCGGTATGGTATTTATAGCCCTGAGTCTCCAGAGTTGTGGTAATCAGCTTGCGGATCGGCTTGTCGTCTTCGACGACCAGAATCATGGGTTTATTCATGGACATTCACCTCCTCTGCCAGCAGGGTGAAGCGGAAGACCGTTCCCTGCGGTGCATGATCTTGTACTTCAATATGCCCGCCATGGGCATGAATAATTGATTTGCAGAGCGCAAGGCCCAGGCCCAGACCGCGCCTGCCATCTCCCCGCACATTGTCCGCCGTATAGAACATTTCGAACACCTTGGCCTTCGCTTCTGGGGATATTCCCGGCCCATCGTCAGCGACCTCGACCACTACTAGCCCCTTCTCCTGTCTGGCGGATAGGGTAATATGTGAACCCGACCCGCTGTACTTAATCGCATTATCCACCAGGTTGATGATCACCTGAATGATCAGCCGTGAATCCATCCGGGCCATCAGCAGTTCCTCTTCGAGCACCACCCGGATCACATGATCCTCCTTGTTGCGGTTCACATGCAGCAGCGCTTCCGCGATCACTTCCTCCAGCAGCTCCGCCTGAAAGTTCAAATGAAGCGCACCGTTATCAATCCGCGTAATCGACAGCAGATTCTCCACCAGATTGATCAGCCAGATCGAATCGTCATAAATATCGTTGTACAACTCCTGCTTCTGCTCCTCACTCAGCACCGCCGAATTGCCGATCAGGATGCCTGCGTTACCGGATATACTCGTAAGCGGCGTGCGCAGATCATGCGAGATACCGCGCAGCAGATTGGCACGCAGCTGCTCCTGCCTGATTTGCAGGGAGCTTTCCTTTTGCAGCTCATTCAGCTTGTCTTTCTCCAGCGCGAGAGCGCATTCGCCTAGCATGGCAATCATCAGACTTGACTCGAACACCTCCAGCGGCTCTTCCTGTTGCATCACAATTCCTGCTACTGCAAACACCGTATCGCCGCTTCGCACCGCATGATACAGACAATGGGCCGCCGAGAAGGTATCGGTAGACGCTCCGGCCCGTTTATTGTTCCGCAGCACCCATTCCGCTACCTCGCGTTCCGCTTCCAGCTTAGCCTTTTGAGCGTCAATCGTACTTCCATCCTTGTTGTACAGCAGCGGCTCCGAGAGCCCATCGTCCACAACCTCATAGATGATGATGCTCCGGTCCAGCAGCTTGAGCATTTGCAGCGCGGTCTCGCTCAGAATGGCGGGCGTGTCTTTGGCCTGCTGCAGCTTCCGGCTAGTCTCCAGGAGCACCTCGGTGCGGTAGGCTTTTTGCGCCGATTCTCTGGCCTGCTCCTTCACCCGCAACGTCAACGTACTGGTGATGAACGAGGCGGCCAGCATGACGAGGAAGGTCACCGGATACCCCGAGTCATAGGCCTGAAGCGAGAAATATGGCTCAGTGAAAAAATAGTTAAAGACCAGCACGCTCAAAATCGATGTCACCGCGCTGTACAGCCGTCCTTTTGTAACCATCGCATCCAATAGAACACCCAGAATATAGACGGTGATAATGTTCGCTTCACTGAAGCCGAGCACCTTGAACCACAACCCGATGATCGTGCAGACCAGCAGAATCCCCAGAGTTTTGCCCGTATCAGCCAGGGTGAGAAGCGGAGGTCTGGCATATTGCGGAATTTTGGATTGCAAGGCAGACTCTTGATCCGGGATGATATAGATGTCGATATTCGGGGCAGCAGCCGTCAGTTTATCTACGAAACCCGAACCGACGGACCAGCGGCTGCGATTCTGCGACCGGCCCAGGATGATTTTGGAGACCCGGCTGGTTTTGGCATATTCGGCGATCTGTGCCGGCACATCCTCCCCGTAGACAGTGGCAACCTGCGCATTAAGCTGTTCGGCCAGCCGCAGATTCTCCCGCAGCTCCGACTTGTTCCTTGCCGTTAACTCTTTCGTTCGAGAGGTCTCCACGTAGAGAGCAGTGAATTCCCCCTGCAAATCTTCGGCCATTCTCGCCGCTGTGCGGATGACCTTCTTGTTGGATATTGCCGACGACAGGCAGACCAGGATATGTTCTCTGCTGTACAAGTTGGCTTCCACTGCCCGTTCTCCTAACTTGCCCTCATAACGTTTGAATTGATCCGCCCTGTACCGTTGAGCCAATTCCCGCAAAGCGACCAGCTTCTGGGGAGTGTACAGATCACCGGCCTCCTGCCGGAGCTGCCCCGTGGAAAAGATTCGCCCCTCATGCAGACGCTTCAGCCAAATGTCCGGACTGATATCAATGAACTCGACCTGGTCCGCACGCTCGAACACACTGTCGGGAATACGCGCTGGCTCAGCCATTCCGGTCGTGGATGCTACAACATCGGTCATACTTTCCAGCTGTTCTATACTAACCGTAGTATAGACATCTATTCCCGCGCGCAGCAGCTCCTCCATATCCTGAACCCGCCGCTTGTGGCGTACACCCGGAGCATTGATGTGGGCCAGCTCATCCAGTAAAATCAAGTCCGGCCTCCTGCGGATCGCCTGGTCCAGATCGAATTCCCGCCGGGTGGTCCCGTTTACAGGAATGTCCAGCGGCGGCAACAGCTCCAGTCCGTTAATAAGCTCCGCTATATCTGCTCTGTCATGGGCTTCAATGTAGCCCGCCAGCACCTGTTGGCCGTTCTTCTGCTCCACATGGGCAGCCTCCAGCATCGCCCGGGTCTTCCCTGCTCCCGGTACATAACCGAAGAATATCCTCAGCCTTCCGCGCCGCTTCTTCGCTGTATTTTCCCCTATCATCTGAAGGTTTCCTTCCCTCTAAGCCCATCTATAGGCTAGCCATTGTACACTGTAGCGTTAGTATAGCATGTGCATAATGAGCATAGTATTACGGATTCCGCTGTAGCATTAAGATTGCATTAAGATGATCGACCATGCAGCAGCGCTGTATCACATTGCCCATACGCATTACTCCCCGCCGTAACCACTGTGCCATCCTTCTGTAGACCGAGCGTGTGGGTGCAGCCTGCCGCAATGGCAACAATATCCGTCCAGCCGCTTACCTCACATTGGCCGTAATCATTCCAGCCTGTAGCCGTCACCGTACCATCCCATTGAAGGCCTACCGTATGATGACTGCCAGCCGCGATGGCCTTAATCTTGCGCCAGCCGCCTACTTCACCTTGTCCGCGCTTATTCAGACCTGTAGCTTCTACTGTGCCGTCTGCTCTAAGACCGGTCGTATGAAGATAACCCGCTGCGATCATCGTCAGCTCCTGCCAGCCATTCACATTCCGCTGCCCATAGCGGTTGTTCCCCGCTGTAATAGCCGTACCATCGGCCTTAAGTCCAACCGTGTGCCAGTCTCCTGCGGTAACCGCAACGATATCCGCCCAGCCACTGACCTCACATTGACCTTCGTTGTTTCTTCCCGCAGCGACCACTGTTCCGTCTGCCCTCAACCCGACCGTACGCCGCCAGCCTGCTGCAACCGCAACGATATCGTGCCATTCGCCCACGTTACATTGATCATGCTTATTCCAGCCTGCAGCGATCACCGTTCCATCCGATCTTAGCCCTACTGTATGCGAATTCCCTGTATGAGCATTGCCCGCTGCAACCGCAATTATATTACGCCAGCCGCTTACCTCGCATTGCCCGTATGTATTTTCGCCGCAAGCCCGCGCGGTTCCGTCCGGCAAGAGCAGAACAGAATGGCGGTATCCCGCCGCGATGGCGGATAATGAGTCAGTATGCATATGGATGTTGCTCCTTTGGTTTCTTTTTCGCGTAAGGATCACATAATGGTATTGCTAGTATTGCAAAATATTTGTTACATTTCAACGCTCTTGTGAAGGGCATTCTCTATGGCCTTGAGATAGGCTTTGCTTGTAAGCGTCGCACCGCTGATGCTGTCTACCTGAAGCGATTGAGCCTGGATCACTCTGCCGAACAATTCATCTGCCGACGCCGCAGGCTGATTCTCCGCATGCTCCAGGAGCTGGATCGCTGTAACTTTGTGCGCTGTGACGGTAACCAGCACCATATTCGCCCTCCATTTATACATTCCGCCAGCATATTCACCTGTATACTCACCTGCATGCAGCTTGTTGAAGTTCACTTGATCGATCTCTACGTTTCGCGCTTCACGGCGCTCTTTTTCTGTATACAGCAATGCCGCGCCTGAGCCGATTAGTCCCACGAGAATCACGGTTAGGCACACCAGCAGCAGGTTGCGTTTCCACTTCTTTTTCATGTTGACCCTCCTGGTTATGAATGAATATATTTAAGTTCATTCATTATTAAGCGCGTTTAGCCATTCTTTTACCGATTCTGTCAAACAGATGTCCAGCCAAACTTTTGACAGGACCCAGAGAGACCGGATAATAATACGCCGCTTCAAACCAGCCGTTAGCCTGGTAATGCCGGTAATCTTTTGACCGCTCATCCAGCATATGCTGAATACTGGTCCGGGACAGCCGGAACATCAGCAAGCGGAACAATGTGGGAGCCGGCGGTGCCGGACGCATCAGTCCTTTGTAGAAGCGGGCCGCAGACTTGCGGATTCTCACTGCATTCTTCTGCGCGGCTGCCGGGGTAACTGGCTCCATCGTACTAAGCACACACCCTTGGGTAACCTGGAAACCCAGATTCTCTCCCATGCTGCTAAGATATTTGACAATCGCATTCCCGCCGTGAATCCCCTGATTGACGATCGACGTATACGTCTTGCCAAAGAACTGCGGCCGATGGAACACATACGCCAGCCGGTCCAGCAGATTCTTCATCGATGCCGAGACATGGAAGGCGTAATTGGGAGTCGCCATAATCACACCGTCCGCACGCTCCAGCTTCTCGATCAGCACATCCCGGTCATCTTTGAGCGGACAATATTCTTCGCCCTTACTGAAACAGGTTTTGCAGCCCCGGCAGAACTCCAGCCTATAGTCCTTGAGGAAAATATACTCAAACTCAATCTCCCCGTAGGTTCGGAGCTGTGCTTCAAACTCACGGACCGCTCTGTACGTATTGTTCTTCTGCTGATTGCCGATGATTGCGATGACCTTCTTCATGATAGTCCCTCCAGAATAGAATGCAAAATAGTAGTTCTCTTGATACCAGCCCAGATTATGAATGAATTATTTTATATTCATTCACAACGTATATTAACATAGATATGCGCTGTTGTCTGTACGGACACGGCTTGATTTTGAACGATTGGTGAAGAGCTTCCGGGCCAAAAGAAAGAAGCCACAAGCAGCAATCTGCTCATGACTTCCTGATCCTTATATTCTAAACGCTTTTTACCGCCACGAGCCTCTTGTGAAAGCTATGGACCCGTCGTAGTCAACATATACATTTTTGATATTCGGATGACTCAAATAATCAGTCACAGTGTAAAACAGCGGAATAACTGCCATTTGATCCATGAGCAGCTGTTCGGCCGTGGCATAGATCTGCATACGCGTGCCGGGGTCGGCCGCCTGCCGGGCTTGCTGCATATAACGGTCATACACTGTACTGCTCCACCCTGTATCATTGGAGACATTCTGTGAACTGAACAGCTCCAGCATCGAGGCCGGATCATTGAAATCAGCGCTCCATCCCGCTCTTGCTATAGCATATTTCTGATGTATACGATTATCCAGCAGTTCCTCGAAGCTTTGGATTTCTACACTTGCTTCAATGCCTAAGTTCTTTTGCCAGTCCTTGATCACTTTACTTGCGATAACGTCATGATTGATATATTCATTCACGATAATAGTGAAGCTGGGGAACTTGGTGAGTCCCGCTTCTCTCATGCCTTCCTTCAGTAATTGCTTGGCCGCCGCCACATCCTCATGAAAGTACATCTTGTCCGACATCTCTGTGCGGAAATTCAACTGGGTCCCATGAATACTTGGCGGCACAAATCCAAACGCCGGATTGCCGTAACGCAAGGCTTCGCGGTCAATCGCCATCGCCAATGCCTGGCGGATCTTCAGATTGTCAAACGGCGGCTTAGTCAGATTGAATTGATAAAAATAGGTGGAAGCATACGACCCTTCATGCAGGTCGCGGTAAGATGCGCTATCTAAGGATGTATAATCCACTGATTCCACCCCTCCGCCTCCAACCCAGTCAACCTCCTTGTTCATATAAGCGACTGTCGGATTCTCAGGCAGCAGAAGACGTACCTCCGGCAGCTTAATTTCTTGGGCCGCATAATAAGCAGGGTTTTTAACTATAGAAATCTCATTACTCTTCCATGTCTTGAGCTTGAAGGGACCATTGGTTACCATAGACTTAAGGTCTGTTGCCCATTGGTTGTTAGCCTTCGCAGTCTTAGCGTACACCGGAAAATAGATACTCTCTGCGAGCAGTTGGATGAAATAGGAGGTTTTCTCCTTTAATGTGACCTGTAGTGTGGTGTTATTCAACGCCTTTACGCCGATTTTGGAGGTATCCTTCAGAAGTCCCTCGTTGTAGTTCTGCGCATTATTAATCATGTACATATTAAAAGCGTAGACATTCTTGGCTTCCGGAGCCAGCGCCCGCTTCCACGCATACTCGAAGTCCGAGGCCAACACCTGCTGCCCGTTGCTCCATTTCGCATCCCCGCGAAGCGCAAAGGTATACGTTCTGCCATCCTTCGAGAGGGTCCATGATTTTGCTATTGCCGGAACGGCCTGACCAGACGCATTCAACCGGACCAGTCCTTCAAATAAGCATTTGAGAACCGTCACTGTGCTGTCATCCGCAGCTGCTGCCGGATCAAGCTGATCAGGAAGACTTCCCAGACCGATACGCAATACCTTATTAGCTTGTGCAGCAGATGAAGTACCTGCCCCTCCCGTGAGCGTTACACTCATCATTAAACCTACTGCCAAAATGATATAAAGCAACCTTTTCATCAACGTTTCCCCTTTGTAAAGTCATTATGTACTTAATGAATAGAATAACATGCAGAGATGCTGTAATGCTGTCGCAAAAGATCGAAAGCAAATATGAAATTACTATGAAAAGATTACACAAAAAGAGGAGCCACTTAGGCCCCTCCCCTGTCTATCTCTAGGCTACTGAATCAACAGCCCAAACCCGCTCTGAATGAAATACAAGCTTGGATACGCAATATTGCTGGTCGTCAGGTTGTTGAAGGTCGCCGAGCCGTTGCCGGTATACGTGTAGATGGCCGCTCCCTTATGGGCACCGGAGAATCGTGAAGTGGTTACTCCATCGAGACCGGTGCCGTTAACGTTAATGTTGTTAAATACGATACCTGAGAAGCCGCCGCCGTATCCGAATTGGATCGCATCGCGCTGGGTGTTGATGATGTCGATGTTGGTGAAGGTAACGTTCTTGATCGGGTCACTCGAAGCTTCGAGATCAATTGCGCCGCGTTCCCCGTCATACAAGTCACGGCTGGTGCCGCTGTTAATGATCGTCGTATCCGAGAAAATCATCCCCGTATTGCTGTTGAAATGCGCCCCCGGGAAGGTCGTATTCAGCCGGATACCGGAGCCGCCCACCGTGTCGATAATGTAGTTGTGATCCGCCTTGTGACCGCTGCCCCCGAAGATGCCGATAGCGCCGGCACGCCAGTTATTCTCAATTGTATTATACGAAAAGGTGTTATTCACCCCATCCGGCGCCCCGAACGTATTGCTCGGCCAGACAGCCAGTCCGTCGTCCCCGTTATTGCGCACATTGGTATTGCGGACAGTAGAATTGCTGGTCCCCTGGGAGAAGTTGATGCCGTCTGCCAGATTGTTGCGGATGCGGCTGTTCTCTACAAGCAGATTGTTCGCAAAAATCGCCGGTGTCCGCGCATAATCCCCCACCCACATACCGCATTCAAAATGCTCAATCCATACGTCATGGATGACCGAATTGTTGCCGAAGTTATCCATCAGGCCTTTGTAGATGGCATTCTGGTTGTAGCGGGACCGCAGATTCGAGTTCATATACAAGTTGCTGAAATCCAGCTTGCCTTGGACGCGGAAGGAGATGCCCCCGCCAGCCGCATTGGGATTCGTAAATTGCAGATTGGTGTGCCAATAGCCTGCACCTGTAATTGTAATGTTGTTGATCATGTTGCTGGCCGAACCAATGACCCACATGCTGCTCAGATTAAAAGTTCCAGCTGGAATGTAGAGTGATTTCCCGCTGGAGACGGCGGCTGTAACCGCACTGTTGAAGGCGGCCAGGTCGTCCTGTCCGTCATTAGCAACCGCACCATATTCAGTCACTGATATAGCATTGGCCGGACGGGCGATGGCTGCCGGTACAGGTTCAATCTCCAGAAAATCCACCCCGTATTCAAGACTGTCTCCGTTGTTCTTCTGGATACGGATGGTGTCTCCGGGCTGCAGAGGGGTGTCCATCTTCCAGTGAACTTCATCGAACCGGAATAGCGGACGTCCAGCACTTGGCGCATCACCCGGCTGATCTCCAGAAAAGTATTGCCAGGCATAATAGGAGGTGAGCGGAATGGTCTTAGCCTTGGTTCCATTCACATATACGTCAAGCGCACCGGTGAGACCCATTCCGTCTGCCGAATCCGGCATCGTGAATCTCATGGTGACTCCGGCACCGCCTTGCCCCGCTCTCACTGTCCACTGTGCATAAGCTCCGTTAGAAGGTAAAGCCACATAACTCTGTCCCGAAGCTTCGGAGGCAATCAGCGTCTGATCGAAATTGGGAGCGGACTTCACCACCGCAGCTCCTCCGCGGGTCGCATCTTGTGTATCATACCGGCTGTAGGGAACGCTTGCTCCGCGCAAAGCATATACGACCAGATTCACAGTGTTCACGTTGTTGGCCTGCTTGGTTGTTACCTCATTGGCATCTGCGGCAATAGTTGTAATGACCGTATAATTTCCGTTCACTGCACTCCAGGTACCGGGAAGCGACACATTGACAGAAGCCCCGGCAGCAATTACGCCGGTGTAGGAGCCGGTAAAGGTCTGCACGGTTGAGCCTGCGGCGTTCTTCAGGGCTACTGTGATGCCATGGGCGCCGCCTGCGGAGGCAACATTGCCCTGATTCTTGACATTAACTGTGAAAGATACATTGTTTCCCGCAGCCGGTGTCCCCGGTGACCAGGAAGTCGTCCCGACAAGGTCGGAGCTGGAGACTGGAGCAATTACCAGCGGCGAAGAATTCGTATAGCTGTTGTTGCTTTCGTTCTGCTCAATAATCTGGCCCGCTTCATCTACCTTGGCACTAAGCGGATAAGTTCCGGCTGTTAGCGTTCCGGCATTCAAGGAGACTGTAGCTGAAGCCCCTGCAGCCAAAGCCGCAACGGGTGCCGAACCCGCCAGCTCGTTGTTCAAGTAGAAATTGACAGTGGTGGCAGCCGCTACGGCATTGCCAATGTTTTTTACCGTTGCATTCAGAGTTACACTGCCTGTCTCCACCGGAGAAGCAGGAGTCCAGCTCATGCCTGTAATCGTAAGATCCGGGTTCGCTGCCGGTGTGCCGAATACCTGGAATTCAGCGATCTGTCCGGCTGGTGCACCGGAATTGGCGGCGATAGCAAGCTGAAGCCGCTTAACGGTTGCCGTCACGGGAATGGTCACCGTGTTGCCCGAAGCCGGATTGAAGGTATAGGTCTGAGCTGAAACGAGGCTACTGAAGGTTGTCGTATTCTGATTGTGTCCGAGCACTTGAATGTTCTGGGTCCGGGCCGCCCATTCGGCTGCCGGATTCAGCTTCAGCACAATCGAAGTGATCGAATGATTGGCTCCAAGGTCGAGCGTAAGGGCGCTTGGATTCCCGCTGCCTTCCCAGTAAGTTGCCGTGTTATTGTCGTTCGCATTCGCGGCAACGAAATTCTGCGTGCTGGAGGAGGCGCTGATCGCCTTACCAATGGCGATGTTCCCTCCAGGGGACACCGTTGGTGTAGGCACCGGTGTTGCTGTCGGTGCTGGTGTTGGTGCGGAAGTTGGTGCCACCGTAGCTGTAGGGGCAGGGGTAGTTACCGGCGTTGGCGTTGGTGTAGGGGCAGTTGTTGGAGCTACTGTAGGTGAAGGTACGGGCGTGGCGATGATTGCAGCCGCTACCGTAATTAGATCCAAATTGACATTGCCCGTATCCCCTGCATCGTATTTGTAAGCAATGCTGTTACTGCCAGCATTCAGCGGGAGTGCTTCAGCCTTCGTACTCCAGGTGTCCCAGTTCGCCAGGTTAGGCAAGGTGGTCTGGCGCTGCTTAACTCCGTTCACGTAGATACTGATCGTCTTGTCGCTTCCGCTTGCATTGGCATACTTCAGTGTAACGTTCCGTGTACCCGCCGCAGGCACATTTACCGTGAAGGTGGTGGCCGGACCTTGGGCCAGATAGTTGTCCACAAAGCCTGTGCCGGAGTATCCGGCATGGTCCGTGTTCACTTGCGCTCCGCCGGATAATGCAGCAGCCTCTGCTTCATAGGTGCCCGCTGGAACCGGTGATGCAGTAGGGCTGGCTGTAGGGGCAGAGGTTGGGGTGCTGGTACCGTAGATTTCAAGCTCGGACAACTGGCCCGCAGGCCAGGCCGTATTCGCACTGAACAGCAGACGGACATAACGTGTGCTGGCAGCATTGAAGTTCACCGTGACACTGTTGTTCCCCACCGCAGGGTTGAAGACATATGCGGCCGAAGCAACGATATCTGTGAAGGTAGAGCCGTTCGTACTTCCCTGAACAGCCAGCGTCTGCGTCCTGGTCTCCCAGCTTGCCGGAAGCTTCAGCACAAGCTGGTCTATACTGGTGAGCGTACCCAGATCGACCTGAATCCACTGGGGAAAAGCATCATTTGCGCTCTCCCAATACGTATTCTGATTACTGTCCTTAACGTTATCCGGCGTATAATTCTGGGATTGCCCGCTGGCGGTAATGGTTTTGTTAAGTGCCAGATTCGCTCCGCCAGCAGCCGACGAACGGTTAAGCGGTCCAGCCGCCATGAATAGCGTTGAGATGAGCAGCGTAATTACAAGCGACCATGTAACAGACTTGTTACGCATTCTATTCCTCCTTAATCTGATGTGGAACAACACACAGTGATATTCACAGCCCTCTAATGATAGCGATTACAACAATTACAAAATCGAAGAATAACTCAGCCCACCCTCCCCTCGCTGCAATACACACTCATTATAGGTTTAATGCAGAGCACTCTTTAAGAGCTATTTCTACGGAAAAGATAGGTGATTCTATGAAACTGATCATTGAGATTAGCCAAGAATAAAAAAAGATCAACTATGGCAGATTCTGACCATAATTGACCTGTACTATGGAACTTAAAAGCGTTATTAGCGTGATTGATTTCTTTATTATGCCTAATTTCCTTGGTATCAAGTAGCATTTCTTATCTTCGTCTTGTTGTATTTACTCTATAAACCCCAAGCCATCTGGGAAAATACTAGGTGGCAGAATATTTCAAGGTAAATCAATCAACCTTGGATCTATATAACACCAATCCGGATCATATGGTAAAGATTTCATTTTTTTCATGTCCCCCCAGCTATAAACCCAATCATAATCTGTAACCCAAAAGTAATTGTCAGGATTCAATCTGAGGTATTCATAAATAAAATTAAAAATTAATTTTTGAACACCATAAATATCTTCAATATGACCAACTTGACATAATGATAAATTAGAATCCAGTTTCAAATCTTCATGATAGTAAAAATCAATACTTGGACTGTTAATAGCGTGAACTGAAAAAATAAATGATTGTTCACTTTTCTCTGCAAATGAATTGTTATTAATGTTCAGTGTAGTATACGAAAATTCCCCATTATCCGAATAATTTTTATTATTATGAAAATACAGAGTTGCATTAGCATGGAATACTGAGACTATTGTATCTGATAACAATTTCTCAGGTGAATATTCTTCTTTTAGTGTCAAAATAACTGCCGAAGTACCCATTTTATTTTAACGCCTCCTTAAGTTCATCCAGGGAATTAACAATAGTAACGCCCTTAGATTTAATCTCCTGTAATTTTTTTAAATCATTTGGATGTAAGTTTGTCAATGGTTTGTCAATATACAAAATAACTTTCTTCTGACCGGGATTGAAATAACTACCGTTATTTGGGTTTATATATTTATCAAACTGTTCTACATCTGTTATTGCCTTTATTGATTTTTTAACTTCAATAATCTCATCTTTAGTAACAACATCTAAATCACCAGCTAAACTATTATCTGCCTTTTTAACTTGCTGTCCAAACCCTGTGACTTCCTTATTTTCTCTTACAAAAGAAGCTACTTTAGCCTCGGTAGCCTTACCCGGGTCTGAACTGTTTAACTTAGCATCAATATCATTATTAATACTTCTAGGATGCTGATCAGTCCACGATAGCTCATTCCCAGCAGGGTTCTTATAATTTGTTTTATTTCCGTCCTTAAATATTTTAACAATACTATTAGAATTATCCGTCCCCTCAACTCTACCGCCCCCACCCTCCAACCCATCCATATACCGCTGCTGCACCGGTGTCTTCGGCAAGGCTGGCGTATCGGGGATCTCCCCTATCTTGAAAACAAACCCTTCCGGCGTCTGCACTACTGGACCCAGATTCGGGAGCTTCTGCTTGATCCCTTGCAGGGCATCCTTCGCCGCTTGGCTGACGGCGTCTTCTACCTCGCCTAGGACTTTCCCCACTTTGCCTGCTTTGGTGACCTGGAATCCGGGGACCAGAATCGATGCAACCGAGCCCAGCATTCTCGCCTTCTCTTCCGGGGTGCCCTCGTCAAACTGATGATACGCCATCTTCGCCGCTTCCACCAGTACTTCGGGATGGTCAATCAGATATTGCGCTTGCTGCTTCATTTCTGTGGTGGTTTTGACCGGGTCCACAACTAGCTTGAAGGCAAAGGTTGCCGTATCCGCCACG